>DASQVO010000105.1:0-22631 GCA_035640715.1 Streptosporangiaceae bacterium
CGCCAGGTAACCGTGGAAGGACCGGTCAGCGCCCTGTCCACGGAACAAAGTGAGCCCTACTTCCGGTCCAGGCCCCGAGGGTCGCAAATCGGGGCGTGGACCAGCAGGCAGTCCCAGGTGGTCGGCTCGCGGGCGGAACTCGATGAGCGGTACGCCGAGCTAGAGCGGCGCTGGCCGCCCGGCACGGACGTGCCGATGCCGGATTTCTGGGGTGGGTACCTGCTCGCGCCGGAGACCATCGAGTTCTGGCAGTCACGCGAGAACAGGCTGCACGACCGCCTGCGGTACCGGCGTGCGATGGGCGGCTGGATCGTCGAGAGGCTCTCGCCGTAGCCGTGGCGCCGGGTGGTATCCCATGTCCTCCCGCGGCATAGCATCACAAGCAGGAGGAAGAGCAGTTGACCGCCCATGGGCTTATCGACACGACAGAGATGTACCTCCGTACCATCTTCGAGCTCGAAGAGGAGGGGATCATCCCGCTTCGTGCCCGTATCGCCGAGCGGCTCGCGCAAAGCGGGCCGACCGTGAGCCAGACCGTGGCCAGGATGGAGCGGGACGGGCTGCTGCACGTGGCCGGTGACCGCCAGCTGTCGCTCAGCGATGTCGGCAGGACGCTCGCCACCAGGGTGATGCGCAAGCACCGGCTGGCCGAGTGCCTTCTCGTCGGCGTCATCCAGCTGCCCTGGGAAGAGGTGCACATCGAGGCCTGCCGCTGGGAGCACGTGATATCGGAGAGCGTAGAGCGCCGCCTGTTCGAACTGCTCGGCCACCCGGTCCGCTGCCCGCACGGGAACGTGATACCCGGCCTCGAGGAACTGGGGATACCGTCCCGGGCCAGGGCGCAGGTACTCGATGCGATGCAGGACGGTGACGAGGCGATGACCAAGGCCGCCTCGGCGGAACCGGCACCCGTTGTGGTCCGCCGCATTAGCGAACAGGTCCAAAGTGATCTCGTTCTGATGCTTAAACTCAAGCGCACTGGGATACAACCCGGACGAGAGGTAATGCTTGCGACGAGCGACAACGGTGTGCGAGTGACGTGTGGCGACAGCGCTGATAGTGCCGAGGCGGAACTGCCCCGCCAGATCGCCGCGCACGTGTTCGTGTCGCGGCTGTGAGAAGAGCCAGCCAATGGCGGGCGCGAGCGCACAGGCCGGTGGCGCCGTCCCCGGCTGCGGGGCGGGGATATGAATCCCAAGGCCGGCGCCGCGAGCGAATGGTGCCTGCCCGCTGAAATGCTGCTGGATCAGGCCGAGGTGGGCATCATCGTCACCGACCGGCGGAGCATCCTGCTCTATGTGAACCCGTTTGCCGCGCGGCTTTTCCAGGTTCCGGGTGACGTGTCACGGTTCATCGGGCAGTCCATCTTCTCCATCGGATTCGGTGACGGCGACCGCTACAAGGCCGCCGAGCTTGCCAGGAACGTGCTGCGCGGCCGGCCCTGGGAGGGCACCTTCGCCTCCGCGCGCGATGACCGGCTCAGCGTGCTGGTCCGTGCCTACGCCGTGCCGATGCGCCATCGGTCCGGCGCCATCGACGGCATCATCATCTTCGCGCGCAAGGCCAGCCGCGACAGCCTTGCGGAGCGGGACAGGATCGGGCTGCTCGAGCGCATCGGCGAGCGGCTGGGCGGCTCACTCGAACTCGGCGCGACCCTCCGTCATGTCGCCGAGATGCTTGTCCCGCAGTTCGCCGATCACTGCTTCATCGATCTCTACCATGGCGACAAGCTGATCCGGCGGGTGCAGACGCACGCCAACGGCTGGCGGCCGCCGCCCGGCACCTGGGCCCTGGTAGGCGAGGAGATTACCTACCCCGAAGGCCACTTCTGCCAGCAGGCCATGGCGCGGATGGAGACCGTTGTCGTGGAAGACCTGCAGGATGAGGACTACCCGGCGCCGAGCGCGGGCAGCCTCCGCGCCGCCAAGGAAGCCGGGATGGTTTCGGTCATCGCGTCGCCGCTCAACGCCCGGGGCGAGCTGCTCGGTGTCATGAGCCTGGCATTGTCCAGGCTCACCAATAGGACGGGCCGGCACTACGGTGCAAGCGATCGTGACCTGTTCGGCGCGATCGCCAGCCGCATCGCCATCGCCATCGACAACGCGATGCTGTTCGAGGCGGAGCGGCAGACGGCCCTGGCGTTCCAGAAGAGCCTGCTTCCCCAGGAGCTCCCCGAACTGGACGGCCTGGACATGGCCTGCAGGTACGTGCCTGCCGAGCCGCTGGAAACCCACGGCCAGGGCATCCAGACCCAGGTCGGCGGCGACTGGTACGACGTCATCCCGCTGGCCGCCGGCCGGGTCGGGATCGTCATCGGCGATGTCGAAGGGCGCGGACCGCGGGCGGCGGCCATCATGGGCCAGCTCCGGGCCGCGCTCCGCGCGTTCGCCCAGGATGAGAAGGCCCCGGCAGACATTCTGCGCAAGCTTGACGAGTGGTGCCGCTCGATGGGTCCCGCAAGTGCCGACACGGGGCTGCTGGCCGGTGACCCGCCCACCGTGAGCTGCACCTACCTTGTCTACGATCCCTGGTCGCGTGAGCTGTCCTTCGCCAATGCCGGTCATGACGCGCCGCTCCTCATGGTCGACGGCCAGGCCAGGCAGATGGAGGTCCGCAACAAGGGCGTCCTGCTCGGCGTCCGCGGCAACGGTATCCGTGGGCTGCCCACGTACAAAGAGGAGACGCTGGTCCTGCCCCCGGATGCCACCCTCGTCCTCTACACCGATGGCCTGACCGACCGGAGGACATGTGCCGACGGCTCCGGGCACTACAGCGAGGAAGAGGCCGTCGACATGCTGTGCCGCGCGGTGAGCGCGGTGGCCGCGGGCGGCGCCGACGCGATCGCCCAAGCGGCGCAGCAGGCCGTCCCCGGCGACATCGACGACGACATGGCGATCCTGGTTGTCCGCTCACTGCCCGGTGAGCTCGATGCCCGGGAACGGGTCTTCCCCGCCGAGCCCGTCATGGTGTCAGAGGCACGCCGGATGGCGCTGGAGACCTTCCGGGCATGGGGCATGGACCGCGAGCAGTCCGAGCTTGCGTGCTTGCTCGTCTCCGAGGTGGTCACCAACGCGGTCCTGCACACCTCGGCCACGCCCAGCCCGCGCCGTGAGTTCGGCGATTTCGATGCCGGGCCGGAGCTCCTGCCCGACACGGCGGCCATGCCTATCCCGGCCCCGGCCCCGGCCCCGGCCGGGGCCATGGCGCCACCCGCGCCGCCGGTGCCATGGGAGGTTCCCGTGCCCGTCATGGGTACGGATCAGGGGGGCTTCCCCGGCACGGCGCCGAAGGATTTCGCGCTGCGGCTGCGGCGGGGCTCTTCGGCTATCTGGGTGGAGGTGTTCGACGCGGACATGCGGCTGCCCCGGATCCGCGCCGCCGAGGAGAACGACGAAGGCGGCCGGGGCCTCTACCTGGTCGAGCAGCTAGCCGCCAGATGGGGATCCAGGCCAACCCGGAATGGTAAGGCGGTCTGGTTCGAGATGCCGCTCAACGGTCACCGGCCATTACCGGATGCCCACAGCATCAGCACCAGCAGGACGAAGACGACGATCACGCCGGCCCACGTGCGGCCGGAGACCGCCAGGCCCGCGCGCCCGCGGAACCGGTTCCAGAAGTAGGCCACGAGGACGGCGAGGAACACCAGCAAAATGAGTCCGCTCATGGTCGCCGTCCCTGACGGGGCACTGGCCGATCCCACGACCCTACGCCACTTTCCGCGGGGCGGCAGGGGAGCGGGTGCGGGGTAGAATCACGGTATATACCATATATGAGGCCTGAATCAGCGCTTCGCGTTGAAGAAGACACAGCAATGGTCGATGGAGGCCACGATGGCTGAGGCATACATCGCTGGGGCGGTCCGGACCCCGGTCGGCAGGCGGAACGGCGGCCTCGCGACGGTCCACCCAGCGGACCTCGCAGCACACGTGCTGGCGGAACTCCTCCGCCGCACCGGGGTGGATCCGGCAGCCGTGGACGACGTGATCATGGGCTGCGTTTCCCAGATCGGGCCCCAGACCATGGACATCGCGCGGACGGCGTGGCTTTCGGCCGGGCTGCCGGAGAGCGTGCCCGGCGTCACCATCGACCGGCAGTGCGGGTCATCACAGCAGGCCATCCACTTCGCCGCCCAGGGCGTGCTCTCCGGCACGCAGGACCTTGTTGTCGCGGGCGGCGTCGAGAGCATGAGCATCGTGCCGATAGGCTCCACGGCCACGCTGCCGCTGGAGAAGGGCATGCCGCTGCCGTACGGGCAGGGATGGGCGGACCGGTACGGGGACCAGGAGATCTCGCAGTTCCGCGGGGCGCAGCTCATCTGCGAGAAGTGGGGCCTGAAGCGGAGCCAGCTCGAGGAGTTCGCGCTGGAGAGCCATCAGCGGGCCATCCGGGCGATTGACGAGGGACGGTTCAGCCGCGAGATCGCCCCCATGAACGGCATACGGGATGATGAGGGCCCACGCCGTGACACCTCACTCGGGAAGATGGCCGCCCTGCCCGCGCTACGTGAGGGCTGGGAGATCACCGCCGCTACATCATCGCAGATCTCTGACGGGGCAGCCGCGCTGCTGATCGCCTCGGAAGCGGCGCTGAGCCGGTACGATCTCCGCCCGCTGGCCCGCATCCGGGCGCTCGCTGTAGCCGGGTCCGATCCAGTGCTGATGCTGACCGGGCCGATTCCCGCCACGGAGCGGGTACTGTCCAAGGCCGGCCTCGGGATCCGCGACATCGACGTGTACGAGGTGAACGAGGCATTCGCTCCCGTGCTGCTCGCCTGGTCCGCCGAGACGGGGGCGTCCCTGGAGAAGACAAACCCGAACGGCGGGGCGATCGCGCTCGGCCACCCGCTGGGCGCGACCGGCGCGATCCTGATGACCAAGCTCGTGCACGAGCTTGAGCGCAGCGGCGGCCGGTACGGCCTGCAGACGATGTGCGAGGGCGGCGGCCAGGCCAACGCGACGATCATCGAGCGGCTCTCTTAGCGACCTCTAGCGACCCACGGCGGGCCGCCCGGCCCGGGGCGTCAGGGATCCATGCGCGCGGGCAGCCAGACGCGCACGCGGGTACCGCGCCCGGGAGCGGACAGCAGGTCGGCGTGCCCATTGTGCGCGGTAGCGATCGCCTGCACGATCGACAGCCCCAGGCCGCTCCCTGCCTCGCCCGCCACCGCATCCGGGTCGTGCTTCCCCCGGTAGAAACGGTCGAAGGCCCGCGCCGCATCTTCCGCCCCCATGCCCGGCCCCGCGTCGGCGACCTCGATCAGCGCTCCCTCACCGGCTTGGGCGAGACGGACCGTGACCGGCGTCTCCGGCGGCGTGTGCTCACGAACGTTGGCCAGCAGGTTGGCCAGGATCTGGCGGATCCTCGGCTCATCAGCGCTGATCATCAGCTGCTCCGGCGTCTCCATCCGCACGGGCCGGCCCGGCTCGACGGCGCTGGCGTCGGCTACCGCGTCACGCACGAGGAGGGCAAGATCGGTCCGGCTCAGGTCGAGCGAGGAGGTACGGTCGAGCCGCGCCAGCTCGAGCAGCTTGGTCACCAGCCTGCTCATCCGCTGCGACTCCTCATCGATCCGGCGCATCGCGTTCGGGAGCTGATCCGGGCCCAGTGCTCCCTGGCCGTACAGCTCGGCGTACCCGCGGATGGTAGTGAGCGGCGTGCGCAGCTCATGCGACGCATCCGCGGCGAACTGGCGGACCTTCTGCTCGGAGTGCAGCCGGGCGCCGAACGCCTGCTCGATCCTGTTCAGCATCGTGTTGATCGCATCGGCCAGCCGGCCAACCTCCGCATGATCACTGGGGACGGGCATGCGCGCGGTGAGATCGCCCCGGGTGGTGATCTGCTTCGCGGTCGTGGCCATCTGGTGCAGCGGCGCGAGTCCCCGGCCGATCAGCCACCGGCCGCCGACGGCGAGCACCGCGAGCAGGACGCAGCCCGTGATCAGCTCGGTGACGATCAGGCTGCGCACCTCGGCGACGACCCGGCCGCGCGGCTCCGCGACCACGAGAATGTCAGCGTCCGCCGCCTGGTGACCTACGTGCCGCGCGCCCGGCGGGGGAACCGTGTGCCGCGCGGCCGCCGCCAGCGGGGTACCGGCACCGGGAATCGCGAATATCTGGCGCGTCCTTGTGTACTGGATCAGCGGAACGAGCGGTATTTTGCGGAGCCCGGCGGCGAGCCGCGCTGCATCGGGTGAGCCATTGTCGTACGACATGACCTTGTCCGGCGGCGTCACGATGGCAATCGCGTAGGCCGGGGTGTCCTTCAGCTCGCTGGACGACCGGCCGAGGGCCGCCAGGAGGCTGTTGTTGAACTGCGCGTCCAGGTGGCTGCTCATCACGAATGTGCTGACCGTGCCCATGATGAGCAGGAACATGGCGGTCACGCCGATCAACCCTGCGAGCAGCCGGGCACGCAGCGACCATCGCAGGGGACGCTTCATCCTGTGGATTCCGCAGCGGCATCCGGGCCGGAATGCGGAGGGCGCAGCGTGTAGCCGACGCCGCGCTGGGTGTGGATCAGCGGCGGACCCAGCGGATCGAGTTTCCGCCGCAGATAGCTGACGTAGGTTTCGACAATCTGTGACTGGCCCGCGTAATCCCAGCCCCAGACGTTCTCAAGGAGCTGTGCCCTGGTGAGGACCCGGCCCTCGTGCCGCATGAGATAGGCCAGCAGCCGGAACTCGGTGGGTGACAGCTCCACCGGCGTGCCCGCACGGTGCACCGTCCAGCGAGACTCGTCGAGTTCCAGGTCGCCCGCGCGCAGCGTCGCGGTTTCCTCCCCGGCGTCATCACCCGCATCCGGACGGGATGTCCTGCGGAGCACCGCCCGGATGCGGGCGACCAGGGCCTCCACCGAGAACGGCTTCGTCACATAATCGTCACCGCCGAGCGCGAGGCCCTGGACGGTGTCGGAGGAGGTGTCGCGGGCCGTGAGGAAGATGATCGGCACGTCGTCGCCGCGGGCGCGGAGCCTGCGGCACACCTCGAAGCCGTCAAGGTCGGGCAGCACGACATCGAGCACGATCAGATCGGGCTCGGCGGTCTCGGCATCGCGCAGAGCAGCCTTGCCGCTGGCCGCCGTCAGCACCGTGCAGCCGTGGAAGTTCAGCGCAACCTGGACGAGCTCGCGGATGTTGGGCTCGTCGTCGACGACGAGCACGCGGGGAATGTGCCTATTGTCAGCCATATCGTTTCAGTATTATCTTCCCCTGTCAGCCGTGCCGCCGCGGACTTCCTGTTATCGCGAACGGGAACAGCTCCCCGGAGGTTCCGGCGGCGGGACCTGCCGACGCGTGCGCGCGCCGCGCTACCCGGCTCGCTGGCAGGCCCCGGCGCCGCCTATGGCGCCCGCCGGCCCCGGACGGGGAGGGCCGGCAGCTACATCCGCTCAGGCACTGGTACGCCGAGCAGATCTAGCCCGGTCACCAGCACCCGCAGCGTCAGCGCGCAGACTGCGAGCCGGGACGCCCGGACCTCGTCATCGTCGGCCTTCAGCACTGGGCAGTTCTCGTAGAACGCCGTGAACATGCTGGCCACCTCGAAAAGATAGGTGCACAGCCGGTGCGGTTCGGCCGTTTCCGCCACTGCCGGAACGACGGCGCCGAAGTCCAGAAGCTTCATGGCCAGTGCCCGTTCGGCCTGTTCCACGAGGATGATCGGCGCCGCGGCCTGCTCCGGCACCAGCCCGGCCTTCCGGAAGATCGACCGGATCCGCGCCGTCGCGTACTGCAGGTACGGGCCGGTGTTGCCCTTGAACGAGATCATCCGGTCCCAGTCGAACACGTACTCGCTGTCGCGGGCCGTTGACAGATCGGCGTACTTCACCGCGCCAATGCCGACCGCCTCGGCGATCGACTGCACGGCCGACTCGTCAAACCGCGAGCTCGCCTCCACCTCGTCCAGGATGCCGCGGGCCCGGTCCACGCCCTCCTGGAGCAGGTCGCTCAGCTTGATCGTGCCACCCGAGCGGGTCCGCAGGAGCTTCCCGTCCGTGCCCAGGACGTTGCCGATCTGGGCGTGCTCGAAGCTCGCCGTCTCGGGGATCCAGCCTGCCTCGCGCGCCACCGCGAACACCATGCGGAAGTGCAGCGCCTGGGCCGAGCCGACCACGTAGATGGCCCGGTCGCAGTTCAGCTCGTCGACCCGGTAGCGGATCGTGGCGAGGTCGGTGGTGGAGTAGTTGTACGCGCCGTCGCTTTTCCTCACGATGACCGGCAGCGGGCTGCCGTCGCGGCCGGTGAAGCCGGGGGGAAAGACGCACAGCGCACCCTCGTTCTCCACCGCTAGGCCCTGCGCGGACAGGTCGGCCACGACGTCGGCGAGCATGGCGTTGTAGAAGCTCTCGCCCCGGATGTCGTCGTCGGTCAGCGTGACACGCAGCCGCCCGTACATCCGGTGCAGGTATTCCTTGGACAGGTCGACCAGTTCCTGCCAGAGCCGCAGTGTGCCCGGATCTCCGCCGTGGAGCAGGACGACGCGCTGCCGGGAGCGGTCGGCGAAGGCGGGATCGGAGTCGAACTTGGCCCGCGCCGCCTGGTAGAAGGCATTCGGGTCGGTCTCGAGGAGCCCGGCTTCCGCCGAGCCCTCCCCCACGTCGAGCAGGTGCTCGATCAGCATCCCGAACGGCGTGCCCCAGTCACCGACGTGGTTGTCCCTGATGACATTGTGGCCGGCGAAATCCAGCACGCGCGCGATGGCGTCGCCCACGATCGTCGTCCGCAAGTGCCCGACGTGCATCTCCTTGGCGATGTTGGGCGATGAGTACTCCACGACGACCGTTTGCGGTGCCGTGGCCACGTCAACGCCGAGCCGCTCGTTGGCCAGCATGGCGCCGGCCTGGCCGGCTATCCAGTCGTCGCGCAGGGTCAGGTTGATGAATCCCGGGCCGCTCACCTGTGGCTCGAGGCAGATGTCAGCGATGCGGAGGGAGCGGGCCAGCTCCGCGGCGACCTCCCGTGGCGGGCGGCCGAGCCGGCGGGCTAGCGACAGCGCCACGTTGGCCTGGAAATCGGCATGCTGGGACGGCCGGATCAGCGGGTCCGTGTCACGGTAGGCCTCGCCGAACGCCACGGCGAGCCCATCCTGCACCCGGCGCGCAAGCACCTCCTGCGGATTGGCCATGAGTTAAGCCTATCGGCGACGTCTAACTGAATATCGCTGGCGGGGAGCCGGGCCGGCGCGCGCCCTCCGCAGCGCCGCTGCCGGCCCGCAGCAGCGCGACCGGCCGTCGCCGGCCGGCTCAGGGACGGCGAAGGAAGTGCCCGGTGCGGCCGGGCCCCAGCCGCTCCCTGATCTTGTCGATAATCTGGCCGCGCGCCAGGTCAGCGGCGAGTACGCATGCGGATGTCACGCCCCGCGCGGTGCTCGCTCCGTGGGCTATGACGACCGTCCCGCCGAGCCCGAGCAGTGCCGCTCCGCCGTACGTCTCCGCGTCGAGCCGTTGCGCCATCTCACGGAAGGCGCGGCGCTGAAGCATGGCACCGAGGCGCGCCGCCCTGGTCGCAGTGACGGCGTCACGGAGCTGTGATGCCGCGAAACGGACCGATCCCTCGAGGGTCTTCAACGCAACGTTGCCGGTGAACCCGTCGGTGACGATCACGTCGACCTTGCCGGCCATCAGGTCACCGCCCTCGATGTTCCCGGCGAAATTCAGCGGCGAGGCTCCGTGCACCGGGTCCGCGGCCAGCAGTTCGTGTGCGCGCCTGGTGAGCTTGTTTCCCTTGCCCGGCTCGGCCCCGATGGTGAGCAGGCCGACACGCGGTGCCTGGATGCCGAGGGTGATCTGCGCGTAGGCGACACCGAGCTGGGCGAAGTGGACAAGCATCTCCGGCTTCGGGTCCGCGGTGGCGCCGACGTCGATCAGCACCGTGGGGCCCGGGCGTGTGGGCAGCACGGCTGCGAGTGCCGGGCGCAGGCCACCCGCCAGCGGGCGCAGCCTGAGCCTGGCGGTGGTGACGATCCCGCCGGTTGACCCCGCCGACACCACCGCCGCCGCCTGGCCTCGTCTGACCAGCTGGCACGCGATCGCGATACTCGACCGTGGGCGGCGCCGGATGGCCAGTGCGCCCTCATCCATGCCGAGGACGTCCTCCGCGGGGGCGATGGGCACCTCGCCACGGGCGGCGCCGAGCGCGGCGAGCACCGGCGCCAGCCGCGGCGGCTGCCCGGCGAGGACCACCCGCACCCCGTGCTCGCGGTGCGCGGCCAGGGCCCCCGCGATGATCTCGCCGGGAGCGTGGTCGCCGCCCATGGCGTCGACCGCTATGACGGGATCAGGGCCGTCCGCGGAGGGGGAGAGGCTGTGGTCGGGTGCCACGGGTGAGCCCTGGCGGGGCTCAGCGCGGCAGCGCGCTGGCGGGCGGGTGGGCGGCGTCCCGGCGGACAGCGGCCAGCCCACGGCGGCGAATGGGACGAGCCACGGCACCTCACATTACATTCTTCGTGCTTTTGCCGGGGGAGCAGCAGTCCAGTCACTATTATCTCCACGCGCCCCCGACCTTACCGGCTGCTCTCCCCGGGCGGCGGCACGTACGGTCGGCCAGGGCACAGGCAGTCTTTCAGCGACCGGTCATGTTTATGCCGCTCACTGAGCGACATAAGGAGGTGGCAGCCGGTTAAGATCATCGCAGCCGGGAAATTATCGGTGGAGAACCACAGTCAGTGGCGGCGCGTTCGGCATCGTGAGTGTGGTGGTGAGCTGCCGCCGGTGGTCTTGGTCACATCCGGGGATCTGAAGAATCAGCCGCATGAGCTGCCCGCAGGGCAATTTCTCGCGCTCACAGCCAGCCCGCTGAGAGCGCGGACCCGGAAGGAGATGCGTGACGTCAGTCCAGCAAGTCGTCCCGGCTGCGCCGTCGGCTGGCCGCCGGTTTCGTGCGTACACCGCAAAGCACCTGGACATGCTCACGGAACGGGCCGGCCTGTCCGCTAGCGAGCGGCTTGCGGTCCGTGCGGTCGCAACGGTGCTTCCGTTCCGTACAAACGCCTACGTGGCCGAGGAGCTGATCGACTGGCAAAGTGCCCCGGACGACCCCATCTACCGGCTCGTGTTCCCGCAGCCTGACATGCTCCCCGCAGCCGATGTCGCCAGGCTCTCGGCCGCTATCACGGCGGGCGTGCCAGAGGCGGAACTGCGTGCCCTCGCCCATGAGGTGCGGATGCGGCTCAACCCGCATCCCGCGGGGCAGCTTGCGCTCAACGTTCCCGAGCTGGGGGATCAGCCACTGTCAGGGCTCCAGCACAAGTACCCGGAAACCGTGCTCTTCTTCCCCCGGCAGGGGCAGACCTGCCACGCTTACTGCACGTACTGCTTCAGGTGGGCGCAGTTCGTCGACGAGCCAGACCTCAAGATGGCCACGGACGACATCGGCTCGCTCGTCGCCTACCTCCTCGCGCATCCGGAGGTGACCAGCGTCCTGATCACCGGCGGCGATCCGATGATCATGGGCGAGACGGTGCTGCGCCGTTATATCGAGCCGCTGCTCGACCCTGCGCTGGAGCAGCTCGAGTCGATCCGGATCGGCACCAAGTCGCTGGCGTACTGGCCGCAGCGGTTTGTCAGCGACCCGGACGCGGCGGGCACGCTGCGGCTGTTCGAGCAGGTTGCCGCCTCCGGCCGGAGCCTGGCGCTGATGGCGCACTTCTCCCATCCGCGGGAGCTTGAGCCGCCACTCGTGGCCGAGGCGGTACGCCGCATCAGAGATGCCGGCGCCGTGATCCGGACCCAGGCCCCGCTGATCCGCTCCATCAATGACGCCCCAGGCATGTGGTCAGGCATGTGGCGGGCGCAGGTGCGGATGGGGATGATTCCGTATTACATGTTCGTCGAGCGGGACACGGGCCCGCAGGACTACTTCGCCGTGCCGCTGGCCCGCAGCTACGAGATCTACCGTGAGGCATACCAGAGCGTGTCCGGGTTGTGCCGCACGGTCCGCGGCCCGTCGATGTCGGCCACGCCCGGCAAGGTCTGCGTGGACGGCATCGCCGAGGTGGCCGGCGAGAAGGTGTTCGTCCTGCACCTGATCCAGGCACGACGGCCGGAGCTGGTGGGCGTGCCGTTCTTTGCCAGGTATGACCCGTCAGCCACCTGGCTTTCCGACCTGGCGCCGGCGTTCGCGCCGCGGTTCCCGTACGAGACCGCGGACCGGAGCGGCCGCTGTCCGGCGGGGCTGCTGCCGCAGGGAACGTGACGGCGGCGCGGGCGCTGTGTCTTTTCAAAAGTTCGCGTTCTTCGCCAGGGCTCGCTGCGGTTGTTGCTATCGCCACTGCACCGGCCGCTCGCACAAGCCCAGGGGCCTGCGCTCGCTAGCCGGTTGGCGAATAACGCTCACATGCCCTCTTCAGAAGTTCGCGTTATTCGGGTAACCCGCTCGCGTATTCTGCCGGCCATGGAACTGAACGGAATCACAGCGATCGTGTCGGGTGGCGCGAGCGGCCTCGGTGAGGCAACCGCCCGGGAACTGGCCGCCGCCGGCTCATTCGTCGTCGTTGCCGACCTCAGCGAGGAGCGCGGCAAGGCGGTCGCGGCCGAGATCGGCGGCCTCTTTGTCAAGACGGACGTAGCCGGTGAAGCGTCGGTCCAGGCTGCCGTCGCGGCCGCGGTGGCGGGCGGTCCGCCGCTGCGGGTGGCCGTGAGCTGTGCGGGCATCGGCTGGGCCGCGCGTACCGTCGCGCGCGATGGCACACCGCACGATCTCGCCGCCTACCAGAAGGTCATCGCGGTCAACCTGATCGGCACCTTCAACCTGATGCGGCTGTCCGCCGCGGCCATCGCCAAGACCGAGGCGGCCGATGCGGACGGGCAGCGGGGCGTCCTCATCAACACCTCCTCGGTCGCGGGAATCGAAGGCCAGACTGGCCAGATCGCCTATTCCGCCTCCAAGGGAGGCATCATCGGGATGACCGTGCCGGCCGCACGAGACCTTGCCGCGATCGGCGTCCGGGTGAACACCATCTGCCCCGGAATCATCGACACCCCCATCTACGGAACCGGGCTCCAGGCCGAGGAGTTCAAGGCCAAGCTGGCTGCCCCGATCGTGTTCCCGAAGCGGATGGGACGGCCCGCTGAGTTCGCCCATCTTGTCCGGGCGCTGATCGAGAATGACTACATGAACGCCGAGGTAGTGCGCTTCGACGGGGGCATCCGTTTTCAGCCCAAATAACCCCTACACGGCATAAAGTAATCACGGTGGAAGTGGTCGCCAGCACAGACGGCAGTGCGGAGACCGCCTGCCGTGAACGTGCTTCCCCCCTCGCCTCTGGCCGCGGTACCGTATGCCAGCCGGCGCCTGGCGGGAGGGGGCGGCGGCCCGGCGTGCAGCAGTCCCATGGCGGGTGAGGTGCGGTGTGGTGATAGAGGCAGTGTTGCAGGATGTTCGCCCGCCTCCGATAGCCTGAGGCTCCGGGGGGTATGAGCGTTTCCGCCAGCCGGTCGGCGTGCGAAGGGCT
Organism: Streptosporangiaceae bacterium; assembly: GCA_035640715.1. Classification (GTDB taxonomy): domain Bacteria; phylum Actinomycetota; class Actinomycetes; order Streptosporangiales; family Streptosporangiaceae; genus DASQVO01. The sequence continues at coordinate 13,446 of DASQVO010000105.1, forward strand.
GCGGGCGGTGCGGGCCGCAACCGCGGTCACACTCGGGCAGGTCCGCATAGCAGGCCCGAATAACGGAACTCATGAATAGACACCGCTGATGGAACGCAAGCCGACGCGACAGGCGGCCGCGATGAAAGGGAGCGCTGTGCCGGGCATTGAGACCGGGGCCGAGGAGCCTGCGCAAGCTTCCGTGACGGCCAATGAGGTAGCGGGCCGGTCCGATACCGGCACCGGCACCGGAACCCTGACCGGCGGAGCGGGGCAGGTACCTGCCGGCCAGCCGGCCAACGGTAAGCCGGCCAGTGCCAGCGGGACCGGTGCCAACGGGAGCGGGAGCGGTCATATGCTTCCCCGCCCGTCCGCACCCAGCCCGGCCGCGCGCCCGGCGCTCGGCGCCCAGCCCGGCACGCAAGACCGCATGGTCAGCTGGCTGGTCGTGGCGATGCCCGCAGTCACCGGGCTCATCGTCGGCGGATACCGGATCGGCTATCCGTCGCTGTGGCGGGATGAGGCCGATACCAAGGTGGCGGTCACCCGGTCGCTCGGCCAGATTTTCGCCCTGCTCCGCCACACCGACGCGGTCCATGGCGCCTATTACCTGATCATGCACGTCGTCGTGGGGTTTCTCGGTGCCTCCACGGGTGTGCTCCGCCTGCCGTCCCTGATCGCGATGTCCATCGCATGTGCATTCACCGCAGCGATCGGCCGTCGGCTGGCCGTCCTGGCGGGCGCCCCGTACGCCAGCTTCACCGGGCTGTGCGCCGGCATGGTCTTCGCCACCACACCCTTCATGACCAGGTACGCGCAGGAGGCCCGGTCTTACGCGATGGTGACGATGCTGGCCACGGTGACCACGTATCTCCTGCTCAAAGCCGTCTCGGACGGACGCAGATGGTGGCTGGCCTATGCGGTCGCGATCGCCGTAACCGGCTTGGTCAACATCTTCGGCCTGTTCCTCCTCGTCGCGCACGGACTGTCGCTGCTCATTGCCGGCCGGCGTGAGCGGGCGGCCGTGAACCGTGCCGCGGCCGCACTGACCAGAGGCGGCATCATTCCTGCCGCAGCGCTCCCGGCACCTGGTGGTCCCGGCGGCACACGGGCCGGCGACAGGCCGGAATCCGGGCAGCCTCCGCTGACCGTGTTCGCCCCCGCGGGGCTTTCCGGCAAGCGAGTGGCGGGCCTTCCGGTGCAGTGGCTGGCCGCCGGGTCGGCATCAGCGGCGGTGCTGATCCCGCTCGTACTCCTGGCCTATTCGCAGCGCGGACAGCTCAGCTGGGCGAGCCGGCCGAACTTCAGCGCCATCGTCGCCCTCGCCCATGACGGCGCCGGCTCCTACCAGCTCATCTTGCCGGTCTTCGCGCTCGCCGTCGGCGGTATGCTCGCGGGGCTGATCGCCGACCGCAGCCGGCGGCCGTTCACCCCCGGCGTCGTCGCGTTGCCGTGGATGGTGGCGCCCCCGGCGATCCTGATCGGCGCCTCGCTTATTCATCCCATCTACGACGAGAGGTATGTCGAGTACTGCCTGCCGGCCCTTGCCATCCTGGTGGCCTGGGGGATCGCCTGGATAGCCAGGCTGGCTGCGGCCACGCCACTGTCAGGGGCAGGTATCGGGTGGCTGCCCTCGGCCGTGGTCGCGGTCGGTCTCGTAGCCCTGCTGATCGCGCCGCAGAAGGCCATCAGGCTCGACAGTGCCCGCCCCGAAAACCTCAGGGAGGCCTCGGCGATCATCGCAAGCCATGAGCGGCCGGGCGACATCATCTTCTACATCCCGATAACCGGCCGGATCGCCAGCATGGCATACCCGGGTCCCTTCACGCGCCTCCGTGACATCGCGCTCGCGAAATCACCGGTGGCCTCGGCCACGCTCTACGGCACCGACGTGAGCGCTTCGGTGCTGCGCAGCCGGTTCGTCGACGTCACCAGGGTCTGGGTCGTCACCGGGGTCAACAATTACCAGTTCCCGAAGCCGACGACGCCCGTCGACAAGGAAGAGCTGAGCTTGATCTCGGGTATGTATCAGATTGGCTCCTGGCAGGACGGCGACACCTTGTTCAGGCTGTACGACAATTACCCGAGGATTGGCGTCGGGCCAGCCGGCAGCACCCTGTCCAGGCTGTACCGCACCCCGGGCTAGGGGCGTTGTTCGAAACCGGCTGGCGAGCGCGGGCCCCTGGCCTGTGCGAGCGGCCTGGGAGCGTTAGCCAGGACCGGCGAGCGATCGCGGGCCGTCAGGCCTGTGCGAGCGGCCGGTGCCGTGGCCACGGTGAGGACCCGTGCCAGAAGGTCCGCAGGACTGCCCCGCCGTCAGGTTCCTGGTGAATCGCCCGCGACGGCGGGCATGCCATGCTCCGTGATCTGCTCGCGGATCCGCCTGCGGCCCCGGTGCAGCCTGGACATGACGGTGCCTATCGGCGTCCCCATCATCTCCGCGATTTCCCGGTATGGGTAGCCCTCAATGTCGGCCAGGTAGACCGCGGTCCGGAACTCGCCCGGCAGCTCACGCAGCGCCCGCAGCAGGTCCGAGTCGGTAATCCGGTCCAGCGCCTCGGTTTCCGCTGAGGGCGCGGGGGGCGCGAGCCGGTCAGCGGACATCTGCCACTCCTGGAGGTCACCACCCAGTGCCTGCTGCGGCTCGCGCTTCCGCTTCCGGTAGACGTTGATGAACGTGGTCATCAGGATGCGGTTCAGCCATGCCCTGAGGTTCGTTCCTGGCCGGAACTGATGGAACGCCGCGTAGGCCTTGGCGGATGCCTCCTGCACGAGGTCTTCGGCATCGATCGGATTACGTGTCATCCGCAGCGCCGCGGGATAGAGGTGGCCGAGCTGGGGCACGACATCACGCTCGAACCGCGCGCGGCTCTCCTCGGGCTCTTCGCTGGCGCTCATGTTCTCTCCGGGATAGAAGGTTTTCCCATCATTTACGGGATAGAGGTTTTCCCACCATCTAGTAGACGTCCGGCGCGGCAGAATCGATCGCCTATGTAACGGAGATCACAAGCTGTGCTGGCCCGGGGGGCGGTGCTGGCCCGGGGGGACGACCAGTGCTGGCCCGGGGGGACGACCCCCCGGAACCCCCCGTCAGCTTTCCCGGGTTGGGGTCCGATACACCGGCCGCTCGCCGGGCCAGAGGCCCGGACTCGCTGGGCCGGTACGATCGTCTGTCCGTATCCTGTGCGGGGCTTGCCGTTGTGCACCGGCCGCTCGCCGGGCCAGAGGCCCGGACTCGCTGGGCCGCTAGATCCAGCCGTGATACCACATCCGGGATAGCCAGGAAGCGTACGGTATCACCTTCGCGGCCAGGATCGGGTACAGGTAAATGAAATTCAGCAAGACGATCAGCAGGTAGGCGCCACTGACGGCTGCGCCGACCGACCTGCGCACGACGCTGGCGTGCGCCGAGCCGATGATCAGCCCGATACAGAGGACGATGGCAAGGATCAGGAACGGCTCGAACTCTGTGGCGTAGTAATAGAACTTGGTGCGGGAGACGAACGGGAACCAGGTGAGCCAGCCGACCGCCACCGCGAGCGTGACCGCACCCGGCCGCCAGTCCCTGTGCAGCAGCCACCATATGAGGCAGAAGATCAAGGCGGGAATGGATGCCCACCAGATTGCCGGGGTGCCGATAGCGAGGACTTCCTGCGAGCAATGTGGTGCGACACTGCACGCGGCGCCCGACGCTGGCGCGGTGTAGTAATAGGCGACCGGTCGCGACAGGACCAGCCAGTTCCACGGCTGCGACTCATAAGGGTGATGGGTGTGCAGGCCCACGCCGAACTGCAGCATCTGCACGTGATACTCATACAGCGAGTAGAGCGCGGAAATCACCGGCGTATGGATGCCCTGGCTCGCCGCGTAGTTCCGGTCGTAGCCGGCACTGGACACGAACCAGCCGCTCCATGAGGCGATATAGACCACGGCCGGGAGCACCGCGAACGTTATCGGCAGCCATTTACCGTCGCGCACGAGGGCCCCGCGCCGGAAATGGCTGATTCCCGCCGTCCGCCGTGCGCCGATGTCCCAGGCGATCGCCAGGCCGGCGAACGCCACGATGTACCAGATCCCGTCCCACTTGCAGGCGCAGGCGCAGCCGAGGAGGAAGCCGGCTGCCACCCGCCACCAGCGGATCCCCAGCTCGGGGCCGGCGTCGCCGGGCCTGCTGGCCGCCACGGCCCTGGCAAGACGGGCGCGTGAGACATCACGGTCGATCACCAGGCAGCCGAACGCGGCGAGCACGAAGAACATCAGGAAGATGTCGAGCAGCCCGGTGCGGCTCATCACGAACTCCAGGCCGTCCAGAGACATCAGCAGCCCGGCGATGCAGCCGAGAAGCGTCGACCTGGTCATCCGCCGGGTGATCCGGCAGATAAGCAGGATCGCCAGCGACCCGAACACCGCGGCGGAAAAGCGCCAGCCGAACGAGTTCAGCCCGAAGATCCATTCCCCGGCCGCTATCAGGATCTTCCCGAGTGGCGGCATCACCACGTATTCGCCGCCCGGAGCGAATATGTGGGTACTGCCCGCCTGGATGAGCGCGTTGGCGTTGCTGACGAAATTATGCTCGACGCCGAAGTTAAGGATGCTGAACGCGTCTTTGGCGTAGTAGGTCTCGTCGAAGATCAGCGCGTGCGGCACGGCTAGCCGGTCGAACCGCAGGAACGCGCCGAACGCCGTGACAAGCAGCGGCCCTATCCAGCCCCAGACCCGGTCAGCGGGCAGCGAAGAGACCAGCCGTGCGCTCAGCGCCGACGCCCGGGCCGTAGTTTCGGTAGCCGGTGTACCGGCCTCAGTTGCCGCCATCGATGCATATCGTACGGGATAGGCACACGGGCGATGGGGAACGCAAATGCGCGGCGGAGAAGGAACTCCCAGCGGGCTACCGGGGGAGGCGGGCATCCCGGCTGGAGGCACGCTGACGATCGCGGCGGTCCCCATCGGGCGGCTGGACGACGCGTCCGGCCGGTTCACCGCGGAACTCGCCGCGGCACCGATCATCGCCGCGGAGGACACCCGCCGGCTGCGCCGGCTGGCGGCCCGCCTCGGCGTCGAGCTGAGCGGGCGGGTGGTCTCCTACTACGACGCGATCGAGGCGCGGCGCTGCGCCGAGCTGCTCGCCGAGCTGCGCGCGGGCCGTGACGTGCTGCTCGTTACCGATGCCGGTATGCCGGGCGTCAGTGATCCTGGGTACCGCCTGACCGCGGCCGCGGCCAGTGAGGGCATCAGGGTGACCGTCGTGCCGGGACCATCGGCCGTGACCGCGGCGCTTGCCGTCTCCGGGCTGCCGGCCGATCGCTTCTGCTTCGAGGGATTCCCGCCGCGGAAGGCGGGCGAGCGGTCACGCAGGTTCGCCGAGCTGGCGAGCGAGCGCCGGACCATGGTCTTCTTCGAGTCACCGCGGCGGGCCGGCGCGACCCTTGCCGAGCTGTCGGGCGCGTTCGGCGCGCTGCGGCGCGCCGTGGTCTGCCGCGAGCTGACCAAGACACACGAGGAGATCCGCCGCGGCACCCTCGCTGACCTGGCTGCCTGGGCGGATGCCGGGCTGCGCGGCGAGATCACCATGGTCATCGAGGGGGCGCCGGCCGCGGCGCCTGGCTCGGCGCAGGGCGCTGGGGATGTCGGGCAGGCTGTCGCGGAAGTGCGCCGCCGGGTGGCCGACGGCATGTCACGCCGTGACGCGATCATCGCCGTCGCGGCGGAAGCCGGGCTCCCCCGGCGGGTCGTCTACGACGGCGTTGTCTCGCCGCGCGCGAGCTCCTGCCCGGCGGAGACCCCCTGACCAGCGGAGACACTCTGGCTGCCAGAGACGCCCTGGCCGCTGGCGGCAGGGGCCGGGCGGGCGCGCTGGGCGGCCAGCCACGTGCGGGCGGCGGTGTCCTTCCCGAATGCCATGGCCGCCGCGAGGCAGGCGAACGGCACCGCCGGGAGCACGTACCGGTAGTCGAATTCCGCCGTCGCGGCCGGCTCGACGATCATCGCGACCGAGACGGCCCATGGCAGCAGGGCCTCGCCGCCGACCCTGCGCCAGGCCAGCACCATGCCGCCGAGCCCGATGACCAGGATGACGCCGTAGAGGGTGCCAGGCAGGTAGATGTGCCGCTGGTAGACCCGCATGATCCCGGCGAACGGCTCCACGATGTCGGTGACCGGATTGCCGCGGACGTAGTAGGCGACGTCGGAGTTGTACCCCCCGACGTGCTTCTGCGCCCACTTCGGGATGGCCATCGGGCGGTAGCGGAAGAGGTACTCGTTGTAGGTGGCCGCGTTGGGGAAGACGGTGCGCTTCCAGTCGAATACCCGGATCGTGTCATCCGCGACGGTGCGCAGGTAAGCGAGCGGCTGGGCCTCGATGGCCCGCTTGGCGAAGTCCTCCGCGAGCTGGTTGGGCAGCGGGGAGAACTTGGTCGGCGGGAAGCGGTTCAGCGGTGAGGCGGGTGTCCAGATGTAGGCCTGCGCGATCGGGCGCTTGGCCGGCGGCGTGGTGGTGCACAGCCACAGCTCGTCCGTGGGCACGTGCATCTTCGAGCACTCGGCGAACGTCATCACCCGGGAGTAAAGGAAGACGCCGGTGCTGTTGGTCATCGCGAACTGGCCATAGTCCACGTAGAACCACATGCAGTAGAGGAGCACCGGGGCGACGCACGCGGCTATCGTGCCCACGACAGCGCGCCAGCCGATCCGCTGGATGATCATGTAGACGGCGAAGATGGCGAGCAGCGGCAGGCCGACGGAGCGGACCGTGGCCGATATGCCCAGGATGAGCCCGGCGAGCGCGCAGCGCTGCCAGGACGGCTTCTTGTCCCACAGCACCAGCGTCGCCGCCAGCACAATGAGGAACTCGAATGGGACGTCGCTGAGGATCAGGTGCTCAAGCTGGATCTGGAACGCGTCGTAGAGCACCGGCACGGCGGCCAGTGAGGCGACCCAGGCGGGGGCGCCGAACCGGTGCCTCGCCAGCGCGTACACCATGACGCCCACGGCCACGCCCATCAGATGTTGCAGGACCGTTATCAGCGCGTAGCTGTGGAAGGGTTCCAGGATCTTGAGGAAGACCGCGTAGCCGGCCGGGCGTGTCACGTCCGCGTGAAAGCCGATCACGTCGGACATGTACGTGAAGGAGTCGTTGAACCAGAGCTGCCAGCGGTAGCCGAGCTCCGCATCCGCCCGGAGGCCGATCGCGGGAATCAGGACGAGGGCAAAGATCCGGTGTTCGACGAGCAGGGCGCGGAGCCGGCCGGCGGAGAACAGGGACGCGAGCCGGCCCGGTGAGCTTCTTGCGGCCGGTGAGCTAGCGGTGTCTGGGGGGCTGCCTTTGCGAACGGAGCCGAGCGGGCGGGGCAGCTTCGGGCGCCATGAGCCTGAGGCCGGTCCTGTCAACCCAGACCCTCCTTGTGATGTGCAGTGACCCTAACCCTGATAAATGGATTGCATAGCCAGTACCGGCAGCCGCGCATGCACTCCTTCGCCTACGGTATTACGGAGCGGAAGTGATTCGGGTAACCGCGCACGGGGCCTGGCACCTTCCACGCTACCGGCAGTAAATCGGCGGGATGGTGAATCCGTGAGCAGTAAAGGAGACGACATGGAGCTGACCGTGGTCATGCCGTGTCTCAATGAGGCTGAGACGGTTGCGGTATGCGTCCGCAAGGCCGTGGGGTTCCTCAGCGAGAACGGCATCAGCGGTGAGGTCATTGTCGCGGACAACGGCAGCACGGACGGAAGCCAGCAGCTGGCGTCCGATGCCGGGGCCCGGGTCGTCCCCGTCTCGGAGAAGGGCTACGGTAACGCCCTGATGGGCGGGATCGTGGCCGCGCGCGGCCGTTTCGTCATCATGGGCGACGCGGACGACAGCTACGACTTCACCAGCCTCATGCCGTTCGTGGAGAGCCTGCGCGGCGGCGCCGACCTGGTGATGGGGAACCGTTTCAAGGGCGGCATCGAGCCGGGCGCCATGCCGGCGCTGCACCGCTACATCGGGAACCCGGTGCTCAGCTCGATCGGGCGGCTGTTCTTCCGCAGCAAGATCGGTGACTTCCACTGCGGGCTCCGCGGCTTCCGCAGGGACAGCGTGATGAAGCTCGGGCTGCAGGCGACCGGCATGGAGTTCGCGAGCGAGCTGGTCGTCAAGGCAACCCTGGCCGGCCAGCGCATCGAAGAGGTTCCCACCACGCTGTCCAAGGACGGCCGGAGCCGGCCGCCGCACCTGAGAAGCTGGCGGGACGGCTGGCGGCACCTGCGCTTCCTGCTTCTGTTCAGCCCGCGCTGGCTTTTCTTCCTGCCCGGGCTGATCCTGTTCGTGCTGGGCCTGGTGATCGGCGCCGTCGTGGTGCCGAAGCCGCTCAGCATCGGTTCGGTCACGTTTGACGTCGACACGCTCGTCGCGGCGTCCGCCATGGTCGTCATCGGATTCCAGTCGGTGCTGTTCGCGCTGTTCACGAACGTGTACGCGAGCGCCGAAGGATTCCTGCCCGATAATCAGCAGGTCCGGCGCATCCTGGGCACACTCAGCCTGGAACGCGGCCTGCTCGCCGGGGGCGTGCTCGGTCTCGCCGGCCTCGTCGGCCTGGTCTTCTCGTTCTTCTACTGGCACGGCGCCAGCTTCGGTGCGCTGAACTACGACCATGCGCTGCGCCTCGTCGTGCCCTCGGTCACCGCCCTGATGATGAGCTGCCAGATCATCCTCGGCACGTTCTTCCTTTCCATCCTGGGCATCCGGCGCACCCGGCACCCGGCCATGGGCGCGCTGGAGACCGATGAGGAGGGCCGGGAGGCCGCGCCGGACAAGGTCAGCCGGGTCCGGGTGCCGCACGCGGCCGTCGGCGCGGTCGGCGTGGACACCGCCGCGCCCGCTGCTCCTGCGGCCGTGCCGCCGCCGCTGGCTGCCAGCAACGGCGATGTACCAGCCTCGCCGGCCGGCGAGGCTGCGGTACGCGCAGGGGCCCGCGGCGATGGGCGCGCGGCCGGTGCTGGCGAGGCGTAATGCGCCCGGCTGGTTACGGCGAGGCATAATTACGAAAGCAGCAGCCGGCCGGTGGCCCTAGGCTTTGACCATGTCCTCGTCAACGCAATCAGGCCGGCACATCCTGGCCGCACCGGCATGGCCGTACGCCAACGGCCCCCGTCACATCGGGCACGTCTCGGGTTTCGGGCTGCCCTGCGACATGTTCAGCCGGTATCAGCGAATGGCGGGGAACAGGG
>DASQVO010000106.1:0-16375 GCA_035640715.1 Streptosporangiaceae bacterium
AGCCGAGCGGCGAAGTCCTGCATGTACTGCACGTGGGCCGAGATCTCCTCCGGCGTCCACTGGTCCATCGGCACGTCGTTGACCGGTGCCGGCGCGCCCCGGTAGTGCTTGAGCAGCAGGTACTTGGCCATCATGTTCTCCATGGTGAGGTACGGCCCATTGTGGCCGTGTTCACTCCGGGGACGGAGCCGCGCGCGGGTTCTCGACATCCCACCGTGACATTTCCTGGCGGACTTCGATGACACCACGCACTCCGAGGCGCCACGAAGGCGGCACAGGGAGCCGCTTCGCGTCCGAGGCGCGAAGGGCATACTGGCGGGCCAGACCCAGCCGCGTCGGATCGCCGCTTCTCGATCGGCACCCGGTGCGGCCGGCGGAAGTAGGCATTGTCCGCGCACCGGGGTGGGGTTTGAGGCGTGGGCGATCCACCCCAACGCGGGCGACCGGGCGGCGCTCAGGCGCGCTGACGCGATATTCCCGGACCGTAGCCGAAGACGATCAATGCACCCATGCTCGAAGCCCCCTTACTCGGCCATCGGCGTGCGCGCCGAGTACGCACCCGCGTCGAGGTCCTCGATGAGAGCCGGGCCTGCGGGTACCCAGCCGAGAAGCTCCCGTGTCACAGTGCTCGTCGCCGCGAGATCCATGCCGAAGAAGGTGCCGATCCACCCGAAGTGACCTTGGAGGTCATCAGGAGCGATCGATGTGACGGGCAGGCCGAAGGCGCGGCCGATGGCCTCCGCGATGTCGCGGGTGGGTATGCCCTCTTCCGCGACGGCGTGCAGGCGGGCGCCCGCCGGAGCCTTCGCGAGTCCAAGAGCGACGAGGCGCCCGGCATCGGACCGGTGCACGGCGGCCCACCGGTTGGCCCCGTTTCCCGGGTAACCGGAGACGCCCTGACGAAAACGCGGATGGCACTGTTTCCCTTCGGCTCCGTCACGGGCGGAGCGGCTGATGCAATGATGTCAGTGACTGATGTCAGCCACAGACGTCACAATACACCCGTACGACAGTCACTGTCATCTCTAGACTCAGCACTATGGTGCGTTGGGAGCCGGGTGCGAGAGAGCGCCTGCAGGCAGCGGCACTCGAGCTGTTCGCCGCTCGCGGGTTCGAGCAGACGACCGCCGCGGAGATCGCGCAATCCGTCGGCTTGACCGAGCGCACCTTCTTCCGGCACTTCAGCGACAAGCGCGAGGTGCTGTTCTACGGGCAGCAACAGTTCCTCCAGGCGTTCATCGACGGGGTGGACGCCGCACCGCCTGACGCATCCCCGCTCGAGGTCATCGCCTCCGCGCTGCACGCGGCGGCATCGTTTTTCCCCGACGAGCGCCGCCCATACTCCCGCACGCGGCAGTCCGTGATCGACCAGAACCCCGCGCTCCGGGAACGCGAACTGCACAAACTCGCGGGCCTCGCCACAACGGTCGCCGAGGCCCTGCGCGCGCGAGGCATCGGCGAGCCGGCGGCCACCCTTGCGGCGGAGTCCGGCGCCACCGTGTTTGGAATCGCGTTCGCACAGTGGATCCGCGAAGGCGAAAGGCGGTCCCTCCCCGACATCGCATCGGACGTACTCCGCGAGCTACTCAACCTAACCGGAGCGGCAACTGGGTCACGAAAGTTCCCATGACACAAGGGTCCGCTTGCGCATCGCCGGTATTCACCGCGGCTTTAGCAATTGCACCGGATAGTCGCCTGAAGTGACAGACCCGCTATCGCATCTCGAATGCGTCCCCTTGAGCCTCACGGACCAGCGTCATTTGAGCTATTCAGGCCGTCTCGTCCACGGCTAAGCACGTTGTCCGGTGACTTTGGAGGCGGGGAGGCGACCGGCGCGTGAGATACCGGTGAGGGCGTCGCCGGTGACGAGGACGTCGAAGGCAAGGTTGAGCCGAAGAGGCTTCGTGATCGATTGCGTCCAGGTCACACGTTCGCCCGGCGGGTGGGGGGTGCTGGTGATGTCGCGGAGCGGGACGTCTTCACCGCGTCCGCGCGCGGTTCCGGCGATGCCGTCCCCGCGATCTTCGAAGGTCATGGACACCGCGAGGCGCCCGATCGGTGTGCCCTATTCGTGCGTGACGACATGGCGTCCTTCGAGAAGGCCCGCCATAGCCAGGGCCAGCGACCCGCCGCACACGGCCGCCACGGTCACCTCGGGTTCGGCGAGGGCTCGGGCGACCAGGCCCGGGAGCGCGGTTTCTCCCACGCGTGCCAGCAGAACGGGGATCGTGTCGATCTCGTCGGGGTCCGCCGACGCGGACTTCGGCGTTAACCTGGGCGACGGCTGGGCAGCGCCTGGTCTCGTCACGAGTCTGCGCAAGACACGTCTCCGCGAACACCGTCGGCGGGTCGACGTCCAGAGCCTCACCAACGTCAACAACATGCTGTTCAAGATCCTCGCTACACCCGAGCGCTGATCAGTCTGCGGTGTCCGCCAGGGGCCGTGCTGGGATAAGGGTCTTTCCGGCGGTGCCGTGGACTCTCTGATGATCAGCTCGGTGGAGAGCTCGACGCGGCTGCTGCGTGGCGGCACGCCCTCGATCAGGTCGCCAAGTACCTCGGCCGCAACCCGGCCCATCTCGGCGAGCGGCTGGCGTACGGTCGTCAGCGGTGGCGGGACCCAGCGGGCCACCGGCAGGTCGTCGAAGCCCACCACACTCAGGTCCTGCGGTATCCGCAAGCCCCGCTGCCTGGCCGCCTCATAGACGCCGAGTGCCTGCTGGTCGCTCCCGGCGAAGATGGCGGTCAGCGGGCCGTCCGGGGTGGTGAGGTCGAGCAGTTCGCCGCCCCGCGCGAACCCGCCCTCGTGCCGGAAGTCACCGTTGCGGACCAGGCCCGGGTCGAAGCGGATGCCGGCCTGCTCAAGCGCCGAGCGGTAACCATCGATCCTGGCCCGGCTGCACAGGTAGTCGGCGGGGCCCCCGATCACGCCGATGCGGGTGTGGCCCAGCCCCAGCAGGTGCTCGGTGGCCGCCAGGCCGCCCGCCCAGTTGGTCGCGCCGACGCTGGGCATGTCCGGGGGCGGCGGGTTCACCGGATCCACCACGACCAGCGGTACGCCGCCGTTGCGCAAGTGGTCTATCTGCCCCGGCGCCAGCTGCGACGTCACCAGGATGAGGATGACGCCATCGGTCTCATGGCTGGCCACCGCGCTGGTCCAGCTTGCGGGCAGGGCGTTCCCGTGCCGGACGGCCGACACCGCCACGCCCATCTGGTGCGCGGAGTACCACTCTTCCACCCCGCGCAGGATCTCCACGGCCCACGGACTGTCCAGGCCGTTGAACACCAGGTCCACCAGGCCGGAGCGACGACGGCGGCGGCGGCGGACGTCGGCCCGGGAGTACCGCCGCTCGTCGAGCAGGCGCTCCACCCGCGCCCTGGTCGCCGGGGCCACGTCCGGGCGCCCGTTCACGACCTTCGAGACAGTCGGCAGCGAGACACCGGCCTCGGCCGCGATCGCCGCCAGGGTCGGCCGCCGCCCGCCGCGCCCGCCATCGGTGTCCCCGGGCCTGGTCCGCACCCGGTGGTCAGGGCTTACGGAGCTGTCTGTCCCGTCCCGGGAATGTTCACTGCTCGGCAGCACGACCTCACCTTTCCCGGCCCGGCGGCTCCCGTGGAGCAGACGGCACCGGTCTCGAAACATTTCGGGATGCTATCGTAGCTCAGTCCCCAGCGTTTTCAGCACCCCACCGCCAGCGTTTTCAGCGCCCCACCGAAAGCATAATGCTTCATGCCCCATCACAGCTCAGGTAAGAGCTCAGGTGGCCACGGCGGGGAGCCGCGGGCAAGTCTGTACCAGGCTGGAAACGAAGGGCCGCCCGGAAAGATCGCGCTACCCGGGATGGCGGCAACCCCGAAAAACATTACTAAATCTTTCGATGAGTTTCCCCTGCGGCGACAGGAGGGAATGATGCCTGCGGGGTTGAGACGGTCAGAGCCGAAGGCCGCTCGCCGGGGATAGGCACGTACCTGACCGCGAACCCGTGGCTGCCGGCCGGCGGCCTGTCGACACCGTCAAGTTATCCGTCAAGTTATGAGGTGTCACCATGTTTTCGCCCGGAACCGGAGATGGTTACCAGCGCGCGCCGGGGCCGTCCATCCTGGTGTAGAAGGGGCTGCCGGGGGCGATGTCCTCCGGGCGGACAGGGCGGCCGGTGAAGGCCGACGCGTAGATGGCCGTCACCAGCGACAGCGTGCGGCGGCTCTCCGCCGGGCCTACCGGTGGCCGCCTTCCCTCGCGCAGGCTGCGCAGGACCGCTGCGAACTGCGCTTGGTGGCCGCTGCGGTCAGGCGGAGCGGCGTCGTCCCCGTTCCCCGGGTTCCACGCGGCCAGCACCTCCGGGCCGAAGCCCGGCGCCGGGGTGATCCGCCAGTCCTCGTCGCCGTAGCCGTACACATGCGTCAGTTCCACCGTGGCACGCTCGAAGTCAAAGCGCAGGTAACTCTCCTCCCGCGGCGACAGCACGCTGTTGACGACGCTGGCCACGGCGCCGTTGGCGAACGTCACGTGGGCCAGCGAGATGTCCTCGGTCTTCATGCGCCGGGCCTGCTGGCGCGCGACCGCCGACACCTCGGCCCAGTCGCCCAGCACGTCGGCGAGCATGTCCATCTGGTGGATTCCGTGTCCCATGGTGGGCCCGCCGCCCTCGGTCTCCCACCGTCCCCGCCACGGCACGTCGAAATACGCCTGGTCACGGAACCACACCGTGTGGCAGACCGCGAAGAGGGGCCGGCCAAGCTCGCCGCCCAGGCCCAGCGGCCTGAGCCGGCGGTGGCCCGAGCCGAAGCGGTGCTGGAAGACGGTGGCGAACCACGGGCCCCGTGTGCCGTCCGGGTTATCCGGGCCCGGTGCGCCTTCGGCGGCGGCGATCTCGTCGAATTCGGCGAGGCTCAGCGCCGGCGGCTTCTCGACGAGCACGCTCGCGCCGGCCTCCAGGCAGCTCAGCGCCTGCGGGTGATGCAGATGCGGCGGTGTGCACAGGTGGACGAGCCCGGGCTGCTCCTTCGCCAGCAGGTTGCCGAGGTCACGGTAAGCACTCGGGATCCTGTGCTTGCCGCAGAACGCCGCCAGTCGCGCCTCATCGATGTCGGCGGCGGCCACGATCTCGGCCTGATCGCCGAGCTTGTGCAGCGCATTCGCATGGATGCGGGCGATGCTGCCGGTGCCGGCGATGGCGACGCGCACCGGCCCCGGCGGGCGCGGCGAACATGATGGGCCTGATGGACGTGATTGGCGTGCTGGGGTGTGAGCGGCCACGAGTCCTCCCGCCCACGAAGCTACGGCGCGAGAACAAATGCCGCAATGAATTTCAGAGAGTTATCGGTGCAACGGCCGGGGTCGGCCCCCCGGGTCAGCACAGTAGGCTCGCATGAGGGCCTTGGAGGAGGTGCTGTGGGCAGCAGAACGGCGCGGCGGCGGGTACTGCGGATATCGGTCCACGGCCCGTCGGCGCATCGGGCGGACATGCTGGCGGTCGAGGAGCCGCTGGAGATCCGGATCGGCGGAACGCCGCTGACCGTGACGATGCGTACTCCCGGCGACGACATCGACCTGGCTGCGGGGTTCCTTTTCTGCGAGGGCCTGCTGAATCCCTCCGTTGACCTGCGGCAGATTCGCATGTGCGACGAGAACGTCGCCGACGTGACGCTGGAGGTCGCTGCCGGGCGCCCGGCCGAAGTCCCCGCCGCGCCGGCCGCCCCGGCTCCCCGCCTCCCCCGGCGGCCGCAGGACATCGGCTGGCCGCAGGAGGACACGCAGGTCCTCCTGGACACGCAGGTGGCGGCGCAGGCCCGGCGGAACTTCCTGACCACCAGCGCGTGCGGCGTCTGCGGCAAGGAGAGCATCGACGCGATCCGGGTGAAGTCCCGCTACGACGTAGCCGCCGACCCGGCCCAGGTCTCCCCCGGCGTGCTCGCCTCGCTGCCGGACCGGCTCCGCGACGCCCAGAAGGTGTTCGCCAGCACGGGCGGCCTGCACGCGGCCGGCCTGTTCACCGCGGACGGCACGCTGCTCGCCCTCCGCGAGGACGTGGGCCGGCACAACGCCGTGGACAAGATCGTCGGCTGGGCACTGCGAGACGGCCGCCTGCCGCTCAGCGGCCACGTCCTCCTGGTCAGCGGCCGGGCATCGTTCGAGCTGGTACAGAAGGCCTACATGGCGGGTATCCCGGTGCTCGCGGCGGTGTCCGCCCCGTCCTCGCTCGCCGTCGGCCTTGCCGAGGAGGCCGGGATGACGCTGGTCGGCTTCCTGCGCGGCGAGTCGATGAACGCCTACACCGGCGCGCACCGTCTCATGGTGGCCACGCTGGCCAAGCACTAGCCGAGCGGGCCGGAAACGGTCACCGGGGTGTCGAGCACCCGGCCGGGCCCGGCGGCGCGCTCCGGGCCGCGGAGCGTGAACGCCCCGGCGAGCACGAGGTTCCCGGACGAGCCGCCGATGCCCACCCGGAACTCGCCGGGCGCCACGATCCGGTCGCCGCTCCTCCCGTGGAACGCGGTGCGGTCGGCATGGAGCCGGAAGGCGATCCTGCGTGCCTCGCCCGCCTCCAGCGGGACCCGTGCGAAACCGGCCAGCCAGTGGACCGGCCGGACGACCTGAGCCACGGGGCTGCTCAGGTAAAGGGTGTAACGGCGGCCAGCCCGCGCGGGCAGCGGCCGAAGGCCCGCACCGGGGGGCTCCGGGGGGGTCGTCCCCCCGGGCCAGCACTGGCTCGCCCCCCTGGGCTAACGCGGGCGCGCTTGGCCGGTCAGAGCGCCGCGTAGACGCTTTCGTAGCCGGCGGCCATGGTAGAGACGTCGAAGTGCTTCTCGACGTGACGGCGGCAGGCGACCGGGTCAATCTCGCCGGCCGCCTCGATCGCCGCGGCAAGCTCACTGGGGTCGTCGCGGATAAAGCCGGTGACGCCATCCGTGACGATCTCCGGCACCGAGCCCCGGCGCAGCGCGACGACCGGCGTGCCGCAGGCCATCGCCTCGATCATGACCATGCCGAACGGCTCTTCCCAGCGGATCGGGAAGATCAGGCAGTGAGCTGCCGCATACAGCTCCTGCTTGCCGAGCATGTCCACCTCACCGATGAACTGCGCGTCACTTGCCAGCCGCGGCCGCACCTCCGCCTCGAAATAGGCGCGCTCCTTCGGCTCCCACACCTTCCCGGCCAGCAGGATGGGACGGCCGGCGCTGCGGGCGGCGTCGATGGCCAGATGCGCGCCTTTCTCCGGGCAGAACCGCCCGAGGAACAGCACGTAGTCTTTCTTCTTCTCCCCCCAGACCCTGAAGTCGGCGGTGGTGATCGCGTTGTGAACCATCGCCGCCCACTTCACATCGTGGCCGGTCCGCTGCTGCGCGCCCGAGATGGCGACAAGGTGAACGTCGGAGCAGACATTGCGGTAGTAGGTGCCTATCTCCCCCGTGCACGGACCGTGCGCCGTGACCACGGTCGGGATTCGCCTGCCCCGCGCGCTGAGCGGCCCGGCCTGCGAATGGTCATGGACGATATCCACATCCAGCCGGTCGAGGTGCCGGTTCGTCTGGGCGGCATGCAGCAGCTCCGGTAGGGCCTCGCCGATCCGCTGGGACGGTGCGACCTCAAAGGTCCGCAGGAATCTCGCCCGGGTGCCGTTGTTACCCGCGCCGATCAGCACGACCTCGTGCCCTCGGTCGATGAGGGCCTCGACCAGGCTCGCCGCCATCGACTCGATACCGCCGTACGCCCGGGGCGGCACGTCAAGCCAGGGCGGCATGACGAACGCGATCGCGAGACGGCTGGCGGGTTTTCGTGGCTGGCCCGCGCCGGGTGCCGGGCGCAGGCCGCCGGTGTCGCTCATTGGTGGCCTCCAACCACCCGGCCCGCCGAGACCGGCGGCTGCGGCTCCCGGATCAGCTCGATGCCGGGAGGCAGCCCGCTGACGTCTATCTGGTCCCCGGACGCTCGCACGGATACCTGGCTTGCCCCGAGCGAGAGCCGGTCGATCGAGACCTGGCCCAGCCCCTGCGGGAACGCCGGCGCCAGCCAGATCTTCCGGCATGGCATGCAAGGGTCAAAGCGCATCAGCACCCGCAGCAGGAACACGGGGGTGGCCGATGCCCACGCCTGCGGGGAACACGCCGTCGGATAGGACACGGGCCGGGAATACTCGGCTCTGTCGAAGCCGCAGAACAGCTCGGGAAGCCGGCCACTGAAGGCCTCCGCCGCATCGAACAGGCCCATCGCGATCCGCTGTGCGTGCTCGACGAACCCATAGCGCATCAGCCCCGCGGCCATCAGTGCGTTGTCGTGCGGCCAGACCGATCCGTTGTGGTAGCTCATCGGGTTATAGGCGCGCATCGAGGAGGAGAGCGTACGGACGCCCCAGCCCGTGAACATTTCCGGGCTCATCAGATGCTCAGCGACGGCGGCGGCCTTGTCCGGGTCGGCGATGCCGGTGAACAGACAGTGGCCCATATTCGATGCGAGCGCGTCGATGGGCTTTTTGTCGTGGTCGAGGCCCACGGCGTACCAGCCCTGGTGGGGCAGCCAGAAGGCTTCGTTGAACGCCCGCTTCAGCGAATCCGCCCGCTCCGTGTAGCGCTCAACGGTTCCGCCGTCACCCATATCCTTGGCGATGTGCGCCCGGCTGAGGTAGGCCGCGTAGGCATAGCCCTGGACCTCGGCCAGCGCGATCGGCGCCTGGGCCAGGGTACCGTCGGCGAAATTGATCCCGTCGGAGGAATCCTTCCAGCCCTGGTTGGCCAGCCCGCGGTCGGTCTTGCGCCGGTATTCGATGAACCCGTCTCCGTCCATGTCGCCAAATTTCTCCATCCACTGCAGCGCCCGGTCGGCATGTGGCAGCAACTGCTCAAAAATCTCGTCGGGGAGCCCCCAGCGGCGCAGCTCACCCAGCAGGATGACGAACAGCGGCGTGGCATCGACCGACCCGAAGTAGGCCGAGGCCCGGGCCGCGCCTGGCGCCGTGCCGCCGCCGAGGCCGAGGCCGCTGTGCCGGAGTTCATGGATGATCTTGCCTGGCTCCTCTTCGGTCAGCGGTTCGACGTGCTCGCCCTGCAGATCCGCCAGCATCTGCAGCGTGCCGCGGCCGAGTGACTGATCCAGGGACAGCGCCATCAAGGAGGTGATCAGCGAGTCACGCCCGAAGAGGGTCATGAACCAGGGGGCGCCGGCGGCGACGGACGTCCGGCCGGGGTGCCGGGCGTCGAAGATTCGCAGCGCGCCGAGGTCGGTACGGCTGCGGCGCAGCGTATTTTTCAGGTCGGCATTCTGCATGTACGCCACCGGGGTCGCGCTGTCCCAGGCGTGCTGACGCCGCACCGGGCGGGCGCACTCGATTGGCCGGTCCGGCGGGAAACGCGGCGGCAGCTCCTGGCCATTGATCAGCGGCTGGGCCAGGACGGTGGCCCGCCAGGTCTCCCGGGGCTGGACGACCACCTCGAAGGAGAAGCCGCCCGGGCTCACTCTGGCGTCCATCGCGCTTATCCGCACGCCGCGCGCGCGGTCGCGCAAGTGTGACGAGACGAGCAGGCCGTCGCTCGCGACCTCAACCGAGCGCTGGCCCCCGTCCGTGACCCGGCTGGCCTTTACGTCGAAGATATCGGCGAGATCCGATTCCACCTGCAGGCTGACGTGGATTCCGGCCGGCTCCTCGGCGAAGTTCTGCACGGCGATGTCCTCACGCAGGCCAGCACCGACATACCTGGCCCGGGTGACGAGCAGGGTGGTCTCGGCCCGGTTCGGCCGGGCGCGCGCCCGGCCGACGAATGTCGCGGCGAACGGCTGTGCCGGGACGACTGTCATCGGCTCGACCGGCTCGCCGTCGACCAGCAACTGCCAGCGCGACACCAGACGGGTGTCGCAGAAGAATACGCCGTCCGTGCCACCAGGTGAGATGTCGCCGGATGACGCGCACACGCAGAAGGACGCGCCTTCGATAAGCGTTACCGCCCCAGGTGTCAGCGAGGCCGACTCCTGCACGGCAGTCCACTCGATCACAGCAAACCTCCATCCTTTCCGGAGGCGGCCGCTACCGCGGCCGCGATGGGTGGTGGGGCGCGGCGCGCGGGCGTCGCGCCCGCGCCGGACATGCTCATCCGCTTGATCACCAGCAATGCGGTCACTCCAGGCCGCCATGCAGCATGGTGCGGAACAGCTTCGCCGCGTTCGCCTCGAATCGCGCCGCCTGCGCCGCGGGCAGCATGCTCGCGAGCTTGGCCAGCGGCAGGGACGTCAGGCCCACTTCACCCACGTCCTGCTTGGGTTCCCCCGGTATCTGCTGGCAAGCCCGTCAAAATGGGGGGTGTAATTTGACTGACGCAAATACTTCGCTGCCAGCCCGCCCGTTCATGCGATGCCGCGTTCGCCGGCGCAATGCCGCAGGTCAAGTGCCTGCGTGGCCCTGCTCGACGGCACAGCGGCCCCACCGCCGTGCCCGCCTGGCGGGCCGGCACTACCCATGTGGTGAGCGGCTGGGGAGGCCAGGCTCCCCAGACCGCGACCAGATTCGGCGGATTATCGGGACATGGCTCCCGCGCCGCCGAGACGTCAGGGCCGTGCGGCCGACGGTTCCGGGGCCAGCCCGCGGCGCCGCCGGATCGAGTCGTTCAGCAGATTGAACAGGACATCGACGACGATCCCGAGCACCAGGATCACGATCATGATCGATATCACGCCCGTCATGTCGGTCTGGTCCTGGTCGGAGGACATCAGGACGCCGATGGAGGGCGAGTTGGGCACGAGCACAAGCAGTTCGGCGGCGAACAGGCCGTGCCAGGCGAAGGCCCAGCCCTGTTTCAGCCCGGCCACGAAGGGCGGCAGGGACGCTGGCATGATCAGGTGCCGGTACAGCCCAACACGGCGCAGGCCCATGGTCCTGCCCGCGCGCAGCAGCAGCGGTGGCGTGAAGTCGACGCCGGCGATCAGGCCGTTGGCGATCGACGGCGCCGCGGTGATGATGACCAGGAACAGGATGGCGGCCGTGTTGTTGCCGAACAGGATGATCGCGAACGGGACCCAGACCACTGACGGTATTGTCTGCAGGCCGGTGATCATCGAGCCGACCGCCGCCCGCACCGCCCTTACCCGCGATACAACGAGGCCAACCACGGTCCCGATGACCAGCGCCAGCGCGAAGCCGATGACGGCCCGGCGCATGGTGGTCCCGATAGCGTGCCAGAGCTGCCCGTGGGTGAGCTGGCTCCACAGGTCAGGGAAGACCTGGGCCGGGCCGGGCAAGATGTCGTGCGGCTTCACGTTCGCCACGTAGACCAGTTCCCACAGGCCGACGCCGAGCACGACCGCGAGCAGTTTGGGCCACACCGAGCGCCAGATCTTGCCGCCAACTTCGGCCGCGGTCTGCCCCTGGCCGCCGGCGGGACTGGCTTCGAGGTTGTCGAGGCCGGTGAGGGCAGCCGCCTCCTCCGTGTCAGCCGACATGCCGCATCACCTCCTCGTTCAGCCGGGCCTTGATCTGCATCGCCCGCTCGACGGTCTGGCCGGAGTCGATGCCCCGGGGCCGGGGGATGTCCACGCTGAACTCCTCGAGGACCCGCCCCGGGCGGCTGCTCAGCAGCACGACCCGATCACCGAGCCGCACCGCCTCACGCACCTCGTGGGTGACGAAGAGCACGCTGAAGCCCTGCCGGCGCCAGATCCCCTCCAGCAGCTCGTGCAGGAGATCGCGGGTCATCGCGTCGAGCGCGCCGAACGGCTCGTCCATCAGCAGCACATCGGCGTCCTGGGCAAGAGCGCGGGCGAGCGCAACCCGCTGGCGCATCCCGCCGGACAGCTCGTGCGGCCGCTTGCCGGCGAACCCGGCCAGGTGCACGGATTCGAGCAGGTCCCGGACCCGCTGCCGCCGTTCGCTGCGGGCCACGCCGTTAGCCCGCAGCGGGATCTCGACATTCTGGGCGGCCGTCAGCCACGGAAACAGCGCCGGTTCCTGGAACATGAAGGCGACCCGGCGGCCGCCGGTCGATACCGTGCCGGCGGTGGGCGCGTCAAGGCCCGCCACCAGCGAGAGCAGCGTGCTCTTGCCGCAGCCGGACGCGCCGATCAGGCAGACGAACTCGCCCGGCGCGACCGACAGCGATATCCCATCGAGCGCCACGACCGCGGAGCTTCCCCGGCCGAACGTCTTGCTGACGTCGGTGATCTGGATGGCGGGAGCCGCCTCGGTACCCGGTTCCGCTGCCAGCTCCAGAGCGTGCGGCGCCTGCCCGTTGAGCTTACTGCGCTGGTCCATGGTGCTCATGTGCTGCCTCACGCTCACCTCACGACTTAACTTGCGGCTCTCCGGCCGCCTTCAGCAACTGGTTGAGTGGCCCGAGGTCATAGATGCCGCTGAGGTTGACCGGCTTCAGCAGCCCGACCGACTCCGCTTCCTGTGCGTCTGCGGACAGCGATGACGCGCCGGGGTCGTTGGTGAAGGTGATTTCCCTGAAGGCCGCCGGCAGGATGCTGGACTTGATCCCCTTGCCGGTCAGCGCGGTCAGCTCGGTGTTGGCGGCCTGCTCCGCCGCGGTGGGGTCCTTCGCGATGTAGTCGTTCGCCTCGATCTGGCCCTTCAGCAGGTCGGAGACGATCGCGGGATGGGCCTTGAGAAAGGTCTGCGTCACCATCAGGTTCGTGGTGACGCCGGGCTCGCTGAACAGAACCTTCCCGCCGTCCTTGACCATCTGCACGTCATAGGGTGACGGCTCTGAGCCGCCGGCGATCTGGCCGGACTTGAATTCCAGGACCGCGTTGGAGTTGGGGGCGACCGGCTTGACCGAGACCTGTCCCCCGCCGATGGTTGTGGTGGTGATCCCGTTCTGCTTGAGCCAGTACCGCACGGCCACGTCCTGTGTGTTGCCGAGCGACGGTGTGGCCACCGTCTTCCCCTTGAGCTGGGCAGCGCTGGTGATGCCGGGCTTGACAACCACCGACGCACCGCCGGTGGCGGCGCCGGAAACGATCTTGATCGCGGTGCCGCGGGACTTCTGCCAGGCGTTGATCGCGGGGTTCGGGCCGACGTAGGCGGCGTCGATCTGGCCGGCGAGAATCGCGGTCGTTTCCTGGGTTCCGCTGTTGTAGACCGTCGTCGACAGCTTGCCCGCCTTGCCGAGCGCACTGGTAAAGAAGCCCTTCTCCACCCCGATGAGGGCGGAGGCGTGAGTGATGTTGGCCAGGAAGCCGAGCCGCAGTGTCACCGGCGCACTGGCCGAACCGGAACCACCAGAGCTCGATGTGCCTGCCGTCGAGCCGCACCCCGCCACCAGCAGCGCCGCGGCCGCGAACGCGCCAAGAACTGGTTTCCGCATTAGACTCTATTTCTATTAGATTGGTAGGTAATGCCTGGATAGTACTATAAGTTGGCCGGCAAACCCAGTTATCTTGGGCGGTTCCGGCGAAGGGCATGGACGCACATCCACGCCGGTGCCCGGCTCTGATTATGCAGGCGGCGTCAGCGCGCCGGCCATGCAGGCGGCGTCACTCGCCGCCCTGCTGCTCCAGGTTGATGCCCTGGACCGAGGGGAACCCCGAAAGGCACTTCTCAAGCTTCGCGATATCGGCGTCCGAAGCCTGGCCAACACTGAACCGGACGTCGTAAATGCCGCTTGTCGCGTTGGCGTTGGACGGAACCGCCTCGGGCCTGGCGCCCGGCACGCCCGAGCAGGCGCTGCGGACCTTCATCATGACGGCCTGCGACGTCCCGGGCCTGAAGCTCACGACCGCCTCCTGCTTCCCGAGCGCGGTGTTGAACTTGGCGCAGCCCCCCGAGGCTACGGCCGCCGCGGCGAGCACCACCCAGGCGGCAACCATGCGGCGGCCCGGACCGCGGCGGGCGCCCGGAAGCCGGCCGGTGCGACCGCGCACGGTGACGTACCGGCCGCCTGGGCGACGTGGGCGCCCGTTCACTACCCCGCGTAGTGCTCGCATGTGCCACAGCCTAATGCTCCGCGCCCGGTGTGAGCGGCTGGCCCCCGCCCGCCGGGCCTGCCGCGTGCGCTCCTGCGCCGCCCGCGGGCCGGTACGGTACCACCAGCGGAACGATCATCGTGATCGCACGTCCCGGCGCCTGCGGGCCGCGCTGATCACCCGCAAGCGGCAGGAGGAACCGTGGCAGGACGGATTGAGGACTGTGCCATCATCGGCGACATGCAGACGGCGGCGCTGGTTTGCGCCGACGGGTCGATCGACTGGCTGTGCCTGCCGCGCATCATCGCCGGCGCATGCATGGTACGCCCGCGATGACCCGCAACGGATGAGGGCAGCCACCGTAAGCGTTGTTAAAAAGTCATGCCATCGCCGCGCCACATTCTCATCGTCAACGGCCGGAAGGTCCAGCAGCCGGTCTTCGTCATCGGCGCGCCGTACTCCGGTACGCACCTGCTTGCCCGGGCCCTGAAAAGGTCCGCCGGCATGCATCTCACGATCGGCCAGTCCAGCGTGCTACGTGTCGTCTATGCCTTCGCCCGGCGGCCCTCGATGCATGACGGGCGCGGTGAGGCTGCCGCGTCAGTGCTGCGGGACGCTTTCGCGCAGGGCTGGCGCGTCACCACGCACGGCTGCCTGGAATGCGTCCCGCAGTGCCGGGAAGCAGCCGGGCTCGGCTCCGGGGTCGGCCCGTGCGTGTCGGAGCGCGGTCTCACCACCTACGGCGACGCGACCCCCGACCTGACCTACTGCGCCGAGGCGCTGACGGACGCCTTCCCGGACGCGCGCATCGTCCAGTTCATCCGCGACGGCCGGGACGTCGTGGCGTGCATGCTGCGCGATCCCGCAATCCTGTCCTGGTTCAAGCCAAGCTTCGCCAACGTGGATTCCGAGTTCCCCAACCCCTTCTTCGGGGTGGAGACGGAGGAGGACCGGAACGGCTGGCCCGGCTTGTCCCTGGCCGCCAAGTGTGCCCTGCGCTGGCGGGGTGCGGTCCGGCTGGCGGCACGGCTCCGGCGCAGCCTGCCCGCGGAGCAGCTCATCACGGTGCGCTACGAGACACTGATCGAGCAGCCGGACGCGACGGTAGCAGCGATTTCCGCGTTCGCTGGCCTGCCGCTGGCCGCCGCCGAGCTGCTCGAGCCCAGCCCCGGTCAGTCCATCGGCGCGGGCGGCTGGCGGCGGGCCCTGACCACGGAGCAGGCCGCCGACGTCGAGAAGGTCGCGGGTGAGGAGCTTCGGCGGGTCGGCTATGCCCTGTCCAGCGGCCGCTGAATCCCGGGTACCGGCGACCGCAGCTCCGGTGCCGGGGACGCGTGCCTGAGCTCAGACACGACGGCGGGGGCCGTGCGTTCCTGGCTGGCGAACTGGGTGTGGTACAGCTCGGCGTAGAGGCCGCCGGCGGCCAGCAGTTCCTCATGGGTGCCGCGCTCGGTGACCTGGCCGGCGTCGATGACGAGGATCTGGTCGGCGCCGGCGATGGTGGACAGCCGGTGGGCGATGACCAGCGATGTCCTTCCCGTCAGCGCGGTCTTCAGCGCCCGCTGCACGGCGGCCTCCGACTCGGAGTCCAGGTGCGCGGTCGCCTCGTCGAGGACGACCACTGAGGGCGCCTTGAGCAGCAGGCGGGCCAGGGCGACGCGCTGCTTCTCCCCGCCGGACAGCCGGTACCCCCGGTCGCCGACGACGGTATCCAGCCCGTCGGGAAGCGTGTCAATCAGATCCCAGATCTGCGCGGCCCGGCACGCCTCGATCAGCTCAGCCTCAGTGGCCCCCGGCTGCGCGTAGGTGAGGTTGGCGCGGAGGGTGTCGTGGAAGAGATGCGCGTCCTGGGTGACGACGCCGACAACGTCGTGCAGGGACTCCAGCGTGACGTCCCTGAGGTCGTAACCGCCGATCCGCACCGAGCCGGCGTCCGGGTCATACAGCCGGGCGGCCAGGTGCGTGATCGTCGTCTTGCCCGCCCCGGAGGGGCCGACCAGCGCGGTGAGCTTGCCGGAGGGCGCGGTGAAGCTCACCCGGCCGAGCACGTTGCGCCCCGCGTCCGTCCGCTCCGGCGCGGGCAGCGCGATCGACTCCAGCGAGGCCAGCGACACCTCACTCGCGGTCGGGTAGCGGAACGAGACGTTGTCGAACTCGATGTCCGGCGCCCCGCTGCCCTGCGCCCCGCTGCCCTGCGCTGCGCTGCCCTGCGCCGCGCGGGCCTGGGCCGTCCTCGGCAGCACGGCCGCACCGGGCTTCTCCGCGACCAGCGGCTTGAGATCCAGCACCTCGAAGACGCGGTCGAAGCTGACCAGCGCCGTCATCACGTTCACCTGCACGTTGGACAGCGCAGTGATAGGAGCGTAGACGCGCTGGAGCAAGGTGATGAGCGCGACCAGGGTGCCCACCTGGAAAACGCCGTGGATCACCAGGCTGCCGCCCACCCCGTAGGCGATCGCGGTGGCGAGTGACGCGACCAGGGTGAGC
>DASQVO010000107.1:0-7679 GCA_035640715.1 Streptosporangiaceae bacterium
AGCGGAGTACGTCGGACGACCCGGCGAGGTCACCGAGCTCGTCGCGGCGCGGCAGCCCTTCCCAGTCACCCCAGGTTGCCACGCAAACCGCGCCCAGCAGCACGCCGCGCTCCAACCGGCACGCCAGCGGCAGCCCGTCCATCACGGCGGATAGGTAACCGGCGGCGAAGGCATCACCAGCGCCGACCGGGTCCACCACGCTCACCCGGCGGGACGGGCACCGGCAGGTTCACTCCGGGCTGACCGCCCAGGCGCCGTTTGCCCCGTCCTTGACCACGACCTCCCCAACACCACGATCGAGGAACGCGCGCACAGCGGCCTCAAGCTCGCCCGGGCTCTCACCGCAGCCGGAGATCATCGTGGTGGCAGATCCAGGATTCGAATCTGGGAAGGCGAAGCCGACGGTTGCCAACGGCGATCTGCGTGGCGATCATGCGGTTGACGTTGGACTCCGGCATGCCGATCCGTTCAGCGTCCAGAACCCTATCTGGAAGTACATCCTCGACAGAGTTATGACTGCGCGGCCGTCAGGGTTACTGCGGTAGGCAGGTCGGGACGGGGCTGCGGTCCACAGCCGGCGTCGTCGCACGATCGGGCCCGAAGCGTGCCTCCAGCCAGCCCGCCAGCCGCTTGCCAAGCCGCTGCGCGGGTACCTCGACGAACCGGTAGGTTGCCGCGCAGCAGGCCAGCAGGACGGCGAGGAGTACCGCCGCGACAGCGACCTGCACGGGGACCGAGTGAGCCCTCTGGCTCCACGGGATTTTCGCGTAGACCCCGAGGAGCACTGGGTGGAAGAGGTAGACGGAGTAGCTGACGAGCCCGAGCCAGGCCAGGAACGCCGGTATCCTCCTGTGCCGCAGCGCCATGCCGGCCGCGAACGTGATCCCGGCCAGTCCCAGCGTGATCACCCACTTGCGCTGAAACATCGCCATGGTGGCCGGTGACGCATTGGCCGCGGAGCCGAGGTGCCAGAGGCCGGCCGCGAGGGTGAGGGCGAAGACTGCCACCACGACGACGGCCGCCTGCCACTTGGGAAGCTGTCCCTGCTCCGCGCGGTAGAGCACCGTCCCGGCGAACATGAACGCCAGGATGGTGAAGGCTTCCCAGGGATAATGTGCGGATGAACTGTTGAAAGTGGCCAGCGCGAGGCCCGTGGCGGCGGCGAGTGCCGCCCCGAGGAACTTCGGCAGGCGACGGCATGTTACGGCGAGGGCCAGGCCGCAGATGATAAGGACGTCGGCGATCAGCGCGACGCGGCGCGGGCCAAGGGAGCTGCCCGAGAACGCGACCGCGGGCAGGACCCCGCCGAGCCCCAGTGCCGCCGCGGCGAAGCCGAGCGCGAACGTGCCGCTGCGCCGGTGCACACCCGCAGTGAACAGCGCCGTAAGCAGGAGATAGAACACCATCTCATAGGCGAGAGTCCACACCGTGTACGGCACGTCCGGGGTATTGAGCAGGTCTGACATCATCAGCAGCTGGCCGAGCGACGAGGTGACCGGATGCTGGTTCAATGGCCACAGCGACCCCAGATTAAGCGGGGTCAGGATGACCAGGGCCACGATGGCAAACAGGTAGGCCGGGTAGAGCCGGAAGAGGCGGCTCACCCAGAAGGCACGCACGCTGCCCTTCCGCTCCAGGGACGCGGGAACGATGTAGCCGCTGACGAGGAAGAACACGAAGACGCCGTACTCCCCCGGATCGATCCACTGGACGACCACGGTGTGCACGGCGAAGAGCACCTGAAAAGTAAGGTGCTCGAATACGACGGCCAGCGCCGCGATCCCGCGCAGAGCGTCGAGCCAGGCGAGCCGCCGGGGCCGTGTGGACGTGGGCGCAGCGATGGGCATGCTCTCGACGGCAGACATCCGGCACGAGATTAGTGCCGCGCACGGATGCCCGCTATGTCCCCGGCCACGGTCGGCGCGTTTCCCAGGCATTTCCCAGGCGGGAGCGAACTCAGTCGCGTCGCCGCCCTGCAGGGCAAGCCGGCCGCCGCCGTTCAGGAGGGTGGTGTGCCATCGGGGTAGATGCACGGGGAGGTCGTGCCGATTCCCAGTGACCCGTCCGACCGCCAGTCCAGCGAGACGGTTTTACAGCGAGCCCACCCCATCCATCCGGATAGCCGCTAACCTGCTCTCCTGGTTCGCGGTGTTCCGCGGGCCACGGCCGCGGCGCCGGTCCGCTCAGGGTGTTTCTCGTATCACGTCGGCGGGGTTCTTGTCCCGCCGCAGGCCCTGGAATCGGGGATGGCGCAGCCGCCCGTCCGCGGTCCATTCGGTGAAGCCGACCTGGGCGACGAGCCGGGGTTCCACCCAGTGCACCCCGGACCTGGCCAGGCCGCGGGCCGGTTCGAACGGCGGCTCCGGCCGCTGGAGGGCGGCCAGGGCCGCGTGCAGGCTGGTCAGGGTGCGCCGGTCGAAGCCGGTGCCGACCTTGCCGGCGTACCTCAGCTTGCCGTCCCGGTCGTAGTAGCCCAGCAGCAGCGCGCCGAACCCGGTGCGGGATCCCTGCGGGTCGGTGTATCCGCCAATGACGAACTCCTGCCCGTTCTCGCACTTGAACTTCAGCCAGTCCCGGGTCCGCCCGGGCCGGTAGGGCGAGTCGGCCCGCTTGGCGATGATCCCTTCCCAGCCCTTGGCGCAGGCCTCCCGCCAGTACGCCTCGCCGTCGGCGTCCCGGTGCTCGGTGAAGCGCACCGGGTCGCGGAACGACAGCAGCCTGCGCAACAGCCGCTTGCGCTCGCGCAGCGGCAACGGCCGCACATCACGGCCGCCGGCCCACAGCAGGTCGAACACATACAGGTACACCGGCACCTCGGCGCGCAGCGCCGGCCCGGGATCGCGGACCCCGAGCCGCCGCTGCAGCCGGGAAAAGCTGGCCCGGTCCCCGTCAAAGGCCACCACCTCCCCGTCGACGATGAAGTCACTGGCCTCCTGAGCCCGCAGCACATCGGCGATCTCGGGATAGGTACCGGTGGCCTGCTGCCGGTTCCGGGTCATCAACCGCAGCTGCGCGCCGTCCCGGAACGCCAGGCACCGCTCGCCATCGAACTTGCGCTCGAACAGCCAGGCCGGGTCGGAGAACCTGTCCGCGGTGAGCGTGGCTAGCTCGGGTTCAAGCCACTCGGGCTGCCGAATCCGGACCGGATCCCGCTGCCCTTGCTCATCGGCCCCGGGCTTCGCCGCAGGATCGTCGGCGGCGTTCGCCGACCACCGTGCCGGCAGGTCCCGGGGAACCGGGGGCCGTCATGCTGCGGCCGGGGAAGGGCGGGCCGGTACCGCCGCGGATCACGTCTGGGAAGCCCCGGCCCGCGCCGGCTCTCCTGCCCTGCCACCTTCCCCGCGCCGCCGAACATGCCTCACCGCGACTGCGCTTGGAGCTCCCGCGAACCTGCTGCGGAATCGGCCTTCACGAAACCCGCCAATTCCGGGGATACGCGGCTGAGCCGGGCCGCCTACGCTTTGGCGCCATCAGCTAGTCGAACGCGACGGGCAGGGACCGTGGCGTGCTCCTGCCGGGCCCAGCCCCGTGGCGAGGGGTTCCGCCTCATCGGGTCGGCGGTGAGTCAGCATGTCAGAGCGTGTCTTCCGTGATCGCCGGGACGCTGGCCGGGTGCTGGCCGGTCTTTTTGAGCATTACCGCGGCCGTGATGATGTTGTCGTGCTGGGCTTGCCGCGGGGCGGGGTGCCCGTGGCGTACGAAGTAGCCGCCGCGCTGGACGCACCCTTGGACGTATTCGTGGTGCGCAAGCTCGGAGTTCCCGGGCATGAAGAGCTCGCCATGGGCGCCATCGCCAGTGGCGGGGTCATCGTGCTCAACGAGGACGTCGTCATCGGGCTCGGCATCACCTCCGACGTCATCCGGGAGGTCGCCGAGCGGGAAAGCCGCGAGCTGGCGCGCCGGGAACAGGCCTACCGTGAGGGACGCCCCATGCCAGAGCTGTCCGGTAAGACCGTCATTCTCGTCGATGACGGCCTGGCGACCGGATCAAGCATGCATGCCGCTGTCCTGGCGCTACGGCGGCTGCAGCCGGCCCGCATCGTAGTGGCCGTGCCGGCCGCGCCGAGTTCGACGTGTGAACAGCTCAGGCTCGAGGCCGACGAGGTCGTGTGCGCTACTACCCCCTCACCGTTCTTCGCCGTCGGCCAGTCCTACTGGGACTTTACCCAGACCACCGATGAGGAGGTCCGCGATCTGCTCCGTGCGGCGGCGCGAGCGCCCACCGGCGCAGCGGCCAAGGGCGGCCCGCCGTCTGAGGTCGCGGTCATCCGAATGTCGGCCGCGCTCATCGAGAACGGCGTGCCGCCGGAGGAGACCCTGTTCGGCATGGTCGGGGATGCGCAGCTGGTGCTGATCGGCGAGGCCTCGCATGGCACCCACGACTTCTACGCGGCCCGGGCCGAGATGACGCGCCGGCTCATCGAGCAAAGAGGCTTTTGCGGGGTGGCGGTCGAGGCGGACTGGCCGGACGCCTACCGGGTGAACCGTTTCGTGCGCGGCCGAAGCGACGATGTCACCGCGGAGGAGGCACTGCGCGGGTTCCAGCGCTTCCCAACCTGGATGTGGCGCAACACCGAGGTGCTGGACTTTGCCGGCTGGCTGCGCGAGCGCAATGACCGCGTCGGCGACGAGCGGCGGAAGGCGGGTTTTTACGGGCTGGACCTGTACAGCCTGCGCCGGTCCATGGAAGAGGTCATCTCCTACCTGGAGCGGGTCGACCCCGAAGCTGCGGTACGCGCCAAAGAGCGCTACTCCTGTTTTGATCATGTTAGCGGCGATGACGGTGAGGCCTACGGGTTCGCGGCCGCATTCGGGGCGGGAGAGTCGTGCGAACGCGAAGTGGTCGCTCAGCTGGTCGAGATGCAACGGCGCGCGGCAGAGTATGCGAAACGCGACGGGCTGCTCGCCGAGGACGAGGCGTTCTACGCGGAGCAAAACGCGGTCGTCGTGAAGAACGCAGAACGGTACTACCGGGAGATGTTCGGCGGGCGGGTCGCTTCCTGGAACCTGCGGGACCGGCACATGGTCGACACGCTGGAGGCGCTCGCTGAGCACCTGGGCCGGGTGCGGGGCGAGCCGGCGAAGATCGTGGTGTGGGCGCACAACTCCCACCTCGGTGACGCACGCGCTACGGAGATGGGCTCTCGAGGGGAACTGAACGTCGGGCAGCTGGTGCGTGAACGGCATCCGGGCCAGTGTCGCCTTATCGGTTTCACCACCTATACCGGCACAGTGACGGCGGCCGATGAGTGGGGCGCTCCGGCCGACCGTAAGGTGGCGCGGCCGGCGTTGCCGGACAGTGTGGAAGAGCTATTCCATCAGGTGGGCAGCAAGGAGTTCCTGCTCTGGTTCGACCTGGCTCCGCCAGCGGCCGAGGTGTTGCGTGCGGCCCGGCTGGAGCGGGCCATTGGTGTGATCTACCGGCCGCAGACCGAGCGGCAGAGCCACTATTTCCACGCCCGTGTGGCCGACCAGTTCGATGCCGTGATCCATCTCGATGAGACACGAGCGGTGGAACCGCTTGAGCGGACCGCCCGATGGGAGCGGGGCGAGGCCCCGGAGACCTATCCCTTCGCCGTTTAGTCCTTCTTAGTCCTTCGCTGGTTTGGAGGTGGGGACGTGAGCATCTCTGAGGAGAGCCTGCAGATTCCCGTGGCAGGTGTCGTCTTGGGGGCGGACGTGGCGGTGCCCGAGTTTGCGCGGGGCGTGGTGGTGTTCGCGCACGGTAGCGGCAGCAGCCGCCACAGCCCGCGCAATCGCTACGTCGCCGCAGAGTTGCAGAAAGCGGGCCTGGCGACCGTGCTGGCGGATCTGCTCACCCCGGCGGAGGAAGAGCGTGACATCTGGACCGCGGAGCTGAGATTCGACATCGGTCTGCTCGCGACCCGTGTGGCGGCACTGACCGACTGGGTGGCGGCGGACGAACGCACCGCGGGTCTGGGCATCGGGCTGTTCGGCGCGAGCACGGGCGCCGCCGCGGCGCTGGTGGCCGCTGCGGAACGGCCCGAGACCGTCCAGGCGGTCGTTTCCCGCGGCGGGCGGCCGGACCTGGCCGGGGAGTACCTGCGCAGAGTGCGTCAGCCCACGTTGCTGATCGTCGGGGGCGACGACATAGTTGTCATCGAACTCAACCGTCAGGCGATGGAGCAACTGGCCGGTGAGGCCCGGCTGGAGATCGTCCCGGGTGCGTCACACCTGTTCGAGGAGCCCGGCACGCTGGAGCAGGTAGCGCGCCTGGCCAGGGACTGGTTCCTCCTCCACCTGCGGCCCGTAACGCATCGCGTCGGTCACGGGGCCGGTTGATCAGGGACCGGGGCGGGCGGGTCCATTCGGCGCACGAGCCACTGGTTGTCCCGGATGTGGATCAGTACGTAGCGCCCCGAAACACGCGATCCGTGGATGACGACCTTGATCTCCTCATCCGCCCACTTCTCAGTCTCATAGGTGCCCCGGTCCCAGATCCTGACCGTGCCGGCGCCGTACTGGCCCGGCGGGATCTCACCCTCGAATGAGGCGTACTCGAGCGGGTGATCCTCGGTCCAGATCGCCAGCCGGTTGGTTGTCAGCTCCTCCGGCAGGCCCTTGGGGAGGGCCCAGGACACCAGCACACCGTCTCGTTCCAGCCGGCAGTCCCAGTGCAGGCGCCGGGCATGGTGTTCCTGGATCACGAAGGTGCTGTCGTTCCCCCGCGGCAACGGGCCCTGTCCGGGCACGGGCTCGGGCGTATGGTCCCGGTCACGCGTCTCCCGGTACGCGGACAGCCGGTCGTCCGGCATCCCGGGGCTATCCGAGGGTTTCATGGTCCCGAACGGAGGATCAGTCACCGCGTCAGCGCCCTCCCGTTCAAGGCGGTCCATGAGTAGCCTCTTGCCCTCCTCCCCGGGCTCACGAACCTTGGCCTGCAATCTCAACCAGTCGACAAGTTCGGCATCACCCTCGCGGCGCGTCTCGCTGGGAACCCGGATCCGAGCGGAGGCCTACACGGCCGTAACCATGGCACACACGGCAGCTTCCGGGCTAATGATGGTGGCTGATCCAGCCCCCCGCATCGCAGCCCGGACCGAGTCTTGTTCCAGTGGACAGCGCCTAAGCCACGTCGGCAGTGGTTGCCGAACTGCAGCGTGATGGGGAGTGGGTTGAGTTCATCGTCCGTACTGGCGACGCCTGAGCCGCCCGGCGTAACTACTCGTTCTGGGGAAGTGCGCCGATGGCACGCGGGCCAGGCTGGCTTCCGGAGCCACTGCGCCCAGCGGGGGCGGAGTGATCACGGCCCGGCCAGACGGGACGACCTGGTCCAGCACGCGCAGGACGCGGGCGCTGCCCCGGCTCTCGTCGGCGGGCTGAGGCAGATCCCCGGCCGGCGTACGGCTCCGCCAAGGCAGTGATCACCGAGATGAGCGACGTGAACCAGCACTAGCCCGGCCAGGCCCGGCGGCCCGCTAGCCGCCGAGTATCCCGGCGATATCGCCGGCCAGCCGGGCGGCGAAGCCGTCCCGGTCGCTGTGTGGGTTGACCTCGGTGCTCACCAGGCCGCCGACCGCGGCGGGGCACTCACGAATCTAAGCGACCAGCCTTCGGAGGAGGACCCATGACGATAGCTGAGCCCGTTAACCTGGCCCGCGAGCTGCTATTGGGCGAGGACGTAATACAGGACCGGGAGCGCGCACCCCGCACGATCG
>DASQVO010000108.1:0-10570 GCA_035640715.1 Streptosporangiaceae bacterium
TGGGTGAGGAGGCGGGCCTCGACTTCCATGGGGGAGACCCAGATGCCGCTGGCCTTGATCATGTCGCTGGTGCGGCCGAGGCAGGCGTAGTAGCCGTCGGCGTCCCGGGTGTAGGTGTCGCCGGTGCGCAGCCACTGGCCCTGGAACACCTGGCGGGAGGCATCGTACCGGGACCAGTAGCCGACGGCCGCCGACTCGCCCCGCACGTACAGCGTGCCGGGGGTGTTGTCGGGAACCTCTGCGCCGGTCTCCTCGTCGATCAGCTTCAGGACATAGCCGGGGACAGCGACCCCGGTGGTGCCGGGCTTTACCTCCCCGGCCTGGTTGGACAGGAAGATGTGCAGCATCTCGGTCATGCCGATGCCATCGAGGATGTCCGCGCCGAAATGGCCGGTCCACCGCTCGTACAGCGACGCCGGGAGCGCTTCCCCGGCCGAGGCGGCCAGCCGGACGCTGGCCAGCGCTGCGGGCGGTAGCTCGGCCCGCAGCATGTTCGCGAAGAACGTCGGCCCGGCGAAGAACAGGGTCGCGCCGTATTTCGCGGCGGCCTCCGCGATCACATCCGGCTTGGACGGCGACGGGCACAGCACGGTGCCCGCGCCCACCGCCAGCGGGAACAGGACCGAGTTGCCGAGGCCGTAGGCGAAGAAGGCCTTGGCCGCCGACAGGCACCGGTCCTCGGGGCGGATGCCGAGGACCTGCGTGCCGTAGGTTTCGCAGACCACCCGGACCGAGCCGTGCCGGTGCATCGCGGCTTTCGGCGTCCCGGTCGTGCCCGAGGTGTACAGCCAGAAGGCGGGTGAGTCTTCGCCGGTGCCGTACACGGTGCCGCTGGAGCCGGCGGAGGCAAGGTCGTCGTACTGGTGCACCGGGATGCTGGCGGCAAGCGGTACGTCGGCCAGTATTCCGGCGAGGTCGGGTGCCGCGGCAGCCGCCGCGGCACCCGCGGCGGCGAAGTCACTCGTCACCGCCAGGAGCCGGGCGCGTGAATCGCGGAGCAGTTCGGCGATGCCGTCGGCGTGCAGCATCGTCGAGACCGGGACGGGGATCGCGCCCATCCGCATGGCGGCAAGATAGACCACCACGAAGTGCGGCGAGTCCGACATCACCATCAGCAGCCGCTGCTCCGGGTGCAGGCCGAGTGCCCGCAGCCCGGCCGCGGTGCGGCATACCCGGTCGTGCAGTTCCGCATAGCTGACCTCGCCGGCCGGGCCGGTCAGCGCGGTCCGCTGCCCGTCCCCGGCGTCCAGCCGCCGGTCGAGGAGGTACTCACAAGCGTTGAACAACTGCCCCATTGCGCCGCCCCTACTCGTCGGTTCTGCCCGGCCTAGGCCAGGTGCACGTAGTCGTAGTCGAACGGCTTGCCGTTGATCCCGTTGCGCGGCGGGGCGAGCCATGCCGCGATCTTGCCGCGCTCGTAGACCGGGCGCATCAGCGACCGGACGAACGTCTTGTCGGTGTCGGCCGGGAGCCATTCTCCCTTGCGGCGCTCCCACTCGGCCGCCGGGAGTTTGTCCCCCTCTGGGGTGGCCTCGATGCCGGCGAACGCGCCGACCTTCCGGTTGAACGCGGGGTGCGGCAGCTTGAGCCGCTGCGGCAGCCCGGCGTCCGCCAGGATCTTGTTCCACCGGTTGACGCCGTTCTGGCAGTCGGAAATGTACTCACGGCGCAGGTCAGTGTTCAGGCCCACGAGGGCGGCCACCTCGGTCTGGCCGATCTGGCCGCCGACGAGCGCATCTACCATGATCGAGTCGTCGGCCAGCTTGTGGTCGTCCTTGCGCCGCTCTTCTGACCAGCGGCCTTTCAGCCCGGCGGTGTAGTAGTTGGCGACGTTGGTGGAGGTCTCGCCGCCGAACAGGTCGAGCGAGACCGAATAGTGGAAGTTGAGGTACTTCTGGATAACCGGCAGCGGGATCACGCCGTAGCCCGCCGGGTCGTCGGTGTCGTTCTCCACCATCACCTGCGCGGTCCGCTCCACCACCCGGTCGATCCCCGTGGTGCCGACGAACATGTGGTGGCTTTCTTCCTTGAGCATGAACTCACAGGTCCGCGATAGCGGGTCGAAACCGGATTCCTTCAGCGTGCCGAGCTGGTACTTGCCGTCCCGGTCGGTGAAGTAGGTGAACATGAAGAACGACAGCCAGTCCGGGGTTTCCTCGTTGAACGCGCCGAGGATGCGCGGCGCGTCCTGGCTGCCGGAGTTGCGGTGCAGCAGTTCGACCGCTTCCTCGCGGCCCTCCCGGCCGAAGTAGGCGTGCAGCAGGTACACCATCGCCCACAGATGGCGGCCCTCTTCCACGTTCACCTGGAACAGGTTCCGCAGGTCGTACAGCGACGGCGCGGTCGCGCCGAGGTTCCGCTGCTGCTCGACGCTGGCCGGCTCGGTGTCGCCCTGGATGACGATCAGCCGCTGCAGGTCGGCGCGGTACTCGCCGGGCACCTTCTGCCAGGCCGGCTCGCCCTTGTGCTGCCCGAACGCGATCCGCCGGTCCGGGTTCCGCTCGGCCAGGAAGATCCCCCACCGGTAGTCCTTCATCGGGACGAAGCCGAAGTGCGCCCACCCCTCGCGTCCGACGTTGACCGCGGTGCGCAGGTAGACGTCCTGCGTCGGTAGCGAGGGCCCCATCGACTCCCACCAGTTCAGGAAGTCGGGCTGCCAGGACTCCAGGGCCCGCTGCAGCCGCCGGTCCTCGTGCAGGCTGACGTTGTTCGGGATCTTCTCGGCGTAGTCAGGCGTGGTCATGGGTTCAGACTCGCTTCCGGTCGAAATCGGCCCGCTGCCCGGTTCCGTACTTGCGCAGCGCGCCGTCAGGACCCGAGGCGTTCGGGCGGTAGAAAATCCAGTTCTGCCAGGCGGTAAGCCGGCCGAAGATCTTGGTCTCGATGGTCTCCGGGCCGGCGAACCGGTAGTTGGCCTCCAGGCCGGTCAGCGCGTCCGGGCTGAAGCTCGCGCGCTCCTCGATCGCGATCCGGACCTCTTCGTCCCAGTCGATGTCGTCCGGCGCGAACGTGACGAGGCCGAGCTTCTCTGCGTCTTCTGCCTGCAGCGGCTCACCGGCCCGCTTCTCGACAGCGGCCAGGCCACGGGGATCGCCGAGGAACCGGGTCCGCAGCCGGGTCAGCCCGTTGCCCATGGGCAGCAGGCCGGTGTTCATGCCGCCCACGGTGATCGCGGCGGGCTCGGCGTCGCCCGTGTTTGGATCGGCTGTCTCGAAGACGCCGAACAGCATGTACGAGCGGTCCGCGGCCAGTGCCAGCTCGAGCAGCGACCCGGCGAAGCACGAGCCTGGCTCGATCAGCGCGATCAGCGACCGGCTTGTCACGTCGAGCCGCTTGAGGGTCCGCTTGAGGTACAGCACGATCTCGTTGGCCAGCCAGTCCGCCGAGGCGCTGGCGAGCAGCAGGTCATCGTAGGCGAGGACCTTCCTTGTATCTCCCCGGGCACGGAACACCCAGGTGCCGATCTCGGTCTCGTTGGTCCGCAGGTCCAGGATGAGGTCATCGAGCTCGCGGGTCATCGCCAGCGTCCAGAACCTCGCGCCGAGCGCGTGCACCTCCGTCATACTGGCAGGCGCCTCGTCGTCCGGCCCCTTGACGGTGATCTCTGCGACCCCGCGTTCCCGGTCGAGCTTCGCCGACACAAAGGAGTAGCTGGCCTCGTCGCCGGTGCGGGTCTTCTCCAGCGGAGTCAGCTCGACGCCCGGCCCGCCATCGGCCCGCCTGCCGGAGTCCCGGGCAACAGCCAGTGCCCGCTCTGATACTTTCTCCTGCCATTGAGCGCGCGGGACCACCTCGTCCACCAGGCGCCAGACATGCGCCTTTTTCCCGCCTATCCCCTCCGACTTGGTGGCGAAGAAGTCGGCCAGGTCGCGGCGCACGTGCCGCTTGTCGGTCACGCGGGTGAGGCCGCCGGTGCCGGGCAGCACGCCGAGCAGCGGCAGCTCGGGCAGCGACACGACCGAGGACCGGTCGTCGACCAGCATGATGTAATCGCAGGCCAGCGCGAGCTCGTAGCCGCCGCCGGACGCGGTGCCGTTCAGCGCCGCGATGTACGCCTGGCCCGAGTTCTCGGCCGCGTCCTCGATCCCGTTGCGGGTCTCGTTGGTGAACTTGCAGAAGTTCACCTTCCACGGATGCGAGGCCGCGGCGAGCATCCGGATGTTCGCCCCAGCGCAGAAGATCCGCTCCTTGCCGCTGGTGATCACCACGGCTTTCACGCCCGGATGCCCGAACCGCAGCCGCTGCACCGCGTCGTAGAGCTCGATGTCCACGCCCAGGTCGTAGGAGTTCAGCTTGAGCTCGTACCCGGGGACGAGACCGCCCTGCTCGTCGACATCCATGGTGAGCGTGGCGACCTCGCCATCGACGGCGAGACGCCAGTGCCTGTACCGATCCGGAGTAGTCCGGAAGTCCACAGCCGGCAGGCCGGAGGCCGGCTCAGCCGGGCCCGGGATGCCGGTCGCGTCGCTCGCGGAGCGCGTTTCAGTGGCCTGGCTTGTCACGGTAGTCCTTCCGCTGTCGTCGCGTACTGACATGCTCTACGATTTGCCGACATTTCGTCAATAGAGAGTAGCATATTTTTGCTCTGGCCCAGGTGGGAGCGACGTCAGTGGCCAGGATGACGGCTGGCCTGGCATCCCGGCCCGGGCAGTCCTGGCAGTCTGGGGGCCATCCCGCCGGGGATGGCGCGTCCTGCATGCCCGCCGGTCAGTGCTGACCGCCGGGGCGCCCTGCCCGGACGCTGGCGTCTCGCGCGGGCGAGCAAGGCCGGCCGTTAGCAAGATTCGACTATTGATGTGTGATCCGGCGTTCATGTGTAGCGCTTCGGCTGGCCGAAGTGCCACGACGGCCAGCGGAATAGGTGAGGCTCTCAGTCGGCGCTGTTGAGCCTTTTCCACTCCCGGCACGCGTCCGGCGACCAGCGCTCGTGACATTCGGCGAATAGCCGGGCGGCTGTTAGGCCGCTCCACCGGGGCGGCAGGAGCTCGGGAGGCAGCGCGGGGTCAATGGACGGGAACCTGCGCCAGGCGTGCACGAGCTCGATCTGGCGGGCCAGGACATCGGCCGGAACGCGGGCACGGAACTGCACGATGAACTGCTCGTAGGATTCCTCGATCGCCGCCAGATCCCACGCGGTCGCCACCATGATCCGCACGTCGGCCAGGCCGGACCGGGTCGCCGCGAATATGTGGGCGTCGTCCGCGACGCCGGCCTCCCGCAGCGCCCGGGTCGCCTCAGCCTCGCGGTCCGGGTGCGGGCTGATCCACAGGCCCGCCCCCAGCGATCCGAACCCTGCCCAGCTCAGCCGCGTACGGACCACATGGCGGGCCCTCCGGTCGCTCTCCGGTATCCGTACCGAGACCAGCAGCCAGCGGCCGTCCCATTCCTGGGCCGGGCCGGTGAAGGAGTAGATGCGCTCCGCGCCGTCGGTCAGCAGCCGCCGCGCGCTAGCGGTCAGCCGCCACCTGGTGCGGCGGCCGATCTTCTCCGCCTCCAGCCAGCCCGCGGCAGCCGTGCGCATCAGCGCCTGCCGGGTCGCCTTCTCCTCGATTCCCAGGCGGGCGAACACGGCAAGCACTGCGGACGTCCACGCCGTCCCGTCTCCAGGCAGCACGAACTCTCCGAGCAACGTGAACAGCAGGCCGCGCGCGCTGGGGGCACCTGCCGCGTGCCGGCGAGAGAGAGCTGGCGTTGCCGCAGCCACGGCAGCCGCCGAGGATCTTCTGGCCGGCATGACATTGAAGAGTATCAACCGCCACCGCCGGGACGGCCCGGCCGCGACCGGCTGTCCGCATCCTTGCGGCGCTGCGGGGCGCCCGCCTGGATCGCCGATGACAGCGTCCCGGCACGGGACGCGCCGGAAATGATGCCAGGTTCAGCCGGCCGAAGACCGCTGTGACGTACCCCGGGTAGGCATTGCCCCTGATCACTGCCAGGATTCCCGCCAATGTCCCGGCTATCCCGGCGATGAGGACAGCGCAGTTCAGTGCCACAGTTGCCGGGCCGGCCGAAAGCGTGGCGGCGTCAACACTCGCGAAACGAATTCCGTAAACGGCCAGCGCGAAAGCGAACAGGCCGTACGCGGCTGGCATCGGATCTCCCATCGCAGGGAAGCACGTCAGGTGCCGCCAGCGCCGCCCTCTCCTATCTTCTACGTATATATTGACAATCGGCGCGCAACAGTAGAAGCTGTGTCTCACTCACGTGCGACGCTGCCGCGGTGCCAGAGCCAGAGGTGCCACGGTCATCGCCGCGAGCAGGGCTGGCCCCGGCGTCGACAGCTCCTCGGGCACGGCTCGATGTCCCGGGACTGCTCCCGGTCCCGCCTCAACGCCGGTAGTCCCGGATGTGCGCTGGCATCGGGATCTCCTCGCGCAGCAGCGGATCCGGCTGCGGTTCGCCGAACGTTACGGCAGCGGGCAGCACGCCCGCCCACACGTCCAGGTCGTAGTCTTCGGGCTCGTCTTTGGGCATCCCGGTGCGGATCTTCACCGACGCCTCGGTCAGCGGCAGCGAGAGCACGGCGGTGGCCGCCATCTCCTTCTTGGTCGGCTGCCTGGCGGCCACCCAGCGGCCGGGGATCAGGTGGTCGGTGATGATCCTCAGGGCGTGCCAGCGTTCGTCCTCGTCGCAGACGACGGTGGCGGTGCCGAACACGACCGCGCTGCGGTAGTTCACCGAGTGGGTGAAGACCGAGCGGGCGCAGACCAGCCCGTCCAGGTGCGTGACGGTCATGCAGACCTGCTGCCCGTCCGCGGCGGCGAACGCGCCGTTCGCGGAGGATCCGTGCAGGTAGAGCGTGTTGTCGGCGCGGCCGTAGGCGGTCGGCAGGACGACTGGCATGCCGTCGGCGACCACGCCGAGGTGGCAGATCAGGCCGGCGTCGAGCACGGCGTAAAGGTCGGCGCGGTCGCTGCTGCCCCGCTCGCGGTGCCGGCGCAGCGTGGTGCGCGGTGTGCTGGACAAGGGGGTCGTTTCGATGCTCATGGCCCCGTACTCTAGGCAGAAAGTGGACTGCCGGAAATAGCCACTTCTGGAGAAGTCTGAATGACCACTTCGCGCGCCGACCTGCCGGTGGTCGTGCACCGTGCGGGGCCGGCCTCGATGGCGGCGCAGATCGCCGCGCAGGTGAGGGATGCCGTGACGTCGGGCGTGCTCGGCACCGGAGAGCGGCTGCCGTCCACCCGGGACCTGGCCGCCACGCTGGGCGTCAGCAGGACCGTCGTCACAACCGCGTACGCCCAGCTTTTCGCCGAAGGCTGGCTGGAGGGGCGCCACGGTTCCGGCACCTACGTCGCCGACGTCGCCCCCGGCCTCCCGGCTCCGGCGGCTCCGCCGCTCGCGACGGCTCAACCTCCCGCCCCGGCCGCCCCGCAGGGCCTCTCCGAGCAGGCGAACGGCGACCTCGTCGATCTGCGCCCGGGGATCCCGTGGGCGGCCGGCATCGAGCCCGCCATGTGGCGGCGCGCCTGGCGGCACGCGGGCAAGTGCCAGCCATCGTCGTGGCCGGACCCGCACGGCCTGCCCGAACTGCGCGCCGAACTCGCCCGTTACCTGCGTCGCTCCCGCGGCCTCAACGTCACGCCGGCTCACGTGCTGGTGACCCGCGGGGTTTCCAGCGGGCTGGTCCTGCTCGCGGCGGCGCTGGTGCGGCCTGGAGACAGGGTCGGCGTCGAGGAACCCGGATACCCGTCCGCGCGGGAGGTGCTGCGCCGGGCCGGCGCACAGGTCGTGCCGTGCCGCGTCGACGCGCACGGTATCGTCCCCGGCGAACTACCCGCTGACCTGCGCCTGCTGTACACCACGCCGGCGCATCAGTACCCGCTCGGCGGCCGGCTCCCGGTGGGCCGCAGGCAGGCGCTGACCGCCTGGGCGCGCGCGACCGGCGCGGTCGTCGTGGAGGACGACTATGACAGCGAGTTCCGCTACGACGTGGGGCCGCTCCCGGCCCTGTACAGCATGGACCCGGACGTGATCGTCTACCTCGGGACGGCGTCGAAGACGCTGACCCCGGCGCTCGGCACGGGCTGGCTCGTCGCGTCCCCCGCCCTGTCCGCGCGTCTGGCCGGCATGCGGGCCGGCCTCGCGGACAGGGTGCCCGAGCCGGTGCAGCACGCCCTGCTGGCGCTGCTCACCTCCGGCGACCTGGAGCGTCACATCCGGCGGATGCGCCTGGAATACGCACGCCGCCGCGCCGCGATCGTGGACGCGCTGACCAGGCCGGGCGTCCCGGGGACGTTCCGGGTGCTCGGCGACACCGCCGGGATGCACGTGGTCCTTGAGCTTGCGGGACACCCGGCGCAGCGCGTGGTCGCGGACGCAGCCGAGCGTGGCGTCACGGTGTTCCCGCTGGACCGCTACTTCGCCGGCCCGCCCGCGATCGACGGGCTGATCCTCGGCTACGGCGCGGCCTCCCTCCCCAAGGTCCGCCGCGGCGCGAGCGTGCTTCGCGACCTGCTGGCCCGCATCCCTGTGTAGCGGGCGCGGCTCGCCGTCACGGCTCCGTCGTACCGGCGGTTACCGCCGGATCGGCGTCGGGCACTGCGCCGGAAACCGTCCAGTACCGTCCGGTGGGGAAAACCTATTAAATCGCTAGATATAGTCGATATCCCCATCAAGGTGTACTACGAGGAGGCCTCTGCATGACCTCAGCAGCGCCTGACACTGTGATCGAGCACTTCGACGAGGTGATGACACCAACCCGGCGCCGGGCCCTGATCACGATCGCCCTCGGCGAGTTCGTGGACGGCTACGACCTGATCGTCATCGGCGGTGT
The DNA here is from genome assembly GCA_035640715.1 of Streptosporangiaceae bacterium. Taxonomy (GTDB): domain Bacteria; phylum Actinomycetota; class Actinomycetes; order Streptosporangiales; family Streptosporangiaceae; genus DASQVO01. Next base: position 8,777 of record DASQVO010000108.1, read on the forward strand.
GCTGCTGGCACTCAAGCCGCAGTGGCACCTGACCACGGGCCAGGCCGGCCTGCTGAGCGCCATCACGTTCTTCGGCTCGGCGGCGGGCGCCGTGGTGTTCGGTGACCTGACCGACCGGGTCGGGCGCCGCCGTATCTTCGTGATGAACCTCATCGCCTTCGTCGGGCTCACCCTGCTCTCAGCCGTCGTGCCCGACTATCCGCTGCTGCTGGTGATCCGGGCCCTGATCGGCGTGGCCATCGGCGCCGACATCGCGGCGAGCATGTCGTTCCTGGCCGAGTTGTCGCCGCGGGCGTCGCGGGGCGGCTGGACCGGGGCGTTTCCCCAGATCGCGTGGACAATCGGCGCGATGACGTCGGTCTTGATCGACACCGCCCTGCTGGCCTGGGGCGGGCCCGGCGGGTGGCGGTGGATGCTCGCGCTCGGCGCGGTCCCGGCCGTCGTCGTCCTGCTGCTGCGGCGCTCGCTGCCGGACTCTCCCCGGTGGCTGCTGTCGCAGGGACGTGACCGCGAGGCGCTCGCGGCCTTCAGCGACCTCGGCATCCCCGGCGAGCTCCGTGCCGCGGAGCGGCTGCCCTACCGCCAGTCACTGCGCGCCTTCGGGGAGGTCTTCCGGGCGCCGTGGACGGCAGCGGCCATCTTCGCGGTCCTGGTCACGGGGCTGTCGGCGTACGTGGGCGGGGCGTCCAGCGTCCTCGGGCCCTATGTTTTCGAGCAGATCGGTCACCTGTCGATCGTGTTGTCCGAACTCACCGGCGCGGTCATCTGGGCGGGTGGCATCGCTGGGTCGGTGACGGCGTTCTTCGTCCTGGACCGGATCAGCCGGGTAGCGAGCCTGATCATCGCCCTGGTCGGCGTGTTCGCGGCCTACCTGCTGATGATCACGGTCGCGTGGGGGACCAGCTGGCTGGTGCCGCTCTACTTCGTGCAGGGCTTCTTCACCTGGTTCGGGGCGTCCGTGGAGTGGATCCTGGCCGCCGAGTTGCTGCCCACCCGGCTGCGGGGCCGCTCGCTCGGGCTCGCCCATGGCTTCTCGCGCGCGAACATCGGCGTCAGCGCATGGATCGTGCCGCCGCTCCTGGCGAGCCTCGGATTCCGGCCACTCGTCATGATCTTCGGCGCGATCGGCCTGGCGCTGTCCGCATACTCGCTGACCGCCCGCCGGATCGACGCGACCGGCCGCTCGGTGGACGAGACAAGCCACGACACCGAGCTGCAGCAGGTGCGCACCGCCTCCTCGTCGGGCGGCCCGGGTTATTCACCCGTGCCCCTTCCCCGCCAGTAAGCCCACCATCTATTCCCCTCCAGTAACCCACCACCGAGGAGAATGTCAGCAATGCCAGGTACCACTCGCCCGGACAGCGGCGAAATCCGCAACGTCGTCCTGATCGTGTTCGATACGCTGCGCAAGGACGCCCTGGGGAGCTACGGGGAGCGGCCCGATTGGGGCGAGGGCTTCCCGGCGATCGCCACTCCCAACCTCGACGCCTTCGCTGCCGAGGCCGTGAGGTACACCCGTGCCTACCCGGAGTCGCTGCCCACCCTGCCGGCCCGGCGCGCCCTCTACACCGGTCAGCGGACCTACCCGTTCCATAACGGGCGGTTCCGGCTCAAGGGTGACTTTGTCCCGGCCGCCGGGTGGGGGCCGATCCCCGAGGAGCAGCACACGCTGGCCGAGATCTTCGGTGAGGCTGGCTTTCGCACCGGCCTCATCTCCGACCTGTACCACCAGTTCAAGCCGAGCAAGAACTTCTGGCGCGGGTTCGAGGAATGGCAGTTCATCCGCGGGCAGGA
>DASQVO010000109.1:0-2373 GCA_035640715.1 Streptosporangiaceae bacterium
GCTACGCGGCAGGAGTCCCGGCGGGCATGGTAAATCGGAACTCGGCTCCGCCGCCCGGCGCTGCGCCCACGCTGATCGTGCCGCCATGCGCCTCGACCAGCCCCTTGACGATGTAGAGGCCGAGGCCGGTGCCGCCGCGCCGCTTGCCCCGCCAGAACTGCCGGAATACGCGCGACGCCAGGTCCGGCGCGATTCCCTCGCCCTGGTCCCGCACTGATACCGCCACGGCGTCGCTGCCGCCTGCTGGCTCTACCACGATTGTCACGGTACCAGCACCGTGCCGGACCGCGTTCTCGACGAGGTTACCGAGGATCTGGTCGACCTTGTCGGCATCGAGCCAGGTTTCGGGGAGCCCGCCGCGGACCTCGAGCCTGAACCGGTCCTCCGCATCGCCGCACGCGACCCGGCCGGCGATGATCTTCCTGGCCCGCTCGGGAATGTCGACGAGCTGGCGGTGAATCTCGAGCCGGCCGGACTCGATGCGGGAGACGTCGAGAAGCTCGGTGATGAGCCGTGTGACGCGGTCCGCGTCCGCGTTGACCGTTTCCAGCATCACCAGCTTCTGGTCATCGGTGAACCGGTGCCACTTGGCCAGCAGGGTGGCGGTGAACCCCTTGACGCTGGTGAGTGGCGACCGCAGTTCGTGCGCGACCGTGGAGACCAGGTCGGCGCGGCTTCGCTCGAGGCGGGCCCGCCGGACGGTATCGCGCAGCGAGACGACGAGCCGAAGCACGGCTCCGGGGCCGCCGCTGTGCGGGCCGGGGCCGCTGTGGGCAGGGAAACCGCCGGGCGCCAGGTCGCCGTACGTGCGGCGGTACCGCTCACGCACGTACTGGACCGTGACGAGCACCTCGGTGCCGTTACGCAGGTGCAGGGAGGTCTCGGGATGCCTGGTGCGGGTCGCGAGGCCGTGGTACGGGTCGATGCATGCCCACCAGTCCCGGCTGTCGCCGTCGTGCAGCGGGAGGATGTCGAAGAGGTCCTTGCCGAGCGCGTCGGACGGCTCGACACCGGTCAGCCGCGCCGCGGCCCGGTTGAAGACGGTGACCCGGCCGGTCTCGTCGGCTATCACGAGACCATCGGGAAGGTCATCCGCGATGACAAGCCCGCCTGCCGGGCCGAAAGGCTCGGCCAGCGCTTCCAGCCCGGGCAGCCTGCCTGAGCTGGCTGGCTGGCCGGACCACCCGTGGGTTGCCCGGCTTGTCATGGTGTATCCACTCGAACGACGCCTCCGTCCGGCACGAACGACGCCTCCGTCCGGCATGTCCGCCTCGCCCGGCTCAATGACCGCAGCATGATCGTCACATGGGTAACGGATTGTGATGAGACTTTAGTGTGCAATCGTTCCTGCTACCGCCTCACACCACTAATTCTGCACCTTGTTGCGCAAAATGAAATACGACGTAAGCGTTCGGTCATATCGAGCGGCGCTGCGCCGTGAAACGCCTGCCCGGCAGCGCCCGCCTGCCGCATGGCGGCTCAGGTAACGATGTCCACGATACCCGGTCAGCGCGGCCCCTGCCGATGCAGGCGCTGCGCCCGGGCCGAGGCGTACAGGCAGACCGCGGCGGCGGTGGCGAGGTTGAGGCTTTCCGCCCTGCCGTAGATCGGCACTGCGACGCTCTCGTCGGCCATCTCTGCCAGCCCGCCCGGCAGTCCCCATGCCTCGTTGCCGAAGATCCAGGCCGAGGGCGCGGCCAGCTCGCCGGGAGCGAGTTCATCAAGCGAGCGCCCGGCCCGCGCGTCGGCCGCCAGGATCCGCAGGCCGGCGCCGCGCAGCGTGCGGACCACCTCCTCTGGCGGGATGCCGGCCACCACGGGGAGGTGGAACAGGCTCCCGGCCGACGCCCGCACGCATTTGCCGTTGTACGGATCCACCGACGCGTCGGAGAAGATCACGGCCTGGGCGCCCGCGGCGTCCGCGGTACGCAGCACGGTGCCGGCATTGCCCGGATCACGGACATTCGCCAGAACCGCCACGAGCCGCGGCCGTGAGCCGTCCACAGCGGGATCCCCCTGGACGGCGGCGACCGCCTCTTCCAGAGACACGTCAACGAATCCGCACACGGCGAGCACGCCCTGCGGGGTAACCGTCTGCGCCAGGTCGCTCATCACCTCGCCGCTGACGGTATGCACCGGGATCCCGGCCCGCGCGATGGCCGTCACGAGGCCCTCGTGGCGCCCCCGCGCCGCTGCGGTGACGAACAGCTCGGTGACCGGCGCCCCAGACGCAAACGCCTCCGTGACGGCCTGCGGGCCTTCCGCGAGGAAGGCCCGCGCACGCTGGCGGAACGCCCGCTTCGTCAGCCGGCGAGCGGCCTTCAGCCGCGGCGAGCGGACGCTGGTGTGCTCAAGCCCGGGCGACGCCACCAT
>DASQVO010000110.1:0-6962 GCA_035640715.1 Streptosporangiaceae bacterium
GGGCGTCTCAGTTGCTGATCTTCGCGGCGTTGGCATGCACGTTAGGTTTTGCCGGCTGGCGGTGTCTATCTGGCCGAGGTCGTCCGAGCGAGACGATCCAACCGGATAAGGGAGCCGTGATGAGTATTCAGCAGCAGGCGATGATCGACGCCAACCCGGCGCAGGTGTACGCGGTGCTCGCCGACGCCGAGGCGTTGTCCGCCCTGTCCGGGATGAGCGGCGCCGTCGGCCGGTCGGCGGGCGAGGAGTTCTCCGCCTTCGACGGTCACGTCGTCGGCCGGCAGATCGAACTCGTCCCCGGTGAGCGGATCGTCCAGACCTGGCGGTTCCCGCAGTGGGAGCCGGGGACCTACTCGATCGTCCGCTACACTCTAGCGGCTGAGGGAGAGGGCACGCGCCTGGTCATCGACCAGCACGGAGAACCTGATGACTGGCACGACCACATCGACGCCAACTGGCCCACGTTCTACCTCACGCCGCTCACCAAGCACTTCGCGGCGCAGACTGCCGGTTAGGACAGTGACGGCGCTGGACGCGCGGCGGGTGGCAGGGGTGAGGTTGCCACCCGCCGGCGCGGCCACTGGAGCGGAAGGACACGACCGCATGACGGCCGGCGACTCGCTGCTGCACCGTGCTCACTCCGGCGACGGGCAAGCCTTCGCCGAGCTCGTCGAGCCGCACCGCCGGGAACTGCACGTGCACTGCTACCGGATGCTCGGCTCCTTCGACGACGCTGACGATGCCGTGCAGGAGACGCTGCTCGCAGCATGGCGAGGTCTCGCGACGTTCCAGGCGAAAGCATCCATACGCACCTGGCTGTACCGCGTGGCTACCAATACCTGCCTGAATCTGCTCCGCACAGCGACACGGAGGCCACAGATGGCGCTCACTCTCCCCCCGACTGCGCCGGCGCCGACCGGCTCGGAGAAGGTCACCTGGCTGCAGCCCTATCCGGACGCGCTGCTCGACGGCCTGCCGGACGATGACCTAGGCCCGGACGCACGCGTCGAACAGAACGAAGCGGTTTCACTGGCGTTCATCACCGCGCTGCAGCTTCTCTCGCCGCGGTCGCGGGCCGTCCTCATCCTCCGCGATGTCCTCGGCTTCAGCGCCCGAGAGGTAGCCGGCACCCTTGACTCCACCGAGGACGCCGTCGCGATGACGCTCAGCCGGGCCCGCGCATCGCTGCGCGACAAGGCGCACCCGTCCGTACCACCCCCGGAACCGGCTGGCCGGCCCGTTGAGGCAACGCTGGCGCGCCGCCTGGCGGCCGCCTTCACCGCGCACGACGTCGACACTGTCGTGAGCCTGCTCGCCGAGGACGTGCGGATCGCCATGCCACCGCTGCCCGCCGTCTGGGAGGGCCGGCAGCGCGCCGCCGAGTTCCTGGCCGAGGTGGCGTTCCGGCTCGTCCCCCAGGCCCGCTTCATCCAGACGCGCGCGAACAGGCAGCCCGCCCTGGCCGTCTATGCCCGCGACGACACCAGCGGCCTCTGGCACGGCAGCGGGCTGCTCGTCATCACCGTGCGCGGCGACCAGGTCGCCGCCCTCACCCGGTTCGAGTCGCACACCTTGCGAGCCTTCGGCCTGCCGCGCATCCTGCCCGACGACGACCCCGGGTGAAAAGCGCGCGCCACAGGTGCCGAACCACGCACGTGCCCCGAAGAAGTTCCCCGAAACCAAGGAGATCTGCCATGCGTACCGCGACCGCCAACAGCTACACCAAGACGCTCACCGCCGAGACCACCGCTGAGGAGGTGTTCCACGCGCTCACCGATCCCGGCGCGATCACCGCGTGGTGGAGCGCCGCGTCAGTGACCGGCTCCGGACAGACCGGCGGCGAACTGCACATCACCTTCGGCACCGAGCCGGAGCCGACCGTCATGCGCGTACTCGCCGCCCACCGCCCGGATATGGTGATCTGGGACGTGGCGGCCAGCCCGCTCGTACCGGACTGGGTCGGCACACGGCCGACGTTCACGATGACGCCGGCCGGCGACGGCTGCCGGCTCGACTTCGCCCACCACGGCCTCATCCCCGACCTCGAATGCTTCGACCGGTGCGCAACCGACTGGGGACACTTCCTGGTCAGGATTGCCGACCACGTACAAGGCCGATGAGTGCACAGCGGCTGGACGCTAGGGCGCTGTGGCCGGCGCGGCCAGCCCGGGCCGGCCGCGGCGCACCCACTGTCCGCTCCCAGGCTGGGCCGGGCAGCTGCCGTCGGCCAGCACCAGCTGGCCGCGGCGCATCACAAACCGGGGCCAGCCCTGGACCGTCCAGCCGTCATACACCGAGTAGCCGGCGCGGGAGCGCATCCGTGCCCCGTCGATGACCCTGCGCTCCTGCGGGTCCCACAGTGCGAGGTCGGCGTCGCAGCCGACGGCAATTGCGCCTTTCCGCGGGTAGAGACCGAACAGCCGGGCGGCGCTGGCTGAGGTCAGCTCGACGAACCTGTCCAGCGAGATCCGCCCGGCCGCGACACCCTCGGAGAACAGCATCGGCATGAGCGTTTCCAGATCGGCGACACCTTGCCGCGCCGTCACCACGTCCAAGGCGGGGTCGAGCTTGGCCGCCAGCGTCCACGGCGCATGATCACTGCAGACGGTATCCACCTCGCCCGCCGCCAGCCCGCGCCACAGCGCGTCCCGGTCGGACCGCTCCCGCAGCGGCGGCGCGCCCACGTACTTGCCCGCATCAGCCTCCTCGAAGTGCTCCCGGGTCAGGTGCAAATACAGCGGCCGGGTCTCCACGAAGACGGGCAGTCCCGCGGCCCGGGCCTGCCGGCATCGCTCCAGCGCGGCAGCCGAGGAGAGGTGGACGATGTAGAGGGGGGCACCGGTCCGGCGAGCCAGGCCAATGGCCTCGTCAACGGCTGCAACCTCCGCACTGACGGGCCGCGCGTCGGGGAAATGGCGCACCGCGCCGCGTCCGGACCCGATCAGCTCGCGGCCCGTCCGCGCGAGCATCCCGGCGTCCTCGCAGTGCACCAGCGTCAGGCACCCCGCCCGCCCGGCCGCCGCGAAGGCATCCGCCAGGCCCGGCGTTCCCGCCGCATACTCCGGATCAGACAAAAACACCTTGATACTGGTATGCCCATCAGCCGCCAGCGCGGCGATCTCGGCGGCCGTACCCTCGCCGAGGCCGTTCAGCACCGGATGCAGAAACCAGTCCACCGCAGCCTCGGCGCTGGCGCCCGCCATCTCCCGCGCGATCGCCGCAGTCATCGACTCACCCGGCAGCGCGAACGTCATGTTCCCCACGGTCGTGACGCCCCCCGCGATGGCGGCAAGCGAGCCGCTCCAGAAGTCGTCCACCCAGTGCGGTTCCTGCTGGCCAGCCGCCTCGGCCGAGGCACCGCAGACCAGGTGCACGTGCGCATCTATGCCGCCGGGAATGACCAGCAGGCCGCGGGCATCCAGCTCGGCCTGCCCCCTCATCGCGCCACCGAGCTGGGCTATCTTGCCATCCCGCACCCCCACATCGGCGACCTCGCGGTGGCCTGGGGTGACGATGGTCCCGCCACGGACAACGAACTCAAAGCGCGCAATAGCCATCCAGGCATCATGGCACGCCCGGGACGCGCTCCCCAGGAGCCAGGCTCCCCCTGTAACCGTTCGGGAAGCCAAGGCATCGCAGCTACATCGAGCTCTGGGCGGCTCAGCCAGGGGACACTCAGGCGGATTGGTTTGCTTGCCGGAGCGCCCCGTCTGCCAGAAACGCGTGGACACCCCAGGTTTCGTTAACTACTTGGGTCACCCGCAGGCTGACGGCGACGCTCGCGAGGGCCAGCGCCGTGCGCCTGTCCACCTCGAACAGCAGGGTCATCCAGGTAACCATGGCGTCAAGGGCAGCAGTCATCGCTTCATTGAGGCTCTCGCTGAAGCCAAAGGTGATTTTCCCGCTGGGAGTGGTGGCATGGATCGTACGCAGCGGCGGATCGGCCACCAGGCTGAGCCGGATCTCTGACGTCATGCCGCACTCGATGGCAGTCCCGCTGACCTCGCCGTCTCCCTGGGCAGCGTGACCGTCGCCAACGCAGAGCATTGCGCCCGGTACTGTGACGGGCAGATAGAGGATCGAGCCAGCGACAAGTTCCCGGCAGTCGATGTTGCCTCCCCCGTGTGCACGAGGCGGGATGGTCGAGTGCTCTCCTGGCTCGCCGGGCGGCATTCCAATAACCCCTGGAAACGGGGCAAGGCTGGTGGCCAGGCCGCAGTCGCTTACACCCACCAGCCCGTCCGGGTCCAGGTCCCACAGCAGGAAAGCAGGCGTCTCCCCTGTCACGCGCAGCGCGTGGTTGAGGTCATTGTGCGCTGCCCCGGCCTCCGTCCACCCCCACTGCCCGGGACGCATGGACATCAGATGAACCGCCAGGGTCGTCCCGGGTTCGGCCCCGCGGACCGCGACCGGCCCGGCAAGGCAATGACCGCGACGGTCGGCGAACATCCGCGGCGTTTCCGATCCTGGTCGCTCCGGCCGCTCGAGATACCCTCTGGCGTCGAGCGTCCGCACGACCAGAGTGTCCCCAGGGTCCACTGTCAGCACCGCTGGAGTATCCCGCGAAAAGAATTGGGTTACCGTCTCTGGTGCGGGCTCAAGGCGATGCACAGCCATAAGATTCTTTTCCTTTTACTATTGGACACGCCTCGAACAGGGATCTTTGCGGGAGGCGGAACGGAGACAACTGCATCTGCACTGCCTGACGGTTCGGCTGTGGTGGTTTCCCTGGATCGAAGCCAGCGCCGGAAGTCCTCGGCGAGAATGGCGGGGTCTTCGAGGAAGTACTCCGCCGGGAGCTGCGCGGTGCCGATGTGGACGCGGATGAGGTTCGGGCCCTCGGCCGTCAGTGCCCATTCCGTGGCGGCGGCGAGCTCGCCGGCCGTTCGCACGTCGCGCGCGCCGCTCCAGTTGCAGCCCTTCGCGACCGCGACGAGGTCGATGTCGGCGGACGCGGTCGGCTGCCCGCCAGTTGCCAGGTAGACCCCGTTGTCGAGCACGTAGACCACGAGTCCGGCCGGCTTGAGGTGGCCTACGGTGCTGAGGACCGACAGTCCCATGAGCAGCGAGCCGTCACCCTCGATCGCGATGACCTTGTCCGCGCTGCCGTCCTTGGGGCCGCGCCGGCCGAGCCCGAGCGCGAGGCCCAGCGCGACGGAGATCGTCTGGCCCATCGCGTCCAGGCTGATGAACTGATTCCCTTTACGTCCCGCGACCGCGAGCATCTCTCGCGAGATCCCGCCGAGGCTCAGCACCATCGGCGAGCTGGGAGCTGCCGCATCGATATGGCGCAGGACGTCTGCTCGTTCGAGACTTGTCATGATCAAGAGCCCATCAGGTTCACGAGGACGAATACGGGCCTGTGGGTCGCGCGCGCGAACGCCCACGCACGCTTGATCTCGGCTGCCCACCGCTCAACGGGGGTGCGCACGTCGAGCTGGAACCACCGGATGCCCGCAGCATCCAGCAGCGCCTCGGTCCGCTCGCTGATCGTGTGGATCATAGAGTTGTACTCACCGAGACCGCCTCGCCGGCTCACCACGGCCAGCAGCGGGAGGTGGTAGGGCTGGGGCAGCGTGAGCAGGGCCGTGAGCAGGTTCCCGATCCCGTTGTCCTGGAAGATCAGCACTGGACGCGCACCCGCGAGTTCGAGTCCGGCGGCGATCGCCACGCCCTCCTCCTCGCGCGGCATCGCGAAGACGCGCCGGCCGGGTCGTGCACCTGGCCCCTCGATGAAGTGCGAGAGCACGATCTTCAGCGTGCTGCTGGCCAGGTGCAGGACATGATCCGGATCGATCGCCTCGATTCCGGAGATGATCGCCTCGCTGCGCCGTTCGAGGATCGACTGATCCGTCTCCCGCTTGTCCTCCGCCACCGCGCTGCCGCCGCTCACAGTTGCACGCCGCGGGTCAGCGCGCCGTCGACCACCAGGTTCGTGCCGCTGGTGAAGCCCGACACCGGGCTCGCCAGGAACGCGACGGCCGCAGCCATCTCCTGAGCTGTGCCCATGCGGCCGGTGGGGATGAGGGCCAGGGCGGCTTCGAACATCTCGGGCCGGTTCCGCTGCGCGTCGTCCCAGCTACCGCCCTCGAAGAGCGTGTTGCCGGGTGAGACGGTGTTCGCCCGGATGCCTTGCGGGGCGAGGCGGCGGGCGAGCCCTTGGGTGTAGTGGACCAGGGCCGCCTTGATCGAGCCGTAGGGCCCCTCAAAGAAGTCGATCTCGCGGCCCGAGACGCTGGAGATCGTGACGATCGACGCGGCGTTGCTCTCCTTCAGATACGGCAGCGCCGCCTCGACCATGCGCACCGTGCCCATCAGGTCGATGCCGAAGCACTTGGCCCAGTTCTCCTCGGTATCCGCGGTGACCATGGCGCTGACGTTCGCCACGAGGATGTCGATACCGCCCAGAGCGGCAGCCGACTCGGCGACCCACGCCGCCAGTGCCGCGCCGTCGGCCACGTCGACGGCCGAGCCGATCACGGTCTTACCCGAGGATCCCAGCTCGGCCTGGGTGGCGGTCACGTCGGCGAGGCTGCGGGCACAGAAGGAGACGCAGGCCCCTTCGTCCAGGAGAGTCTCGACGACGGCGCGCCCGATTCCCCTCGTGCCTCCGGTGACTAGTGCTCGCAAGCCAGCGAGGTGCAGATCCATACCTGTCGCATTCCCTTTCGATGGGTGCCGAGTGCGTCGTTAGTGGCCCGGCGAGCTCAGGAGAGCCGGATCCGGGCGTCGAGCAGGGAGTAGAGGATGTCGACGACGATGTTGGCGACGATGACGAAGGCCGAGGCAACCAGGACAAGGCCGATGATCGTGGGCAGGTCCTGCTTGGTCAGCGAGGTGATGGCCAGTTCGCCCAGACCGGGGAGGCCGAAGACGTTCTCGGTCACGATCGCGCCGCCGAGCAGCGTGCCGACGTCGATCCCGAACTGCGTGAGCACGGGCGTCAGCGCCGCTCGCAGACC
>DASQVO010000111.1:0-2098 GCA_035640715.1 Streptosporangiaceae bacterium
GCAAGGCCCCGGCCTCCGCCTCCTGACCGGCTGGCCGCGTGCCGCGCCGCACGCGGCCGTGCCGCCCGGTCCCGGGCCGTGGGCCGGCCGGGTGCCGCCCGGGGCATCTCAGGACCAGGAGCATCTCAAGACGTGAGATGAAAACGCGACCGAGTTGACGCAGAGCGTTCCATACGCCATCGTGTGTGATGTGAGAAGCATTCGTATCCTGGTACTTGGCTGGCGCGCAGGCCGCTGACCAAGCCAGCTTCTGCGCGCTCCCCTCGACTGCCGACAGGCACGGGGGGTTTTTTATTGCCCGTCCGCTCGTGCCCGCACCCGGAGAGCCACGTGAGCGTCATTTGAATAGCGAACTCTTGAATAAGACACAGTGTCTCGCTGACAAGGAAGCCATCGGATGACTGAGCAGACAAAACCCGCTACCCCCCCGCGCGCCCATGCCAGTCCGACCCCGCTGGATGTGGCCGCCCGGGCGGCGCAACGTGACAGCGCCGGAATTGCCGCCGCCGAGCCGGCCGGGGCGGGCGCTCCGCCGGCGGAGCGGGCGGATCAGCAGGCGGCCGCGGACAACGGTACCCCTGCCGGTAAAACAGGTTCTGGCGCCGCGGGAGATCAGGCCCCGCGCGGCGCAGCCGGGGATCCCGCCGCCGTTGTCACCGGCGCGGCGGCCGCGGCCGGTGGTGGCCTGCCGGGCGGTACCCCAGCGCAGGCCGGGCCAACGCGGATAAGCGGCGCCCAGGCTCTTGTGCGCGCGCTTGAGCGAGTGGGCGCGGATGTGGTGTTCGGCCTGCCTGGCGGCGCCATCCTGCCGGCCTATGACCCGCTGCTGGACTCCACCGAGGTCCGGCACATACTCGTCAGGCACGAGCAGGGCGCCGGGCATGCCGCGACGGGATACGCGCAGGCGACCGGGCGGACCGGGGTGTGCATGGCCACCTCCGGGCCCGGTGCGACCAACCTGGTGACGCCCATCGCGGACGCCTACATGGATTCCGTGCCGATGGTCGCGATCACCGGCCAGGTGTCCACCAGCCTGATCGGCACCGATGGCTTCCAGGAAGCCGACATCTCCGGGATCACCCTCCCGATCACCAAGCACAACTTCCTGGTGACGAAGGCCGAGGACATCGCAAGGACGATCGCGGAGGCATTTCACCTGGCCTCAACCGGCCGCCCCGGGCCGGTCCTCGTCGACATCGCCAAGGACGCGATGCAGGCGCTGACCCAGTTCACCTGGCCCGTTCCCCTGGATCTGCCCGGCTATCACCCGGTGACCCGGCCGCACTCCCGGCAGATCCGGGAGGCGGCACGGATGATGACCGGCGCACACCGGCCCGTCCTGTACGTGGGTGGCGGCGTCGTCAAGGCGGCCGCCGCCCCTGAGCTGCGCGAGCTGGCCGAGCTGACTGGCATACCGGTCGTTACGACCTTGATGGCCCGGGGTGCCTTCCCTGACGGCCATCCGCAGCATCTCGGCATGCCGGGCATGCACGGTACGGTCGCCGCGGTGGGGGCACTGCAGAAGGCCGACCTGATCGTCGCGCTGGGCGCCAGGTTCGACGACAGGGTGACGGGAAACCTGGAAACGTTCGCGCCGGACGCGGCCATCGTGCATGCCGACATCGACCCTGCGGAGATCTCCAAGAACCGGCGGGCCGACGTGCCGATCGTCGGCGACTGCCGGGAGGTGATCACGGACCTCATCGCGGCCGTGCGGGCTGAGCACCAGGCGGGGCGGAAAGGCGATCACGAGGCCTGGTGGGCTCAGCTCGACGCGTGGCGGACGACCTATCCGCTCGGCTATGAGGAGCCGTCCGACGGCTCGCTGGCACCGCAGTACGTAATCAAGCGCATCGGGGAGATCGCCGGCCCGGAGGCGGTCTATGTGGCCGGCGTGGGGCAGCACCAGATGTGGGCAGCTCAGTTCATCTCCTACCAGCACCCTCGCACGTGGCTGAACTCCGGCGGTCTCGGCACCATGGGCTACGCGGTTCCGGCGGCGATGGGGGCGAAGGTCGGCCGCCCGGACGCGTGCGTGTGGGCCATCGACGGTGACGGCTGCTTCCAGATGACCAACCAGGAGCTCGCCACCTGCGCG
>DASQVO010000112.1:0-2014 GCA_035640715.1 Streptosporangiaceae bacterium
GGATCCGGTCCTCGTTATACCACTGCACCCAGTCCATTGTCGCGAGCATCACGTCGTCGACTCCCTGCCAGTCTTTCTTCGGGTCGATGAGCTCACGCTTGTAAAGACTGTTCAGTGCCTCCGCTGCAGCATTGTCATACGAATCACCTCTGCTTCCCACCGAGCGGACGGCCTTCTCCTCGGCGAGCCGCTCCGCATACCGGATAGACGTGTACTGGACGGGTTCAAGGGATCGACGCAACAGTGCCGGTAAATGCCCTTTTCCGTGCCAACCATACACGGCGAGCGGCCTCGTGCCGGGTGCTGCGTGCCGCCGGGGCAGGCTGCTGCCTGTCCCTTGGGACTGCCGTCAAGGGGCCGTAGTGGTCTCCGGGGTCAGGGCCGGCCCGCAGGGCCGTCGCGCAGCGATGCCGCAGGCAGCCTTGAGGCCGGAGGGGCGGCCCCGTAGGCTGCGGCACCCGGCTCCGGGAACTCAGCGGCGGCGCCAGCCGCCTCCTTTTATCAGGCCGCGGCGGCCAGGAACTCATCCAGCGCCTCGGCCGGGGTTTTCCAGCCGAGCGTCTTGCGGGGGCGGCCGTTGAGGGCGGCGGCGACGGCGGCCAGGTCGCCTGGGCTATGGCGGCTGAGGTCGGTGCCCTTGGGGAAGTACTGGCGCAGCAGCCCGTTGGTGTTCTCGTTGGTGCCCCGCTGCCAGGGGCTGTGCGGGTCGCAGAAGTAGACTTCGATGCCGGCGTCGATGCGCAGCCGGGCGTGGCCGGCCATCTCCGCGCCCTGGTCCCAGGTCAGCGACCGGCGCAGCTGAGCGGGCAAGGTGGTGATCGCCGAGGCGATCGCGTCCCGGACCGCCTCGGCGCCGTGGCCGGCGAGCGCGGGGCCGTTCCTGGCCCGGAGACCGCTGCCGTGGCCTTCCATCGGGGGCAGGTGCAGCAGCATCGTGAACCGGGTCGAGCGCCCGGCCAGGGTGCCGATCGCCGAGCTGTTCAGCCCCATGATCAAGTCCCCCTCCCAGTGCCCGGGCACAGCCCGGTCCGCGGCCTCGGCAGGCCGCCGGCTGATCAGGACCTCGGGTGTCACGAACTTCTTGCCGCGGCCGCGGGTGCGCGCCCGGGGGACGCGCAGCGCCCGGCCGGTGCGCAGGTACGCCGTCAGCTCACGGCGCAGCGCGCCGCGGCCCTGGACGTACAGGGCCTGGTAGATCGCCTCGTGCGAGACCCGCATGGACTCATCATCAGGGAAGTCGGCCCGCAGCCGGTTCGCGATCTGCTCCGGGCTCCACGACCTGGCCCAGCGCCGGTCCGCCCGGCGCCCGTGCCGGCGTCCGATCCAGCGCACGTCCGGGCCCGGCACAGCCACGCCACCGGGCCTGGTGATCGTGCCGGCGAGCCGGTCCTGCACGTACTCCCGCAGGGCCTGGTTCGCGGCGAGCTTCGCGGTCTTCGGACGGCGGGCCCGCAGGTCCGCGTGCCACTGAGCGGCCATGGCCCGGTACTCCAGCCGGCCGCCCCGGGTCGCGGCGTTCCGGCGCAGTTCCCGCGAGATCGTCGACGGCGACCGGCCCGTGCGCCTGGCGATCTCGCGGACGCCGCATCCCCGGACCCGCAAGATCGCGATCTCCTCCCGTTCGGCGAACGACAGGTACCGCCCCGACATGGGCGCCAGGCTGACCGGCCGGATCCCGCCGCTGTCACGGAACCAGCGCGTACCAACTGCCGGAGACACACCAGCCTCAATGCCGGCGTCCTCGCTGGACATTCCCCTGGCGATCGCCACCCAGAACCGCTGCCGGTCTTCTCGCCCGGCCACCGGAGGCCGCCCCGGCGAACGCATCGCCGGCCGCCCCGCCCGAGCAGCCGCCCATCCCCGTGGCCTTCCCATTCGCCCACCTCCACCCGAAGGTGTTGCGACGACCGGTTGAATTCGCCCAGTACACGGCCATCCGGTACGCAGAGCGGCTCGCCGAGGAAAGGGCGGTCCGGTCGGTGGGAAGCAAAGGTGACAGCTTCGACAATGCCGC
>DASQVO010000113.1:0-8471 GCA_035640715.1 Streptosporangiaceae bacterium
GTTACTCGGCTTCACGTCACGGTGCAGGACGCCCACGGCGTGGGCCGCCGCCAGCGCCGCCAGCAGGTGCCGGCCCATCTCCGCCACGATACCCGGCGGCAGCGGACCATCCTCCTGGAGGATCCGGTCGAGGGAGCGCCCACGCACGAGTTCCATCACGATCCATGGACGGCCAAGGTCGCCGACCACGTCGAATACCGTGGCCACCGCCGGATGGCTGAGACGCGCCGCGCTGCGGGCCTCGCGCAGCAGCCGCTGCTGGAGCTCGTCCTTCCCGGCCTCACCGAACTCAGGGGGAAAGAGGATCTCCTTGAGAGCGACGTCGCGGTCGAGAAGCTCGTCCCTGGCATGCCACACCCGGCCCATGGACCCCTGCCCGATTACCGTGACCAGCCGATAGCGCCCGCCGATCAGCCGGCTCGACGACGCCGGCTCCCCCGGCACGGGTCCGCGCCCGGCCTGCGGCCGGCTGCCTCCGGACTCCCCGGGAGCGGGCGGGAAGCTCCCAGGCCGCCCCCCGGACAGGCGGCCCGGCACATCCCCGCCATCCTCACCTGGCTCCGGCAGGCCATGATCCACCGACATCGCCTATCCTTCCCTGTAACCCCCGCTCACGTGAAATTCTCTGCTAGCGACGGCGATGGCGCTGAGAGCATGGCAACAAAGAGCGTGTTAGCCAGGCAAAAGCCTAGCAATGGCGGTCCTGCGTGGTGCCATAGTCCGGCAGATGTGACGTCGCCGTTGTCAACGACGCCCGAATTCCGGCTCTAGCACAGATTCCGTGGTGTCTCCCGGCGGGTAGTCGGCGAGGAGGACGCGGCGGCAGAGGAGGTCGGGGTTTGCGCGTCCGTACATCTGTCTCTTGAGCATCTTGATGCGGTTGACGTGGCCTTCGACGGGGCCTGAGCTCCAGGGCAGGCTGAGCCCGTTGGTGACGGCGTCCTGGTCGGCGCGTAGTCCGGTGACGAAGGAACAGGGCGCGGGCTCGCCGGTGGCCGGGGCCGGTCATCCACGGCTCGAGGAGCTTCCAGCCGCTGCGCTGGTTCATGATCTCGGCGAAGGTCGGACGCTGGCGGCGACGGCGGCCAGCCCGGGTGATGCGGCAAGGATGGCGTCGAGGGCAGCCTGGTCGGCGTCGGCGAGCTGGCCGGGCCTGGTCATGATCCAGCTCGTGACGGCCTTGACCTTCGGCGGGAGCGGGGCCGCGGCTGGGATGGCCGCGTTGCTGCGGAAGCGGGCGGGCCGCTTCTGCCCGGGCGAGAGCTGCGGGGTCTTGCAGCTGAGCCGCCTGCCCGGTGAGCTGGCTCAGCGTTGCGCCGATGGCGACCGGGCCGAACAGCCTCGCTAGCCAGTCATCGACGGGGCCGAGCACGTCGGCCTCCTGAAGGTAAACGTTCTTGGGCGGCTGACGCGGTTCGCTAGCGCGTACTCGGCCGGAAACCATCAGACGTAGTAGGCACGGTCGTGGTTCCACTTGCCGCCCATGCGGCGTCCGCACAGGCCGCAGAGGATGACGCCGCGCAGTGCATAGTGGCGCACACTCCGGTGCTGCTTGTGCTGAGTCTTGCTGCCACGCCCGGCTAGCGTTGCCTGGGCAAGTTCGAAGTCTTACCGATGATCTGAGGTGGGCGATCTGCTCGGAGAAGACCCAGTTGTCGGCCAGGTTCCATCGCATCTTGGACGTGTGCCCGAGCGCAACGTTCTCGATATCCAGGAGGACTTCGTCGGTGCGCTGCCGGTTCCACACCTGGTAGCCCGTGTACCGAGGGTTGGTCAGGATCGCGCGTACCGCGTCCTTGGACCAGGCGATGCCCGAACGGTGGGTGTTGCGCGCGGGATCATGCGCGGACGGTGAGGGGATTCCATCGCGGGTCAGGCCCTCGGCGATGGCGTAGATCCCGTGACCTGCGAGGAACTCGGCGAAGATCCGCGCAACGACAGGTGCCGCCTCGGGATCGAGCGCTAGCTTGTGCATCTGCTTGCCGTCAGCGGCCTTGGCCGGGTTAAGGTGCGGCCCAGCGTCCACGATCATGTACCCGTACGGCGGGCGTCCGCCGAGGAACCGGCCCTCGATCTGCGCTTGCGCGGTCATAGCCGTGCGAACGCGGATCTTGACGCGGTTCCGCTCGCCCTTGCTCATCCCGCCGAAGACGCTCATCACCAGGTCGTGAGCCTCGTTGGCCGGGTCGATCGGTCCGCCGACTTCTGGGACCCACAGCGGCACGCCGTAATGGTCGAAGATCGGGAGCGTCAGGCTGTACTGGTTGCCGTAGAACGCCCGGTGCGGCTCGCCTATCACCACGGCGTCGAACCCGCGGTTGGGGTTCTTAAGGTCGGGTAGCCCGGGGCATCTCAGCCCCGGGCCCCCACAGATCCGTGCGTAACAGTCTCCCGTTACACGGCTCCTGTCATCCTGACCACCAGGAGTAGGGCACCAATGCCCAGTGGGCGAAGAGCCGGGGGTACTGGGCGGTGGTGCGTTCCCAGCAGGCCCTGGCCTTCTTCTTGGATGCCAGCCGCTTGTACTTCTTGCGGAGCCAGCGCATCAGGTAGGCGTTGATGCGCCGCAGGAGGGGCAGCAGCGCGGAGCGGTAGAACGCCCCGTAGTACTGCATCCAGCCCCGTACCACGGGGTTGATTTCCCGGGCGAGGCTGCCGATGGTGTGCCAGGTGCGCCGGTGCAGCCGCCAGGACCGGACCTGCGCACTCATCTTGGCCAGGGCATCCTTGCTGACCGCGGGCAGGAACGAGGTGAACTTCCTGCCGTTCTTGCCGCGGGCCGCGCGGGCGCGGAAGGTGAACCCCAAGAACGTGAACGAGGTGTGCTCGTGCGAGCCGCGCCGGTCACCGTCCTTGCAGTACACGATCCGGGTCTTGGCTGGGTGCAGCCGCAACCCCACCTGCTCCATGCGCGCCCCGATCGCGGCCAGGACCAGTTCAGCCTGGCGCCGGGTGGCGCAGTGCACCACGGCATCGTCGGCGAAGCGCTCGAACTCCACGGCAGGGAACTCGCGCGCCAGCCAGGTATCGAACGCGTAGTGCATGAATAGGTTCGCCAGCACGGGGCTGACCGATGACCCCTGCGGGGTTCCCCGGTCCCGCTCCAGCAAGGTCCCGTCGGGCAGTTGCAGCTGGGCGGCCAGCCACCGCTTGACATACAGCACCACCCACGGGAGATCGGTGCTGGCCTCGACCGCCTTGACGATCAGGTCCCACCGGACGCTGCCGAAGAACTTCCCGGCGTCCAGGTCGATGACCCAGTTCTTCTTCCAGCACCGCTTCCGGCATGCCGCCACCGCGTCCAGGGCCGAGCGCCCGGGCCGGTACCCGTAGGAGTCCGGGTGGAACTTCGGTTCCACCGCCTTCTCCAGCCGGGCCGCGACCACGGTCTGCGCGACCCTGTCCGCGACAGTTGGCACCCCGAGAATCCGGGTACCCGATCCATGCGGTTTCGGTATTTCCACCGCTTTCACCGGGGGCGGGAAATAGGAGCCCGACGACATCCGGTTCCAGATCTTATACAAGTTGTTCTTCAGATCCTTCTCGAATTCCGCCAGCGCCACCCCATCCACTCCCGGCGCGCCCTTATTGGCCTTCACCTTCTGGTAGGCCTCCTGCACCTCCCACTTTGAGATATCAAACGGCTTTCCCGGCGGCTTCAGCTCGCCCATCTGCTCCTCCCGGGCCTTCCCGGTTGACAAAACGAACTAGCCACGGACAACCCGGCCCCTTTGCTCCCCCGCCATTACAGCGGGCTCACCGCTACTACGAGCCGGTCCGCCAGCGCGTGCCGCATCGGTACTCAGCGCCTCGCGGGTCATGCCGCTTGTGCGCGCTCCCTCTCACCCCCGCTACCAGCGGACAGCAGTATCAGCACGCGCCTTCCCACGTTCCGCGCGGAAGCCGCAGGCCGGGTTCACGCCGCCTCTATGCCGGGCACCGCCTGGCCAGTAAGCGGACCCCCGCCAGGCTCATCCCGGGAGCACAAGAACCCCACGGTTTTGATGCCACCTGAAGTTAAATAACGACACCTCGTCAGCGGTCGTCTCCCCAGCCCCCACCTGACGCATCCTGTGCGCCTTTTCCTGCATCGCTCACCACGACAGTCTTCAGCTAACGCAGCAGCAGGCGGTTTGGAACCCCCCTCCGCAGGGCGGCTCCGAAGGGCCAGCAATCCTTCATCTCCCGCGCAGCACCGCCTCAAGGAATTCCTCCTACATGAAACTCCCTTCCGCGCTCGTGGCGCACCTTGTTATTTAACCTCTGCTGTCCGGCTTGCCTTGTTCTGCTGCTGTTGTCCGGCGTGTCGCTGCGATAGCAGGCGGCCACCGCGTCATCATCTTCGGGTTCTCACCACAGAACTTGAAGACAAAAGGCGGTGGCCGTGGCTTTCAGTATGGCCTGGGCTGAGGCCCGGGCGGGCGCTGGGGATGAGAGAGACCGGGCCCGGGTTCAGCTGGCGGGGTTCCGGCGGGAGCTGTACCGGTGCCTGGGCAGGCGCCGGGATGCGCTGTCCGGGGTGTGCGATGCGGTGCTGTGCAAGCAGGACCGGGTGCACATGCTGGCGGAGTTGTCGCTGGAGCCTGAGTGCCGCCGCGGGCACGGCGCGGTCTACGACGCGCTGAACTGCGGCCAGGTCCAGATCGGGCGGCTGCGCCAGGCGCTGGCGGGCCTGCCGCTGCCGGCCTGGCCCGATGGCCGGATCCGGCTGGCGGCGGATGTGAGCAACTGGCTGCGGCCGGACACGGAGACCAGCCCGGAGCGTTTGTTCTGCCATTGCTATGCGCGGGGGAAGGGGAACGCGCAGATGATCCCGGGGTGGCCGTACTCGTTCGTCGTGGCGCTGGAGCCGGGCCGGACGTCGTGGACGCTGCCGCTGGATGCGGTCCGCCTCGGCCCGGCCGATGACGCGACCGAGGTCACCGCCGCGCAGGTCCGCGAGGTCATCAGCCGCCTCATCGCTGCCGGGCACTGGCGCCAGGGGGATCCGGACATTCTGGTGGTCTTCGATTCCGGCTATGACCTGACGCGGCTGGCCTGGCTGCTGCGCGATCTGCCCGCCGAGGTGGCGGGCCGGCTGCGCAGCAGCCGGGTCATGCACTTCCCGGCTCCGCAGCGCCCCGCCCGGCCGGCCGGGACGGGCGGGCGGCGGCCCCGGCACGGTGCCGTGCTCAAGCTCGCCGACCCGCAGACCTGGCCCGCTCCGGCGGTCACCACCATCACCCAGACCACCCGGTACGGCACCGCCACCGCCATGGCCTGGGGCCGGCTGCACCAGCGGCTGGGAAGCCGCTGCGGCTGGGAGAACCACGACGGGGACCTGCCCGTCATCGAGGGGACCCTCATCCGGCTGTGCGTGGATCACCTGCCTGGCAATCGCGACGCGGAGCCGCTATGGCTATGGTCCTCACGCGCGGGCACCTCCGCCGGTGAGGTCGACCGCACCTGGCAGGCGTTCTTGCGCCGTTTTGATATGGAACATACCTTTCGCCTGTTTAAGCAGGTCCTCGGCTGGACCCGGCCCAAGCTGCGCGACCCGGCCGCCGCCGACCGGTGGACCTGGCTGACCATCGCCTGCTACGCCCAGCTTTACCTGGCCCGCCACCTCGCCGCCGACCTGCGCCTGCCCTGGCAGAGGCCCTGCCCGCCGGGCCGCCTGACCCCCGCCCGGGTCCGCCGCGGATTCCGCAGCATCCGCCAGACGCTGCCCGGTCTGGCCGGCGCGCCGAAACCCGGCAAGCCCGGCCCCGGCCGCCCGCCCGGCTCAAAGAACCGACGTCCGGTCACCCGCCATGACGTGGGCAAGACCGTCAAACAGGCCGAGCCCGAGAAGAAAACCCGCAGGCAGACAGGTTAAATAACAAGCTAAGAGCACCCATGACCGTCGCCTGGCCCAGGCGCTGCTGCCCATCTGGCTCATCACCCATAGGCACACAGTCCGTGGAGTTCATGAGAAGCTCGCGGCGAGCTGACGCCCGAGTTCCCGCCAGCCCCGAAGCGACGAGCCGGGGATGCCGGGTGCGGATGCCCGTTAGATGCGGTCTGCCTCTGGCGTGCTCCCCTTCGTGGCGCTCGCGGCGGTCCTCGTGCTGATACCTGGGCCCGCGGTCATTCTGATCATGCAGAAGGCGGTGACGACGGGACAGTCGGCGCCGCCGATCGTCGTGGTCCCCGTCCTGGTCATGCTGCTGCACACCGCGGACAGGCCGCTTGAACCGGGCCTGGGCACGGTGACAGGCACCACCATCCGTTCGGAAAATTTTTGATCATCCCGAACGGACGGTGGCGCCTGTGCATGGGTCAGGCCTTAAACCCGCTTGAAGGCGGTGACGAACGAGGGACCTGGCGTGCCGAGGCCGGTCTCGTCGTCGTACCCCCTAGTGGCCCGCAGCGGGGACTGGTCTTCGCCGAGGGTGGTCAGGTAGTCGTTCCCGTCGCCCAGGCCGGGCTGGGCGCCGATCACGGTCGGCGGATCGGCCGGGTCGCCCGGTGGGACGTCGCGGGTGGCCGCGCTGGTGCCTCCCTCCAAGGTCTGGCCGTAGACCCCGCTGGTGACCGCGCCGGTGTAGCCGACCAGCTCATCGCCTTCGGCGTTGGCGGCGATGTCGGGCACCACGCGGCGGGCCGTGCCGACGGTGTTGCCGGTGGCCAGCGCGCCTGGCACGACTGGCTTCTGGTAGGCGGGCTAGGTGAAGAACGCGCTGCGGCCCCCGGTCGACCCGTCGAGGAAGGTGCCGGCCGGCGGCGCGGTGTAGCCGGTGCTGTCCGTGTTGACCTGGGTGACATTGTCGCCCCACGGGTAGTCAGCGGCCGGCGCGCCGTTCCGCCCGCACAACGCGCCATCCCACCCGCACAAGAGGAGCACCATCCCATGTGTCTGCTGGAGACACCCTGACCATCACCGGGAATCTGACCGCTGGCCCGGGCCCCTTGCTGAAGATGCCCAGGTAAGCCACTATGACAGGGTCGGCCGATCAGCAGATGGAGATCTTCGTCAGCCTGGCCTGGCGGACGCATTCGCTAGCGCACAGGGCGGCCGAGATGCTGGACCGCCGGGAGAACGAGGTGGAGGACCCGGAACTGCTGAAGGGGCTGTTCACCGTCGGGTATGTCGACGCTGTGGCTACAGTTATGTCCCGTTGGTGGCGCTGTCCCAGAGCTTGGTGCCGGAGGCCGCGTAGATGACGACGTCGCCGCTGTTCCGCACAACCAGGTAGGCTCCGCTCCCGCTGGTGCCACTGTCCCACACGGCCGAGCCGGAGCTCGTGTAGAGCACGAAGTTCCCGTCAGGCTGCATGACGGCCTCGTCTGCGGTGCTGGTGCTACTGTTCCACACGGGGCCGGACTTACTGTAGAGCACGAGGTTCCCGTCGCCTTGCATGCCCAGCAGGTACTCGCCGTTACATGAGGTAAGCGACTCTCCCGCGTTCAGCACCTGGCCGGCGAGCAGCGTGCCGCATCCAGAGGACGGCTGCTGGGACGGCGACGGCGCGGGCTTACCAGCGGCATCTGTTGCGTGCGCGCTGGCGGACGGCGTCGGCGCCGTGGGAACCGGCTGCTGACTGACAGGCGGCTGCGCGGGCGTGTCCTGCGTCACCGGCGGCTGTTTGCGTGCCTTCGGCTTGTGGCCGAGGGTCTTGGCGGGCTTTTCCGTCGTGGGCGGAGGACTTTGAATATCCGGCAGGGACTGCGATGTCTGCCGCGCCGCCGTCTGGTGCGCGGCCGTCTGGTGCGCGGACTGGCGCAGGGCCCACAGCGAGATGCCCAGCGCGACGACGAGGCACGCCATGGCCGTCACCGCTCGTCGCGTACGGCGCGGCTTGCGGCCCGGCGCCTCCGGGCGGCCGGGGTCCCCGGCCGGAAGGCCCGGCTGCGCCGCCGACGGACCGCTGGGAGTTTCGGCCTGGTGCGGCGGACCGCTGGGAGTTTCGGCCTGCGGCGCGCTGGGCGAAGTGGCGGCTTCCGCGAGCATCCGCATGGCCACCTCCGCGGTGGGCCGGGCGGCCGGGTCGCGGCTGAGGAGAGCCATGATGGCCGGCGTGACCGGCCCGGCGTTCCCCGGCGGCGCAGGATCCTCGGTGACGATCGCGGCTATCGTCGAGGCGATGCTGCCACAGTCGTCGTAGGGGCCCTGCCCCTCCAGGGCGGCATACAAGGTGAGGCCGAGCGACCAGAGATCGGCGGCTGACGTGGCCGCCTGGCCGCGGATTCGCTCCGGGGCGGAATAGGCGGGCGTTCCCATGATCATCCCGCCCTGGGTGAGCGAGGGGTCGCCGTCGATGGTCGCGACGCCGAAATCGGTCAGCACCGCCCCTCCGTCGCCAGTGAGCAGCACGTTACTCGGCTTCACGTCACGGTGCAGGACGCCCACGGCGTGGGCCGCCGCCAGCGCCGCCAGCAGGTGCCGGCCCATCTCCGCCACGATACCCGGCGGCAGCGGACCATCCTCCTGGAGGATCCGGTCGAGGGAG
>DASQVO010000114.1:0-15820 GCA_035640715.1 Streptosporangiaceae bacterium
AGGCGCGCAGCACGCGCAGGTGCTGGGAGACCAGCGGCTGGCTTACGCCCAGCGCGGCCACGAGCTCATGAACGGGCATGTCGCGGGTGGCCAGTTCCCGGACGATCCCCAGGCGCACCGGAGAAGCGAGGGCCTTGAGCAGCTCGCTGGCTGCCTGAAGGGAGGGCCCGGGAGAAGCAGGCCCGGGAGGAGCAGCCGCTCTCATATGCGGAAATTAACATGCAGCAAATGCTTTACGCCTCCGCTGGTTCCCGGCCCGGTCCGCCAGCGGTGGTCACCAGGCCGGGCCGGGTGGGCCGGGTGGCCCAGCCCGGTTGATCAGTGCTCGTCCCAGTGGCCGTTGTGAGCGGCGTGGCGGTGCCCGTCGTGGACGTAGTCGGTGTGGCCCTCGTGCGGAACGGCGACATGCCCGCACTGCGCGCCGTGCTGGTGCTCGTGCCCCTCATGAGGGGTGTGCTGGGCGGTGCTGCATTCGTCCACATGATCCTCGTGAACGCGGTGGATGTGGCCGTCGTGCGCGTAGTCGGCGTGATCGCCGTGCAGAAACGCGACGTGGCCGCAGCCTTCGCCGTGGATGTGCGGGTGGCCGGTGTGCGTGGCGTGCTGGCTGGTGTCCGGCATGACGGAAGTCCTTCTCTCGGCTCGGGCGCTCCCTCCGGGCCCTGCGCCGCGGGCATTTGCATGGCGCGGGACAGGAGCGCGTGCTGTCGATCTGAGAAGATATTAGCATATGGCAATCTATGCATGATAGAGAGGCCCGCATTTCCGGCTCCGGCTGCCTGAAGGTTCCAGCCCCGCGGCCACCGTCTCGACGCCCCGGACCCCTGCGGTTCCTGCCACTACCTCCGGCAGCGCCCGTTATTCACCCAGAGTTGAGCTCTGCGCCGGAAACTGCGACGACACCGCCAGCAGCGCGCCCCTTACCGATCGGCGTGCTTCACGACGCGGCTGGCACCATAATCCGCCCGCGCTATAGTAATGGCACGTGGTGCCAAAAAGAGGTGCGAGCGGCTGCACAACAGGAAGGACAGCCCGATGGCGAGTACCAGGGAATGGTTCGAGACGGTGGCCGAGGCACAGCGGCGGGCCCGGCGGCGGCTGCCGACATCGGTGTACCTGGCGCTGGTAGCCGGCACCGAGAAGGGCATCACGCTGCAGGACAACGTGGCGGCCTTCAGCGAGCTGAAGTTCACGCCACCGCACATCGCCGACCTGCCGGCCGCACGGGACGTGGCGACGTCGGTGCTGGGCCAGGAGATCTCGCTGCCGGTGATCGCGTCACCGACCGGCGTCCAGGCCGTGCACCCCGACGGCGAGGTCGCGGTCGCGCGGGGGTCCGCAGAGGCGGGCACGGCGATGGGCCTGAGCTCGTTCGCGAGCATGCCGGTTGAGAAGGTGCTGCCCGTTAATCCGGCGACCTTCTTCCAGACCTACTGGTCCGGCAGCCGGGATGCCATCCTCACACGGGTGGAGCGTGCCCGCCGGGCCGGCGTAAAGGGGCTGATCGTCACCCTGGACTGGTCATTCTCCAACGGCCGGGACTGGGGCAGCCCCGCGATCCCGGAAAAGATGGACCTGCGGACGATCCTGCGGCTCACCCCCCAGGGAGTGACCCGGCCCAGGTACGTGCTGGACTGGTTCCGGCACGGCGGCCTGCCGGACCTGACGGTCCCGAACATGGCGCTGCCCGGCGAGCCGGCGCCGACGTTCTTCGGCGTCTACGGCGAGTGGATGCAGACTCCCCCGCCGTCATGGACTGACCTCGGCTGGCTGCGTGAGCAGTGGGGCGGCCCGTTCATGGTCAAGGGCGTGATGCGCCCCGACGATGCCCGCCGGGCGGTCGACATTGGCGCCACCGCCATCTCGGTGTCCAACCACGGCGGCAACAACCTGGACGGCACCCCGGCGGCGATCCGGGCCCTGCCCGCCATCGCCGACGCGGTAGGCGGCCAGGCCGAGATCCTCCTGGACGGCGGCATCCGCCGCGGCAGCGACGTCGTCAAGGCTGTCGCCCTCGGCGCCCGTGCCGTCATGATCGGCCGCGCCTACCTCTGGGGACTGGCCGCCAACGGATCCGCCGGGGTGAAGAACGTCTTCGACATCCTCCGCGGCGGGATCGACTCCACCCTGCTGGCCCTCGGCCGGCGATCCATCCACGACCTCACACCCGACGACATCATCGTCCCCGAGGACTTCAGCCGCGGGCTCCACAAATAACAATTGCCGGGCGGCATCGGCGTGGACCATATGACGCCCCGTTGCCGGCCGTTCTTGCGGCTGGCACGGTGAAAGCATGGGCGGGCACGTAGTGAGAGTGTTCCTGTGCGGCGATGTGATGACGGGCCGCGGTGTGGATCAGATCCTCCCCCATCCCGGGGATCCGCGGCTCCGCGAACCCCACGTCAGCGATGCCCGGGCGTACGTCCGCCTCGCGGAGAGCGTGGCCGGGCCGATCCCGCAGCCGGCCGGATTCGGCTGGCCCTGGGGAGAGGCGCTGGCGGTCCTGGATCACTTCTCACCGCATGTGCGGGTGATCAACCTGGAAACCAGCATCACGCGCAGTAGCGACTTCGCCCCGGGCAAGACCGTCCACTACCGGATGAACCCAGCCAACATCGCCTGCCTGGCTGCCGTCCGTCCGGACGCGTGCGCGCTGGCCAACAACCACACGCTCGACTTCGGCCGCCAGGGGCTGACGGAGACCCTGACGACGCTGTCCGGCGCCGCCCTGTGCCCGGTGGGTGCCGGGCAGGACCCTGACAGCGCGCAAGCGCCCGCCGTGATAGGCGTGCCCGGCGGCAGCCGGGTGCTGGTCTTCTCCTGCGGCACACCTTCCAGCGGCATCCCCTCCGGCTGGGCCGTCACTGCCAGCCAGCCCGGCGTGGACGTGCTCCCGGATGAGTCGGAATCCACTGCCGACCGTCTCATCGGCCGCATACAGCACGCAAAACGCCCGTGTGACATAGCGGTCATCTCGCTCCACTGGGGCTCCAACTGGGGATATGACGTGCCCGCGGGCCAGGTACGTTTCGCTCACCGCCTCATTGACGGCGGCGCTGACCTCATCCACGGCCACTCCTCGCATCATCCGCGCCCCATCGAGGTATACCGTGGCAAGCTCATTCTGTACGGCTGCGGTGACTGCATCGACGACTACGAGGGCATTGCCGGCCACGAGGAGTACCGCGACGACTTGCGGCTGCTCTACTTCGCCGCCGTCGACCCGGCCACCGGCACGCTCGCTGGACTGCGCATGGTGCCAATGAAAGCCAGCAGGATGCGGCTGGAGCACGCCACCGTTACGGACGCCCAGTGGCTCGCAACGGTCCTGCAGCGGATCAGCCGCCGCTTCGGGACACGGGTGGAATCCGAACCCGGCGGCATGCTCACGCTCCGCCCGCAGTGATGCCCAGCATCAGCGTGAGCCCGCTGCTGACCTGCGACGGGAAGAGCATCGCCGCCATGGCTGTGACGTGGATGAGGTGGCCGAAGGTGGGTAAGGCGCCTGTCTATGCACACCTGAACCCAGATGCGCAGCCGTCGGCTGCACGGGCCAACCGGCCCGCAACAGAAGGAGTGAGCCAGATGACCACTTGCGAGGTATGCGGAAACGACTATGACAAGGCATTCGAGGTGATCGCGGCCGGGAATCGGCATATCTTCGACAGCTTTGAGTGCGCGATCCAGGCGATGGCGCCGGTGTGTGAGCACTGCGGCTGCCGGGTGATCGGCCACGGCGCGGAGGTTGAGGGCCAGTTTTACTGCTGCGCCCACTGCGCTCGCGAGGCCACCTCTACCAACCTCGTGCACGACCGGGCCGCCACCGTCTGAGCCAGCGCGCCACGCACGCGGCGGGATTACCGGGGCCAGGCCCGGGAGACATACTGGAGGGTGACCAGTCCGCGGCATAGGCCAGGCCCGGACGACCTGGTCTTGGCCGCCCGGGCCGCGGGTGTGCGTGACCCGCGAGTGCTGGAGGTGCTCCGGTCAATCCCGCGGGAGGAGTTCGTGCCCGCCGATTACGCCGGGATGGCTTACACCGACCAGCCCATCCCGATCATCCACGAGCAGGTCACCACGCAGCCGTCGCTGTCGGCCACGATGGTGGCCGCACTGGGCCTGGCAGGCGGGGAAAAGGTCTTGGAGGTCGGCACCGGCTACGGGTACCAGACGGCGCTGCTGGCGCGCCTGGCCGCCCAGGTCATCAGCATTGAAGTCTGGCCTGATATGGCCGCTCGGGCGCGGCGCAACCTCGCTGGGCAGGGCATCGGCAACGTGGTGGTGATCGTCGGTGATGGAAGCCAGGGAGCCCCCAGGCACGCACCATTTGACGCGATCATCATCTCCGCCGCCTTCCCCACCGTGCCGCCGCCCTTGGCCGCCCAGCTCGCCACCGGTGGGCGGCTGGTTCAGCCCATCGGACCCGGGGGCAGAGAAGATGTGGTCCTGCACCAGCGGACCGAAAGTGGCCTGAGCCGCGTGCGGGTACTCGCCAGGGCAAGCTTCGTGCGGCTTCACGGACGGTATGGCTATCCTCCAACACCACTTTGACCAGGGCAGATCTCAGCCGCGCCCAGGAAGAAGCCGTAGCATCACGTCCCGGGCGTCGTCAGGCCGCCCAGGGCAGGTCATCCATCCTTGGAATCACTCTTCTCTGGTGCTGATGCTGAAACGCCTCATACCCATGCGAACGATAGGTGTTACGCCCACACGCTGAGCGGGCACGGCGGACGGCCGACAGGTAGGCCAGCCACCCCAGGCTCTGGGATTACCTGCGGCACACGCATGAAGGGCCCCCGGGGGGATGGGATGGGTGGGTCCCGGGGGCCGCTTAGTCTCATTCTGCCCATGTTCTGGCTGTTATAACAAGATAACTTTGAGTGATACTTGCAGGAGTGTCCCGGTAACCCGGAGTACCGGAAAGGTGAACGAACAACTTTTAGGTATCGAATCCTTCGATACCAGTAATATCATGCTGCTGCCGCGGTCATTGCCCGGGCCGGCCGCCCGGGCGGCGTCGGCTCGCTGAGCGGCCGGGCCCTGCCGCAGGGAAGCGATGCCTGCATGGGTGAACCGTTCCCTCGGGCGGCGTATCCAGAGGCGGACGGGGATAGTCAGACGATCTTGCGTGAGCCGGGACCTGGGACCGGCGTGACCTCACGCGCGGATGCGAGGGAATGACCGTGCGCACAGGTGAGCTGGAGGCGCACCGGCTGGCCGCAGTCGCGGTGGGTGAGAGCGACCGGCGGCCCCACCGGGGCGGCGTACCGGTCACCCCACTCCATCAGGGCCACGATGATCGGGTACAGGTCCAGCCCCTTCTCGGTCAGCCGGTACTCGTGCCGGCTGCGCTGGCCCTGCTCCTGGTAGGGCACCCTGCGCAGCAGCCCTTCCCGGACGAGCCGGGAAAGCCGGTCGCTGAGGATCTGCCGGGGCGCCTGGGTGCGCCGCTGCATGTCGCCGAACCGGCGGATGCCGTTGAACACCTCACGCAGCACCAGGAAGGTCCACTTCTCGCCGATGATGGCAACCGCGGCGCCGATCGAGCAGTTCGCGGGGTCATAGTCCAGTGGCCAGGGGCGTTCCATATCCGCATGCTAGGTCTGGTTGACAGACTCAGCAATGGCAGGCGATGCTGAGTTCGTGAATGGAACCCAGGCGGATGACCGGGCCACGCAGATTGAGATACGGCAGGCGTGCAGTTCCGATCGCGACGCCATCGGCGACTTCCTCGCTGGCCTGTCGCTGCGGACCCGTTACCTTCGCTTCTTCGCCGGCGTCATGCCGGTGACCCCGGCCATGCTCCACCGTCTGGCGGGAGGCGGCATGGCCGATGGCGATGCGGCGAGCGGCGGCACGGGCGGTGATCACATCGACGCCCTGCTGGCGACCGAGGACGGCGCGATCATCGGTCACGCTATGGCAGTCGGCACACGCGGGTCATCGGGGGCGCAGGTTACGGAGATCGGCGTCGTCGTGGCCGACGCGCGGCAGGGTCAGGGCGTGGGCTCGGCCCTGATGCGCGCGCTGGCCGGCCGGGCGCAGGCCCGCGGTGCGACGGTCATCGTCATGGATGTGCTGGCCGAGAATCAGGAAACTCTCGCCATGATCACGAATCACTTCCCGGCGGCACGCCATCACCGCTCAGGCCCCTACGTGACCATTCACGTCCCGCTGGCGCGATATCAGGAGGAACAGCCCCGTGAACCCTTCGCCAGGACACGACAGCCCCAGCCCTGCGGGCAGCCTGGACATGACCGGAAACGGCACCTCAGGCAGCGGGCGGCAGCGGGTCTACCAGTGGGGTGATCCCGCGGTCTCAGCGGCCGCCGCCCGTGAGCTTGACGGCATAACGTTCTTCCGGGAGATACTGGCCGGCCGGCTGCCGCCGTCGCCCATCATGGCGACCCTCGGCTTCAGCGCCGTGTCGTTCGAGCCGGGCCGGGCGGTCTTTGAGATAACCCCCGCCGAGCACCACTACAACCCGATCGGTTCCGTGCACGGCGGCGTCTACGCGACGCTCTGCGACTCCGCGTGCGGCTGCGCCGTTCACACCATGCTGCCCGCCGGTGCCTACTACACATCGCTGGATCTGGCGACCAGGTTCATCCGGCCCATCACCTCCAGCACTGGGCGCCTGCTATGCGAAGGCACCGTCGAGCACCTGGGATCCCGCACCGCGCTGGCCCGGGCCCGGCTCACCAGCGCCGACGGCAAGCTGTTCGCGCACGCCACCAGCAACTGCCTGATCTTCCGCCCCGGCCCGTGACCGGGATGCGCGGCAGTGGCGCCTGCAGGGAGGCATCGCAGGCCTCCTCGTCAGGTCCGCAACTGTGGGAAGTGTGGCCTGTATCGTGGGGCGCCACCCGGCTGACGGCGAGACACTTGAACTGCGATGAAGACCGCACAGGGGGGCAACCAACCATGACAATCGTCATCGCGGGAGTGAGCATTCCCGATTCACCGCTCGCCGCCGAGGCAACTGAACTGGTTCGCGATGCAGCACCGGACCTGCTGTTCCATCATTCACGCCGGGTCTTCCTGTTCGGATCCTTGCATGGGAGCCGGCTAGGGCTGACCGTGGATCCCGAACTGCTCTACGTTGGCGCCATGTTCCACGACCTGGGCCTCACCCCTAAGTACCGCGGCGAGAAGCAGCGTTTCGAGCTGGACGGCGCTGACGAGGCCCGCCGGTTCCTGACCGCGCACGGTGTCGACGAGGCCGACATCCGCAAGGTATGGGAGGGCATTGCCCTGCACACCACCCCGGAGGTGCCGTGGCGGCTGGAGCCCGAGGTCGCGCTGGTGACCGCGGGCGTGGAAACCGATGTGCTGGGCATCGGCCTGGGCCAACTGGCCAAGGAGGACATTGCCGAGGTCACTGCCGCGCACCCGCGGCCCGGCTTCAAGGAGCAGATCCTCGCCGCCTTCGCCGACGGGTTCCGCCACCGCCCGGACAGCACCTTCGGCACCGTCAACGCCGACGTCCTCGAGCACTTCGTGCCCGGCTACCGGCACATCGACTTCGTCGAGGTCATCCGCAATTCGGGCTGGGAGAATTAACCTGCCCGGCCGCGGAACGGCAAGCCCTCGCCCCGGCGGCCATCTAGCGTCCTCCTGAGCGGCGATCCACTCAGGGGGGCCGCTGGGTGGCCGCACGCGGAACGGCAAGCCCTCGTGGAAACGGCAAGCCTTGCCCGCTGACCGGCTAAGGTGGCCAGCGGCCGGTCCCGCGGGTGACAGCGAGGAAATCTGATGATGGATGAGACGATCGACCCCAATGACTTCATCTCTCCGCTGGACCGATCGCTCGGGCTTCGCATCTCACACGCCGACGCCGGGCGCGTCGACGCGGTCATGGAGATTACGGATCACCACCTGCAGGCACACGGCATCGTTCATGGCGGTGTCTACTGCACCGTCACCGAGACGATCGCCAGCCTCGGGGCCTCCCTCAAGGCCGGCCTCGACCGGCAGGTTGTCGGGATAAGCAACCGGACTTCATTTATCCGCGCAGTGCGGGACGGCCGGCTCACCATCACCGGCGAACTCGTGGATGCCGTCGATGACCTCCAGCTGTGGAAAGTCGACATCGTCGACTCCCGCGCCCGGCTGATCGCAATGGGGCAGGTGCAATTGATGCGGCTGCGGGACCGTGCGCCAGAGCCCCGCTGACCGCCGAGGCAGCCTTAGGGCATGAAGGGGGGCAGCGTGATCGGGGCTGTGGTTTTCGACCTGGATGGAGTGCTCATCGACTCCGAGCCAGTGTGGGAGCAGGTACGCCGGGAGCTGGTGGCCGAATACGGCGGCCACTGGGCCCCGGACGCGCAGCGGCGGCTGATGGGCATGAGCACCCAGGAATGGTCCCGTTACCTGAGCCGGGACCTCGGCGTCGGTCTCCCGCCCGAACGGGTCGCGGCACTGGTTATCGAGCGGATGGCGGACGCCTACGCCCGGCGCCTGCCGCTCATGCCGGACGCGGCCGGCACGGTGCGCCGCCTGGCAGCGCGCTGGCCGCTGGGCCTGGCCAGCTCCTCACCGCCGGTCCTCATTGAGACCGTGCTCAATTCGGTGTCGATCAGCTCGCTGTTCGCCGCCACGGTGTCCACCGAGGAGGTGGCCCGCGGCAAGCCCGCACCCGACGTCTACCTGACCGCAGCGGCCCGGCTCGGCGTCCAGCCGACCCGGTGCGCGGCCGTGGAGGACTCCAGCAATGGGCTGCGTTCCGCCGCGTCCGCGGGACTGCGGGTCATCGCCGTCCCGCACCCGCGTTACCCGCCGGAGGCCGACGCCCTCGGGCTGGCAAGCGCCGTGCTGGACGGCCTCTCCGGGCTCACCACCGATACCGTCGCCGCACTCGGCTGACGGCCAGCGCCCAGCTGACGGTGCACGGACGCTGGACGGATCATGCGGCAGGTCCGGGCTTCCTCTATGTGAGATCCCGAACGGGATGTGGTGACACTCCCCGCGTTCGGCATACCGTCCCGGCGGGCCCGCCCGGACCGCGCGCTCAGTCGACGGCCAGGACGAACATCCGTGAACCGGGCGGGGCGATCTGCTGGTAGCCCGCCGCGGCGGCCGCATCTCCGGGTGGCCAGTGCGTCCAGGCTGTGGTCAGCGATTCCACCGGGAACTCTCAGCCGCCGCCGACGATGAACGCGTCGATGTCCTGGAACACGCCAGAGGAGGCCGGGTCCTTCTGGCCGGTCACCGTGATGGTGATGGTGTGCTGGCCGGCGGACAGTCCAGTCTTGGTGAACAGGACCTGCTGCAGGGCGAACGTGTGCCCGTAGGTGTCGACGGACACCGGCGGTCCGCCGTCGATGGACACGCTCGCGTGGCCGTGGTTGTTGTTCCGCGAGCCGACCCAGGCGATGGACGTGCCGCGGAACGTGTAGCTGAGCGATGAGCCGGGAGTGTGGCTGTAGTGGACGGTGCCGCCGAGATAACCGCCGTAGGTATACTCGTCGGCCCAGCTGCCGGTTCCGGTCGTGCCGGGCGTGAACGCGACCGAGTCGTCGACCACGTTCCCGGTGGGCGTGGACAGGATGAAGGGGAACGCGTGCAGCTTGTACAGGAAGTCGTTGCTCCGGCTGCTCGTGCCGAAGTCCTCGGCGGTCAGGACCGTGTTGCCGAGCCCGCCCATCGTGATGAACTTCGACACCAGAGCCGGGTCATACCAGCCGAGTGTGCTCTGAATTGACGGATTGCAGGCGAAGTAGCATTCGGTGGTGGGCTGGTTGAAGAAACTCGTCCATGGCCCCCAGGGGTGCGGTGCCTCGAAGAAGTTCCAGGTGGAGGTGGCCGCTGCGCCGGCGCCCGACCAGCTAGCCGTGAACGGGAAGTAGGCGCTGGCCAGGATGTAGGTGTGCAGCGGCGCGTCGTAGACGATGCTGGCCTGGCTGAGCTGGTGCGGCACGGACAGGATGTGGGTGGCTTTGGCGGAGTTGGATGACCAGGCCGCCGAGTCCATGCCATTGCCGCCCGGCGGGCCGGTGTAGAACTGCCAGTCCGCAGCGTTCAGGTTGCCGATCTTGCTGCGCAGCACCCGGCCCAGGATGTAGTAGTTCCCGTCGTAGGCGAAGCCGTCGTTGGAGATGGCGTACACGTAGGTGTTCCCGCCGTCGGCCGTGGATGCCGGGTTGTCGCCCTGGCCGTACTGGATGAACTCCGGCGTGGGGAAGCTGGTGCCGGGGAACATCGCCTTGGCGCCCGGCCGCCCGCCCGGCAGCCGCGGCGGTGCGGCACCGTTGGGGTTATTGGTGACCCCGAACGAGTTGGACCACCTCCGCCCGTTGTCGGTGGACTTGATGATGCTGGCGTCATTGGAAGGCTGGAAGCCGGCCGGATACCCGCCGTAACCGTCAACCTGGCGGGTGACGACCACGTACAGGGTGCCGCCCACCGAGATGATCCCGTCGGTCTTCCATGTGCGGCCATCGTTGTAGTTCTGCCTGGCACCTACCACGCCGTAACTGGTCATGCAGTTCTCATATGGCGAGGCGAGGCTGGCCGCGCTGTTGCCGGTGAGCTCGTTCACGGAGAAGTTGCTTCGGCACGTGCCGGCGAACCCGGTCGCGTCGTCACTGGTGGCGTAGATGTTGCCGTCGGCCGCCCAGGTGTTGTACCAGGTGTCCCCGTTCGTGGGGCCGCCACCGGTGCCGGATCGCGTCCTGGGGCTCGCGTTGTTCCAGGTCTGCGGGATGCCGACGCTCGCCCCGGTGATCATCGAGGCGGTGCTGGCCTGGCCTGCGTGGGCCTGGCCTGCGTGGGCCTGGCCTGCGTTGGCCTGGCCTGCGTGGGCCTGGCCTGCGCGGGCTGCGAGTGCATGGGCACCGTACGGTGCCATGGCGAGCACAGCCACCGTCAGTGAACTGGCCGCTGCTCCGAACAATCGTGGCGATCTCATCTGCGGCTATCTTCTTTCGATGAGGCGAGTAGACATGGCTGCTCGGCCACGTTTCAGGCGAACGCGCCGGGGACGTGCACGAGAGTGATGCGGAGCTGCCGGTGGCCTCGGGTGAGGCTGGCTGCCTGACTCCAGGTGCGCGGGATCGGAAGTCGCGTCCCTGCCTGAGCTCGGATAGTGCGACAGCGTTGGGTCCCAATGAGCTCATGACTCATCTCCGCACAGCATCCACCAGTGCCGCCGGACGCTGTGCGGGAATGAGTAAGCTTTTACCACATATTAATGGCGTGTTGATCCGTCAAGATCTGCAGAAGATTGTCAAAATTCGGGCAGAAAACTACTCGGATCTGGGAGCGGGCCGCCAGCACCGGCGGGGCCGCCGGGACCGCGCGCTCAGTCGACGGCCTGGACGAACATCCGTGAACCGGGCGGGGCGATCTGCTGGTAGTCGGCTGCAGTGGCCCGTCCCTCGGGTGAGCCCAGCGCCGCGTCAAGAGCCGCCTGGTCGGCGAAGTGCAACTCGGCCGCCCGGTAGTACGTTTCCTCGCCACCGTCGAGCGCGGCGACGAATCGCCCGGTCTCAACGCGGTCAAGACCAGGAATCTTGGCTACCAGCGGCATGTGAGTACCGGAATAGTGCTGGTCGAACGCGTCCGGGTCGTCCGGGCGGGTGTACAGGACCACGAGTTTGACGGTCATGCCGAGGACATTACGCCTTGCCCCGGCGGCCGGCCAGGCCCCACGCCGCCACCCGGCGTCAGGAGACGGCCTTCGGGCGCGGTTGGCGGGCCTCGCGGACCGCGGTTTCCAGCTCATCACGGCTCATCCGGGACCGGCCGGAGATGCCGAGCTCTGCGGCCAGCGCCGCCAGCTGGCTCTTGCTCATCGCGGCGAGTTCCGCCTCGGACGGGCCTGCGTCCGCTGGCGCGGCATGCTTGCGCCCAGCACCGCGGTCGCGGGCCGCCTCGACGCTACGGCGCAGTGTCTCGGTGAGATCGACCACCTTGGCGGTGGGCGGCGGCGGAGCCTCCGCGGCGATCGCCTCGCCCTTCCGCTTGCGCTCGATAAGCTCCTCAACCCGTTCCCGGTAGGTGTCGTGGTAATTGGCCGGATCCCAGTCGGTGGTCATCGACTCGATGAGCTGCCTGGCGATGGTGAGCTCGCGTGACCTGACGGTATGGCCGGACGGCTCGTACCCGGTCGCCGTCACCGGATCGCGGATCTCGTCGGCGAAGTACATCGTCTCCAGCGTGAGAATGTCCCGCTGCGGCCGCACCGCGACCAGGTATTCCTTACTGCGCATGACCAGCGTCGCGATGCCGGCCCTGTTGGTGGCCATCAGCGCCTGGTGCAGCAGGCCATATGACCGGTCAGCGCCGTCGCCGCGCGGTGCGAGGTAATAGGTTCGCTGGAAGTAGATCGGGTCGACGTCAGCGAGGTCAACGAAGTCGGTGATGTCGATGGTGCGGGACCGGCCCGGCTCGACGGCTTCGAGTTCAGTGTCGGTGAGCAGGACGTAGGTGTCCGCGTCCACCTCGCGGCCCTTCACGATGTCCCGGTAGCTGACCTCTTCGCCGGTGCGCTCATTGACCCGCTTGTAGCGGATACGGTCACTGGTTCCGGCCTGGAACTGGTGGAAGTGCACGGTCTTGTCCTCAGTGGCCGCATACAGGCCGACCGGGATATTGACCAGCCCGAAGGCCAGAGCGCCGGTCCAGATCACGCGCGCCATCACACCTCCTGCGTAGGTACGCATCTCCGGGGACGTGTCTGATCATGTACCCGTTTCCGCCTGCGTATGATCGCCAATCGGCGCCCGGATGGCACGCGCACCCGGCTCCTGCGCGGCTGACCTGCTGGTTCTGCGGAACCCCGCAGGTGGTACAAGGGAGTGCGTGGAGCAGCTCAGGGTGTCGGTCACTGCCAGGCACTCATATACCGTGGTCGCACTCGCCGGTGAGTGCGACGTATACACCTACGATCAGCTGCGCGGTGCGCTGGAATCCGAAGTCGCCCGGGAAACCAAGCTCCTCATCGTTGACCTCTCCGGCCTGGGTTTCATGGATTCCACCGGCGTGCAGGTCCTGCTGGACATCCGGGTGATGATGAACGAGCGTGGCGGCAGGCTCGTGCTCGTGTCCCCCCAGGCCACTGTCGCCAGGGTGCTGACCCTGGTGGGCGCCGACCAGCTCATTCCGGTGTACGACACCCTCAAAGAGGCGGTGCCCGGCACCCGGCCCGCCTGACTGTTCAGGCCGGCCGCCTCACGCGTGCCTGGCGGCCGCCTCAAGCGCGGACGGTGACAGCCAGCCGTCGTGGGACCAGACGATCTTGCCGGATGCTGACGTGAGCACGAACCAGGGCTGGTCCTGCACCCCATAGCCGTCCGCGATCCGGCCGGTGGTATCGAGGCCGACCGGGTATGTCAGCGGCTGCCCGAGGCCCTTGATGAAGGTGCGCGCGGCATCGGGGGCGGGCTCGGTGACTGCCTCGTCCACCGCGGTGAGCTGCGGCAGGTGATCCTTCTGCGCGGCCTGGACATAGGAGTTCAGCCCGGTCAGGTGGGACCGCAGGTCAGAAACCTCAGACAGCCAGGTGGCGAAGAACACTAGAAGATGCGGCTGGCCCGGGCCGAGAGTGACCTGGCCCGCCCCCGGGGCGGCGGCCGGCATCGCGACCCGCTGCGCCGGGGTCTGCCCGGTAATGTAGGCCAGCGACTGGTATTGGGACAGCTTTGGGTGACCGGGCAGCAGCCCGGCGACTTCCTGCGCGACGACCTGCGCGGACTGCCCGGTGCTGGAGTAGGCCATCGGGGTCAGGTACACCCTCTGCTCCCGGCCGTGCGTGTCGATCACGTACAGCGCCGGGGTGTGGTCGACCTGGCCTTGGTCGATCTGGGCGTAGATATGGAACGCCTTCCAGGTCGCCTTGAGCTGAGCGAGCGTCCCGGTAAGGAAGTCCCAGCGATTCACCATGCCGTGCGCGCGTGAGTACGCGAGCACGTCAGAGACGGCGGTCGCGTCCGGGTTGGCATCGATTCCGAGCAGCTGGACGCGGCTGCCCGCCGCGCCGAGTAGCTGCTTCGCCTCGAGCATCTCGAGCGTGGTCAGCGGGCAGACCGTGGTGCATTCGGAGTCCTCGAACCCCAGCAGAACGACCTTGCCGCGGAACTGGCTGAGCGACATCGGCTGGCCGAACTGGTTGTCCAGCCGGACGTCGGGCGCGGGCTTGCCGCCGAGGGGGGTACCGAGATCCAGGTTCGGGTTGGCGGCCGCGGCGCTCGAACCGGGTGACGCGGCCGACCCGGCATCAGCACTCCCCTGGCTGCTCCCGCCGCAGCCCGTCAGCGCGAGAGCCCCGGCGACAACTGCCCCGATCACC
Organism: Streptosporangiaceae bacterium; assembly: GCA_035640715.1. GTDB lineage: Bacteria > Actinomycetota > Actinomycetes > Streptosporangiales > Streptosporangiaceae > DASQVO01. Next base: position 14,291 of record DASQVO010000114.1, read on the forward strand.
GCGGCGGGCAGCCGCAGCCGCCTGCTCTGGGTGGTCATGCCCCTGGACACCATGGCCCGAGACTACTACGCCATGTCGTAGGACTTGCGGTCTCCCCCGGCCCGCGGCGCGCCGGGCCGCTGCTCACCGGGCTTGCGGCCGGCCGACGTGCTGGTCGCCGGCCTGGGCCGCACCATCCCGCTCCGGCCTGGCCTGGACCGCACCATCCTGCTGCGCGCCCGGGCGGGCCGCGGCGAGGGCGGCCCGGCCCGCTGACCCCACATAGGGCGGCACGTCTCCGAGGATGACAGTTCCGCCGTGTCCCCACGTCAGGTAGCGCCAGCCCAGGTTGACCAGGGCGGAGATACGGTTGCGGCCGCCGAGAAGGTAAAAGAGGTGGAGCACCAGCCAGCCAAGCCACGCGATCGTGCCGCGGAAGTCCGGTCCGCGGGCAAGCTGTATGACCGCGGACCTCCGGCCGATGGTGGCCGCCATGCCTTTGTCGTGGTAGGAGAACGGCTCGGTAGCCTGCCCGGCTACGAGCCGCCGGATCTGCTCGGCCGCGTGCCGGCCCATCTGCAGGGCGGGCTGCGAGAGCTGCGGCGTCGGATGCTCTTCCACCATCGCGATATCGCCGATGGCGAAGATGCGATCCTGCCCCTTGACACGCAGATCGGGCCCGGTCACGATCCGGCCGGCGTGCCCCTGCGGGAGCCCCCACTGCCGCGCCTCGTCCGGTGCCGCAACCCCGGCCGTCCACACGGTGATGTCGCTACGCAGGTTCTGCCCGTCCTTGAGCAGAACCCGGTCGGCGGTGACCTCACTGATCGCGGTGTTCAGCCGGACGTCGACGCCACGCGCGACGAGCTGGTCGCGGGTGTAGCCGCGAAGCTTCGCATCGAAGGGGGCCAGTAGCTCGGGAAGCATCTCCACCAGCCGGACGTGGATGCGGGCCGGGTCCATGTCGGAGAAGGTTTCCTTCAGGACGTCGTCCCGCATCTCGGCCATCGTCCCGGCCAGTTCCACGCCTGTCGCGCCGCCGCCGACCATGGTGATGGCCAGCTCAGCGTCCTCCGGCCCCATGCTCAGGCGCTCGATATCCGCCATGAAACGATCACGCAAAGCAATGGCATCGCGGCGGGTGTAGAGGCCGTAGGTATATTCCGCGGCTCCCTTGATGCCGTAGTACGACGCCGAGACTCCCGTGGCCAGGACGAGGTAGTCGTACGCGATCTCACGGCCGTCGGCCAGCCTGACGCGGCGGGCCCCGGAATCGATGGCGGCAAGGTCACCGTAGCGATAGCGCGCACCGTACCGCCAGGTGAATCCGCCGACCGGGTAGGCGACGTCGCCGGGATTGATACCGCCGGTCGCCACCTGGTATAGCAGCGGCTGGAACGTGCTGTAGAGGTTGCGGTCCATCAGTGTCACGCGGAATCCGGCGTCCGCGAGGCCTTTCACGGTCGCCAAGCCGCCGAAGCCGGCACCGATGACAAGCACGTGCGGAGCATCAGGGGCAGGCTGACGCTTACCTCTTCTCATCAAGCTCAT
>DASQVO010000115.1:0-3461 GCA_035640715.1 Streptosporangiaceae bacterium
CCCTGATCCCGGCGTGATCCTCACCGAACACCTCGCGGGCACCGCAGGTGGCGCAGGCCGGCCTGCGCCACCCCCCGGGCCCCGCCCGCCGAAGCTCGCGGAACCCTTGAGCCAGCGGGAGGACGAAATCCTGCGGTGGCTGAACAGCCAGCTTTCCTTGCGGGAGATCGCGAGCGAGCTCTACGTGTCCTACGACACCGTTAAGACACATACCCGTCACATCTATCGCAAGCTCGGGGTGTCAACCAGACAGCAGGCCGTGGCCCGGGCGCGGAGCGATAACGCCCGGTAGGCCCTGGTCCCCGTCGGCTTGGTCCGTCCGGAACGGCTCCACGCTCACCAGCTCCAGGCCCGGGCTGCCGTAGAGGTGAACACCTCACCCGGGTGAAGCCGGCTTAGGGGTGATGCTCGCTCACCCACGGTCACCGCACAGTGGGTCCTAGCGACGCGATGTCGCGCATGGTGAGTGGAAGGATCCGCATGTTGAACACGAAATTTCTCATCCCTCGCGTGGCGGAAGGAAGGATCCGCATGTCGCACGCGAAATCTCTCAATCCCCCGGCGGTCACGGCCGAGACGGCAGAGCACGCGGTGGCCATCGCCAGCCGGTTTCTGGTCAGGTACGGCCTTGTCGTCGTCATCGCCTGGATCGGCGCCCTGAAGTACGTCCCGTACGAAGCCGCAGCCATTCAGCCGCTGATCGCCCACAGTCCCCCGCTGAGCTGGCTTTACGACATCTTCAATGTCCACACGCTCGGCTACGCGCTCGGTAGCACGGAGATCTTCGCGGCTCTGCTCATTGCGCTCCGGCCGCTCTGGCCGCGGGTCTCGGCCGTCGGCAGCGCGTTCGCCGTGCTGCTCTTCTGCAGCACGATCAGCTTCCTGTTCACCACACCCGGAGTCTTCACAGGCGGATTCGGGCTGCTGTCGGTGCTGCCCGGCCAGTTCCTGCTCAAGGACATTGTGCTGATTGGTGTCTCGCTGTGGACGCTGGGCGACTCGCTCGGCGCCCATCGACGGACCCGGCCGGCCTCGTAGGGACACAGGCGACGGCGGCGCGCTCAGCTGTGTCCAGGGCCGCGATGGAAGGGAGAGAACTCATGCACGATGCAGAAGGCATCACCGGTGGCGGCTCAGCAGCTGAGATGAAGCAGCCCGGCGGGCAATGGCAGCCAGAACTGCCGTGCCAGCAGTACGCGCCGCTGGCTCAGGATCAAAGCGAGGGACACTGGCCGCCTCAGAAAACAGTGCAGGCCAGACGGCGCTGGGCCCGGGGCCCTTCCAGGCCCCGGGCGGGCCATGCGCATCGGGTGGTCGTCATCGGCGGGGGCTTCGCCGGCCTGCAGGCTGTGCGCGGGCTCCGCAAGGCCGACGTCGAGGTGACACTGGTGGACCGGCGGAACTTCCATCTCTTCCAGCCGCTGCTCTATCAGGTCGCCACCGGGGCGCTGTCCCCGGGTGAGATCGCCCAGCCGCTGCGCGGGATTCTGGCCCGCCAGCGCAATGCGAAGGTTCTCCTGGCCGATGTGCTGTCGATCGACCTGCACCGGCGGCGCGTCCGGCTACGCCGGCAGCCAGATGGCGAATGCAGTGATCTGGGCTACGACTCGCTGATCGTCGCCGCCGGAGCTGCGCATTCCTACTTCGGTCACGACGCGTGGGCGCCGCACGCACCTGGCCTGAAGACCGTGGAGGATGCCCTGGAGATCCGCCAGCGCATCCTGACCGCCTTCGAGGCCGCCGAGCTGGAGACCTGCCCCGAACGGCGCCGGGCGTGGCTGACGTTCGCCGTCGTCGGGGCGGGCCCCACCGGGCTGGAACTGGCGGGCCAGATCGCCGAGATCGCCCGGGACACCCTCCGGCGCGAGTTCCGCACCATCGACCCTGGCGAGGCAGTGATCCTGCTGATCGAAGCCAACGACCGGGTCCTGACCGCCTACGACCCGAGGCTGTCAGGCAGGGCAGCTGAAGAGCTGCGACGCCTCGGCGTCACGCCCGTCCTGAACACCACCGTCGTGCAGGTGAACGACCGGTCCATTTACATGAAGGCCAAGGGCGGTGACGTGAGCGAGGTAGCCGCCCGGACCATCATCTGGGCGGTTGGGGTCTCGGCCTCACCGCTCGCTGCCGCGCTGGCGCGGGCGTCCGGCGCCGGGCTCGACCGGGCCGGGCGGATCACCGTCCAGCCCGATCTGACCCTGCCCGGATTTCCCGAGGTTTTCGCCGTGGGCGACATGGTGCGCGTCTCGGACGGCGCCAGCGCGACCCTTCCGATACCGGGCGTCGCGTCCGCCGCCATGCAAGAAGGGCGCCACGTGGCCCGGGCCCTCCGGCTGCGCCTTGCCGGGCGCGCCGCGAAGCCCTTCACCTACCGGGACAAGGGATCTCTGGCCACGATCGGCAGGAAGGCGGCAGTCGCCCAGATACACCGGGTAAGGCTCAGCGGGTTCCCCGCGTGGCTGGCGTGGGTAACCATCCACCTGCACTTCCTGATGGGCGGCCTGCAGAACCAATTCATCGTGCTTGTCCGCTGGACGGTCAGCTTCGTGACTCGAGGCCGCAGCTCCCGTCTGATCACGGCAGCAGGCAGCCCGGGCCCGGCTGCGACCCAGGCAGATGCCGCGGAGGAGGCATCCGCCAGCCCCGCGGTCCGCACGCCGTCAGCCTGATCGGTGGCCTACTTCTGCATGCCCAGGCCGGCTGACGCCGCAAGCGATACCCGCGGCCAGGTACTTCCCCGGCACTACGAACAGTAGTACTATTCGTTGTCGGAGGAATCCCTGTGAACGATGACTGGACCGGCCTGGCAGCGTGCCGTCGGCCGGATGTGGACCCCGAGTGGTTTTTCCCGGTCGGCGATACCGGCCCGGCCCTGCGCGAGGTCGCGGCGGCGAAGGCCGTCTGCGCCGGATGCCCGGTCGCGCGGGAGTGCCTTGACTGGGCCCTGCGGATGGGTGAGGCCGCCGGCATCTGGGGCGGCACGACTCCTGAGGAGCGGCGCGTCCTGCGCCGTCAATTGGCCGGGATGAAGAACTCGCAGGCCTCGCGCAGCGCGTAGAAGACGATCATCTGATCTGACTTCCCGGCAAGCCGGCCAGAATCAGCCTGCCGCCGGAATGTGCGCCCCTCCCCCGCGCTTTTACCCGATATACCCCAACGGGTAGTTCTGGGGATGAGGAGGCTTGTCATGCACACCGGGTCCTCCGCCGCCAAAAATGCAGGCGAACACATCAGCTTCCGGACCACGTGCTGGCGCGAGATCCGGGTAGGGCTGCTCGCCCTGGGCGGCACCCGGCGCCCCGCATGCCGCGTCAGCCTGGACATCGGTCCCTCATCGGATACCGGGCCGGGCACCTGGGCCGGGCTCACCCCAGGCGAGGCGCGGCAACTGGCCGCCGCCCTGCTCGCGCAGGCGGCCGCCGCCGATCACCGCGGCGCCTTCGAGAGGTAGCCACACCTCG
>DASQVO010000116.1:0-24453 GCA_035640715.1 Streptosporangiaceae bacterium
GGCCGGTCCGCCGTGTACACCAGGTCGTAGACGTCGGCGGAATTCTCACTTTCCACCACTCGTGCGGCCCTGGACCGCTCATAGGTGACGCCGGCCGCCCACACTTCCGTGTGGCCGTCGACCGGGGCGAGCAGCTCGGCGCTGTCCCGTGGCACCGTCTCACCGCCCGGCTCGGCGCATATCTGCCGGATCTGCTCTAGCGGAAGCGCGAGCAGGCTGGCGAGGGCGGGCTCTCCCGCCAGCGAAGTGATCGTCCCCGCCGCAGCACCGTCGTCGGCCAGCACGCCTGCCCGCGGCACGCCGCCGCCGATGTTCCGGAACCTGATGAGCCGCACCGATGTCCCTCCAGCAGGCAGAACCGAACAGATATGACGCCCTCGTGCGCCTAGGGGGGCACACGGAAGGAGGTTAACACTGGCGAAGCTGAAGCTGTGGCGACCGCTGCCCAACCACGTCCTTCACGCTCGGAGCCGCCTCACCACCGGGGCAGCGTCACCGCCCGGCCGCCCGGGTTGTCCCACGACAGGAAGCCGGTTTCCTGCCAGAGCCGGTGATGCCGCTCCAGCGCCCCTGGGTCCACCTCGACACCCAGTCCCGGCCCGGCTGGCACGGTCATCCTGCCTGCGGCTATCGGGATTGGCCCATCACGGCCCAGGTCCGATTCGAGGTAGAGGTAATGACTGTCCGAGGCGTAGGGCAGGTTCGGGATGCACGCCGCGAGGTGCAGCTGCGCCGCCTGCGAGATGGCGCTTTCCATGCTGGAGTGAATCCCCACGTCACGGCCGAGCAGTTCGGCCATGCGCGCGGCCAGCACCGAAGCGCGGAGGCCGCCATACCAGTTGACGTCGATCAGCGGGATGTCGATCGCGCCGAACGCCTGGTCCAGTGCGAGGGACTCCAATGAGGCCACGGCCTGGTTGCTGGCCAGCGGAACGCCGATGCCAAGCTCCCGGATCCGCGCGTTCTTGGCCAGGGTGGCACCCGGGTCCTCGCAGTACTGCACGCCCACTTCCCTCGCAGCCGCCAGGAACCGCGCGCCCGTTGCCATGCCCCACGCGCCGTTCGGATCGATCCGCAGCGCGTGCCCGCCGAAGTTCTCCCTCAGCCGCCGGAGCGTGGCGATCTCGGTCCCGGGATCCCATACACCGCACTTGTACTTCAGCGTGCGGAAGCCATGGCGCGCGACGGTTTCCGCCGCGAAGCCGAGGAGTTCCTCCTCCGCCGGCTCTCCTGCACCGGCATCGCCGAAGTAGTACAGGTAGCCGGCGATATCGACCTCGTCACGCACCCGGCCGCCCAGCAGATCGGACACGCCGCGCCCGGTGGCCTTGCCGATCAGGTCGAGGCAGGCCATCTCGATCGCCGAATACGCCTGTACCGCGACGGTGCCGCTGAACAACTCGACCAGGCCCTGCGGGGCGACCCGCCAGCGCAGTGCCTCCAGCTGATACGGATCCATGCCGACCAGGCTCTCGGCGAGGCCCGTGAGCATGGTGTGGCGAAGGGCATCCCCACGGCACTCGCCGTAGCCGACGAGCCCGTCGTCGGTGGAGAGCTCCACGATGATCCGCTGGAACTCGCGGACCTGCCCCTGCGTGTAGCGCAGCGGATGCCTGATCGGCAGGGTCACGGGCAGCACCCGCACCTGGGCGACCCGCAGCCCTCCGCGCGGGGCAGCGGCAGGACTCGTCATGCGCTCGCGGTCCTTTCCCTCTCCCTGATGAACAGGGCCAGCACAGCTGACAGCAGCAGGCTGCCGATCAGCACATACAGGCCAGCGTCGAAGGATCCAGTGGCCTGCTGGACGGCCCCCAGGATGTAGGGACCGACGAAGCTGCCGATGTTGCCGATCAGCGAGATCATTCCCATCGCCGCGCCGGCCAGCGCCGCGGGCAGGGCATCCATCGGGATGGACCAGAACGGCGCGTGCATGGCGAACAGGAAGAACCCGGCGACGATCAGGAACACCAGGGACAGCAGGTGATTCCCGCCGCTGACTGTGGACAGCAGCAGGGCGATCCCCAGGCAGGCCAGGTCGGCGGCGACGAACAGCGCGCGGCGCCTGCTCCGGTCGGAGAGCCGGCCGATCACGAGCAGGCCGATCAGGGCGGCCACGTAGGGCAACGCGGACAGCAGGCCGGTCACGGCCAGCCCGGAGGAGGCGAGCTGTTTGGTGATCGCGGGAATCCAGGTGAAGACGCCCACCGCCCCGATCAGCCAGAACAGGTACACCGCGGACATCAGCAGCACCTGCGGATGCAGGATCGCCTGGCGATAACCGTTGACCTTGGCCCGCCCGGCTTGTGCCTGCCCGGCCAGGATGTGCTCGCGCTCGGCCTGGGGCAGCCACGCGGCCTCCTGGGGCCGCCCGGCGCTGACCGCCAGGACCAGCAGGGAGAACAGGACGGCCGGGATTCCCTCGATGATGAACAGCCAGCGCCAGCTGGTGTCCTGCACGATCAGCCCGGAGACCGGGCCCATCACGATGAACGACAGGGGGAGGCAGATCAGCCACACGGAGTTCGCGGTCGCGCGTTCGGAGTCGGTGAACCAGCGGGACAGCAGCACGAGGATCGCCGTCCACACGCAGCCCTCGACGAGGCCGAGCAGGAAACGCGCCGCCAGCAGCTCCGCCAGGTTCTGCGCCAGGCCGCTGGCCATCGCGAGGATTCCCCAGGCAATGCCGAGGGACACGATGAGGTTCTTGACGTTGAATTTCTCGGCCATGATGCCGCTGGGGATCTGCAGGATCAGGTAGCCGATGTAAAACACGCCGCTGGCGAGCCCAGCGTCGGCGTTCCCGATGTGCAGGTCGGCGTTCATCCCGCCGATCACGGCGAAGCTGATGTTGTTCCGGTCGATGAAGTTGATCAGGTAGAGGAACAGCAGCGGGAGAAGGATGCGTGTCCAGCGCTTGCCGGTGATCCTCGCCGCTACGGCGAGCGCCGGTGAAGACTCCGCGGGCACGATGTCGGATGACAAGTGGTCACCTCTTCCTTGAGGCCTGGTGAGGGAAGAAACGGCTCATTCTGGGTATCGGGCAGACCGAGGCGCGCCCACCGAACCGCGGCGCAGCAGGCGACCTGGTACGACATGCTCGACCGGAGCGACTTCCCTGCCGTCGATCAGGTCGAGCATGAGCTCCGCCGCGCGTTCACCCATCGCCTCCACCGGCTGGGCGATCACGGAGATGGGAGGGCGGAAGAACTCCATCCAAGGTGCGTCGGTGAATCCGATCAGTGAGAAATCCTCCGGGCAGAACAGCTTCATGTCAGACAGGCCGGCCAGGACTCCTTCGGTGACCGGAGTGTTGAACGACACTGCCGCGGTGAGGGCGGGATGCGCTCGCAACGCCTCGGTCAGAGCGTGCCGGGCACTTCCGGCGGTCTGGTCCGTGTAGCAGGAAAGCGGCCCCAGGCCAGCTGCCTGCATGGCCGCGCGGTAGCCGTCCTCACGGCGCCTCGTGGTGGTGGCGCCGGATGGGCCGAGGACGGCCACGATGTCCCGGTGGCCGGCGGCGATCAGTTCCCGGGTCGCCTCAGCCATCGTCTCCTGCTCATTGGTGACCACCGCGGGTGCGGCCACTCCCGGTATCGTCCTGCTGACTAGCACATAGTTGCCGAACGAAGCGAGGTCCTGCTCCGTCAGCGTGCTACGCACCGCCGGCGCGAGCAGCAGGCCGCGGGGCCGGTAGGAGTTCACCAGTTCCAGCTGCTCCTGTTCCGTTTCGAGGTTGTCGTCGGAGTTGAGCAGCATCAGCGTCAGGCCGCGCCGACGGAGCACGGCTTCGAGTGCCTTGTGCAGCCTGGCGTAGAAGGGGTTCGTGATATCGGTGATCACCAGGCCGACCATTGGCGTCCTGGTCGCCCGGAGGCTGCGGCCCATGGCGTTCGGGCGGTACCCGACGGCCTCCACGGCGGCCAGCACCTTGCGCCGCGTTTCCTCGCTGACGTACCCGTTACCACGTAGGACCCGGGACACGGTCTGAGCACTGACGCCGGCGTGCGCCGCCACGGTTTTGATGGTCACGCCGGAAGCTGGAGCACCACTGCTCGGATGTGTTAACGTTGCCATAAGTTAACGTTGACATATCGTCTTATCTGGGTGCAAGTCCTCAGGACCATGGCCTGCTCGTGACCTGAGTCACAGCTTGCCGCGTCCCGCGCCCGGCCAGGGCGGTATCGCCGCCAACCGCCAGGACCCGGTAGTCATGCCGAAATAACCCTGAGCGCAGTCCCGCCGAGATCGCGGCCGCGGTCTGGCACAGGGCCCCAGCCCAGCCGAGGAGCTCGTCCCGGGGGACCACGAACGTCACGGTGGAGATGCTCACCCCGCCGATCACCGTGCCGTCCTGGCCCCGCAGCGGGGCGCCCAGGCAGCGGATCGTCGCCTCGTTTTCCTCGTCGTCGACGGCGAACCCTTGGCGGCGTACAGCCTCCAGTTCGGCCCGGAGGCGGCCGAGGTCGGTGAGGGTGCGGCCGGTGCGCGCGGGCAGCGCGGCCCGGGCCGCGAAGTCGGTGAGCTCGGCCTCGCCAAACCCGGACAGGATGCATTTGCCGATCGCGGTCGAATGGAGTGGCATCCGCATCCCGACCCGCGACGCCATCTGGACCGGCTGGCTGCTCTGCACCTTGTGCGTGTAGATCGCGTAATCGCCGCTGCGCAGAGCAAGGTGCACCGTGTTACCTGTGTGGCGCTGCAAGGCGGCGAGCTCGGCGTCGATGCCCGCGTCCCCGGCCGCGCAGACTTCCGCGCTCAGCGCGCGCAGCCGCGGCCCGGGGGCGTAGCGTCCCTGGCCGTCCGAGGTCAGGAACGAGCCGGCCACGAGGAGCTGCAGGATCCGGTGGGAGCTGGCCTTCGGCACGCACGCGGCAGCGGCGATCGCGCCGAGCCGGTGCGGACCACCGGGTGCGGCGGTCGCTTCGAGCAGTCGCATCACCTTCTCGGTGGCATTCCCGGCGTCGGAGGTCCGGCCGCCGCGCCCATCCGGGCTGGTCACCGGGGACATGGCCGGGGCTGGGCCATTGACAACTCCTTAACCCGCGCCTAACGTCAGCAATGTTTCATTTACCGAAAAGTCATTCTACGTAACGGAACAACGTGAGCACAAGAGAGAATCCCGGAGGCGGGGCGGGACCGGCAGAGCCGCAGGCGGGGCGAGAGCAGTCCCAGCCGGAGGGCAGTGTCCTGATCGAAGGCGCGCCGACGGGCAGCGCGCGTGACATTTTCGCCGCTGCGGTGGCCGCCCAGCGGCTCGTGCCGGTGCTGCGGCTGCCCAGCCCGGCCGCCGCCGTCGAGCGCACCCGATCCCTGCTGGAAGCCGGCTGCCGCGTGGTGGAGCTCACCACCACTACCCCTGACTGGCCGCAGGCGCTGGCCGGCTGCCGTGAGCTGGCGAAGACGGCGGGGAAGGCGGCACTCATCGGGATGGGCACGGTGACCACAGCAGCGCAGGCGGCCACGGCCGTCGCGGCCGGCGCGCAGTTCCTCGTTTCGCCGTTCCCCGCACCTGAGGTGCGGCCGATCGCTGAGCGCACCGGGATTGTCCTCGTGGAGGGCGGTTTCACGCCTGCCGAGATCGCTGATGCGGCCAGCCGCGGCCCGGCGAAGGTGTTCCCCGCCCACGTCGGCGGCCCCGCGTTCATCCGCTCGTTGCGGGCCGTCCTGCCCGCCGCGCAGCTCATTCCCACCGGGGGCATCGCCGCCGGCCAAGCCGGGGACTACCTCAGCGCCGGGGCGCTCGCGGTCGGCATCGGCTCCGGGCTGCCCGCCGACCCGGCCGGGCTCGCGGGACTGTTCCAGGTGGCCGCGTGAGGCCGTTCGACGTCGTGCTCGTGGGGGAGATCCTGGTCGAGCTTTACGGTGAGGAACCACTCGCCGACGGGGCATCCCTGCGCCTCGGGTTCTCCGGCGACACGCTCAATGCCGCCGCGGCTGCCGTCGCGGCCGGCGCGCGTACGGCCGTGCTCACCTCGGTGGGGGAAGGCGAGCTCGGCGACGCCTTGGAGGCCCGGGTCGCTACGCTCGGGATCGACACCTCCCTGATGCGCCGCCGCGATGCGGTTAACGGGGCCTACCTGCTGCACGGCGATCTGTCCGGACACCGCGAGTTCACCTACTGGCGCAGCGCGAGCGCCGCCTCCCAGATGTCCGTCGCCGACGTCGAGCCGCACCAGGACGTGCTCGCCCGGGCCGGCGCGGTCGTGCTCTCCGGCGTCTTCACCGCGCTGTCAGACGGCTGCGCCGCCGCCACGCTGGCGGCCGCGCAGATCGCGGCCGACGGCGGCGCCGCCGTCATCTATGACCCGAACTTCCGCTCCCGCTTGACGGCCCCGCCCCGGGCGCGGGCGGCGCTCGCGCGGATCGCGCCGTACTGCGCGGTCATCACGCCCTCCTGCCCCGGCGACACCCGCCCGCTCCTAGGCATCGCCGACCCGGAGGCCGCGGTCAGCGCTGTCCGGGCTCTCGGCGCCCGCGCCGTGGCTGTCACCCGCGGTTCGGAGTCGGTGGTGGTCGGCTCGCCCGACGGCGAGTTCACGTTGCCGGTGCCGTACGTCCCGGACGCCGTCGACGCGACCGGGGCGGGCGACGTGTTCGCCGGGACACTCGCGGCCCGGCTGGCGCTCGGCGACCGGCTGCCGGAGGCAGCCGCGCTGGGTGTTGGCGCTGCGTCGCTGTCGGTGGCCGGGCGCGGGGGGACAGGCCTGATTCCGGCGCTCGCCGATACGCGGAGCATCGCGCCGGTGCCGGCGGAACCGGAGGGCCGCGCGTGAAGATCGCTGCCGTGGTGCCGCACGTCGTGGTCCAGCGGCTGGAGCAGCCGTTTGGCATGTCGCAGTGGCTGTGGGACGTGCGGGCCAGCTGCCTGGTTGAGGTAGTAACCGACGACGGGATCGTCGGCTGGGGCGAGTGCTTCGGTCCAGCCGCAGCCAGCCGCGCGATCATCGACTCGGTGTTCGCGCCGATGCTGCTGGGGCGGGACCCCGGCGAGCGTGTCGCCCTGTGGGAAGACATGTACAACCGCAGCCGGGAATGGGGCCGCAAAGGTGTGCCGATCGCCGCGATGTCGGGCCTGGAGATCGCGCTGTGGGACATCGCGGGCCAGGCGGCCGGCCTGCCCGTGTACCGGCTGCTTGGCGGCCGGGCCGACGGCCCGGTAGAAGCCTACGCGTCCGCCTTCTACTACGGCGGGCGCTATGACGGTGACGCAGTGGCCGAGGCGGAGGACCTACTGGCTGAGGGGTTCCGCGCGGTCAAGATGAAGGCCGGTGCTGGTCCTGTCGCCGCCGACGCCGAGCGTGTCCGCCGGGTGCGCGCGGCTCTCGGCCCTGGCGTGCAGCTGGCCGTCGACGCCAACCGTGGTTTCAGCCCCGCCGAAGCGATCCGTTTCGGCCGCGCGGTCGCCGACTGCGACCTCTGGTTCTTCGAGGAACCCGTGCTGCCCGAGGACCTGGCCGGCTACCGGGAGGTACGGGCCGCACTGGACGTCCCGATCGCTGGCGGCGAGTCGGAGTTCACCCGGTGGGGTTTCCGCGACTTCCTCGGCCAGCGCCCGGTCGACATTGTGCAGCCCGATGCCACCGCGTGCGGCGGTCTGGCGGAAACCCTGCTGATCGCCGGGATGGCCAGCGCGCACGGCGTCACGACCTTCCCGCACCTGTGGGGATCGGCCGTCGCGATCGCGGCGACGCTGCACCTGATGACGGCGCTGCCGCAGGCCGTGCCGTCGCTGAGCCGGGGCCGGCCAGTCCTGGAACTGGACCGCGCGCCGAACGTCTTCCGCGACGAGCTTTCCGACCTCGTCGCCGGGCCGGTGGTGAATGTCTCCAGTGGTCCGGGCCTGGGCATCCAGGTGGACCGGGCCCTGATCGAACGGTACGAGGACAGGAGCATTGCGTGACAGCGGCAAAGTGGTGGCGTATCGGCGGCACGCTCATTCTCGGCCTTTTCGTCGCCTACCTGGACCGGTCGAACCTCTCGGTCGGCATCTCCGGGATTTCCCACGACTTTGGTTTCACCGGGAAGTCGTTCGCCTCCACGTCCAGCTGGGCGCTCACCGCGTTCCTCTTCGGCTACCTCGCCGCGAACCTGGCTGGCGGCTTCCTCACCATCCGGCTCGATCCCAAGTGGACGCTCGTCACGATGATCGGGCTGTTCTCGCTGTCGCAGCTCCTGACCGGCTGGACGGACTCGGTCGGCCTGCTCATCTTCTTCCGCGTGGTCCTCGGGCTGGCCGAGGGAATCTACTGGCCACAGCAGTTCCGGCTGGCGAAAGCCTGGTTCAACGAGCAGGAGATGACCAGGGGCAGCGCCATGGTCCAGTACTACGGGCAGTACCTCGCCCTGGCGCTGGGCTTCTTCCTGCTGACGCCGCTGTACGACCATGTCGGCTGGCGGCCGCTGTTCTGGCTCACCGGCGGCGTCGGCCTCGCCGCCATCGTCCCCCTGTACATCGTGGCGCTCAGGTCACGCCCGCCGGAGGCGGCGCGGTTCCCGTCCTCCCGTCCCGCGGGGGACCGGCTCCGGGCCGCCGGGTCATCGCAGCCGCGCCCGCGGCTCACCGCGAGCTCGTTCGGCGGCGTTCCCTTCCTGCTGCTGGTATTCAGTTATTTCACCAACGGCATGCTGTTCTGGGGCGTCACCCTGTGGATCCCGCTGGCGGTCAAGGCGCTGGGGTTCACCGGGGGAGCGCAGGGCCTGGCCTCCGCATTGCCGTACGTCCTGTCCCTGCTGCTGGCTGTCCCGGTATCCATGCTCAGCGACCGCACCGGCAAGCGGCTGCCGATCGCCGCCTCCGGCCTGTTCGTGGCTGGCGTCCTGCTCATGCTGCTGCCGTTCGTGGCCAGCCCCGCCGGGAAGCTCGCGCTGATCTGCGTGGCGATTGGCTACTACACCGCCGCCTACACCACCAACCTGTGGGCGGTGGCGATCAGCGACTTCGACGAGGTGACCGTCGGCCCGGCGACCGGCATCATCAACGGGTTCGGCGCGGGCGGCGGCGGGATCGTGGCCGGCTTCGTTGTCGGCCACTTGCGGGCGAGCACCGGTTCTTACGTCCCGGGATTCGTTGTGCTGGGCGTCTGTGCCTTGCTCGGCGCGGGGGCCACCCTGCTTTACGGCAGGTACCGCCGCTCCGCTCGCGGGTTTCTCCCCATCAGTGCCCCGTTCGGCACCGAGTCCCTGGAGCGGCGGGGAACCGGCGTCTAGCGACCGCCGCAGTCGGTGGGATGAGCGCGGGAGCTGCTGGCCGGCCACCTTGGTGACATGTCCCAGCCCGGCGGGCCGCTTTTCAGCATCGAGGTATCCACCGTCCGGCGCGGCGGTCAGCGCGATGACCGCTCGGCTTCCCGGGTCTCGGCTCGCCGCAGCGCGTCGAGGTAGCCGGGGTCGGGCCGCATCGCCGCGGCCATCCGGAAGTGCGGCAAGGCCTCGGCTGGGCGGCTCTGCCGCTCCAGCGAGCGCCCGAGGCGGATGTGCTGAATTGGACTGCTGCGGCCCGCAGATCACCCACCAGCGTGAAAAGCGCTTCGCCATGGGCCGGACATGGTGTTCCTGAGGGTGGGCGCGGCGGGCGCACCCGTGTGCGCTCTTGCTTGCCTAGTTGAGCCGGTCGTGAGTTGTCTTGGCACCACATGAGTCGCCTTTCGTAACAACCGGAGCTGGGCCTTCCCGAGCGGCGCAGCCACGATTACGTCCGGCACGGCACCACCGGCCTGTTCGCCGCGCTGAACACCGCGACCGGGAAGGTGATCGGCAAGCTGTCCGCGCAGCACCGGGCGGTGGACTTCCGGGACTTCCTGGATGAGATCGACCGCCAGACCGCGCCCGGCCTGGCCATCCACGTGATCTGCGACAACCTGTCCGCGCACAAGGCACCCGTGGTGCAGAAGTGGCTGCTTGCCCATCCCCGCGTCCAGCTGCACTTCACCCCGGCCTACTCCTCCTGGATCAGCCAGGCCGGGCGATGGTTCGCCGAACTGCAGCGACGCTGCCTGGACCGCGGCGTTTTCTGCTCCCTCGACGAACTCACCACCGCGCTGGAGAACTGGATCAAGACCTGGAATGCCACCGCCCGGCCCTTCAAATGGACCAAGACCGCCGACCAGATCATCGATCGCATCTGCCGCTACTGCTCATGCATCTCCGGACCGGCTCACTAGCCCGGGGACGACCCACCGGAACCCCGCGGCACCCCGCTGCGGTGCCCGCCGCGACACCGGGAGCCCACCCCGCCATGGAGCCGGGGCCGCGCTCGGGGATTCGCTAGGCCGGTCCGGGCGGCTCGGCGTCGTCGCCGAGGACGGGCTCGGGTAGGGTGCCGGCGTTGTGCTCGACGAGCCGCCAGCGGCCCCCCCGCAGGCCGAGCACCGACCACGAGCAGTTCGACAGCGGGCCGAGCACGCCCCACAGTTCCTCGGGCATGCCCATCAGCCGGGACATGCCGAGCCGGAGCGCCGCGCCGTGGCTGACCACCACGGCCAGCGAGCGCGGGGCCAGGGTCTCCGCGATCCACCCCAGGGCCCCGGCGACCCGGTCGGCGACCACCGCCGAGGTCTCCCCGTCCGGTGGCGTCCAGGTCACGTACTCGGCGGGGTAACGCTCGCGGATCTCCGGGCCGGACAGGCCCTCCCAGGCCCCGCCGTGCCGCTCCCGCAGGTTCTTGTCGAGCGTGACCGGGAGCCCGATGATCCGGGCCAGCGGCGCCGCCGTCGCCGTCGCGCGGCTCAGGTCGGAGGAGAAGATCGCGGCGGGCTGCAGCGCCGCGAGCAGCCGGGCCGCCCGCTCGGCCTGCTCCACGCCGGTGGGATCGAGCGGGATGTCGGTCTGGCCCTGGAAGCGGTCCTCGACGTTCCACCGCGTCTCCCCGTGCCGCCAGAGGACCAGGCGCACGGTGTGCCCGCCGGCGGACGGCGAGCCGCCCGCCGGCGCGGCACCGGCGCTCAGCGCGACTCCCCGTCAGCCGGGCCGCTCGGCGCGTGGCCACTGCCCGCCGTCACCGGCTCGGGGAGCCGGACGACAGGGCAGTCTTTCCAGAGCCGCTCAAGCGCGTAGAAGGCACGCTCATCCGCGTGCTGCACATGAATGACGATGTCGATGTAGTCGAGCAGCACCCAGCGGCCCTCCCGCTCGCCTTCGCGGCGGATAGGCTTAGCTCCTGCCTGGCTCAGCTTCAGCTCGATCTCGTCGACGATGGACCGTACCTGCCGGTCGTTGGCTGCCGAGCAGAGCAGGAACGCGTCGGTGATGACGAGTTGCTCGCTCACGTCGTAGGCGATGATGTCGGTAGCGAGCTTGTCGGCCGCTGCCGTCGCTGCGATCTCGATGAGCTCGACGGCTCTGGGGGTCGCGGTCACGTGTGCTGTTCGCCCTCCTCGTCCGGGCTGATAGAGCTGGCGGCCCGCGCTGATGCGGGCCTCGCCGGGCTAGCTTGCCCCTACCCTCTCACGTTACGGCGTCATGCCCCCTGCGTAGAGCCCCAGCGGCCGACCTGTGTATTCCAGTCGCTCCGGTAGCGGTAGAGGCGGCGCTTGGCGATGAAGCGGCGGTACGTCTTCGTGACCTTGGCCGATGTATGCGGCATGGGTCCTAGCTGCGGTTGGGATCTCGGCGGTTCTCATCGGTTCCGGGCAGGTTGCGATGTCATGTGCCCTGGATGTGCCCTGGCCGATGGCTTCGAGTACGCAACCTGACCCCCTCGGTGTGAACTAGTGGCAAGGAGGTCAATAGAGGCCATTAAAGCAGGTCAGAGCGGTGATGGCGGGCGATCACGGACACCTGAGGGCGATGCGGTTGCTGCCGTTTGCTGCTGCCGCTGGAGGCGTCCGGATTCCGGTGTAAACCTGACAGATGCGGGTTCCGGCTTCAAGGGTGAGGTTACGCGGTGGCGGTGAGAGCCTTGGCGTGGTAGGCGGGGTGGTCCCGCCCGCTCCCGGCCGGGCGAGGCGTACGATCCGACGTACGGCCCGGGTAAGGCTTCCACCGATACACCGACAACACGGCGCGCGATCGACGTCCTCGAATACGCGCTGACCCCCGCTCGACCGGACCCTGGAGCAGCCGCTGGCGGCCGTCCGCGAGTGGGCGAACGGCACATCAACGAGGTCAACGAGGCTCGGCGCCGTTATGACCTGGCGGGTCAATGACAGAGCCCTCGGCGTGGTGGTTGCGGATGGCGTCCAAGACCTGCACCGCCTTGCCTGCTGCGCCTGCCTCAGGTTGGAGGCACTGGGGCAGCGAGTCGGTCTGTAGGCCGGGTCTCATGCCGGGGTGCACCTGATCGGCGGATACCTCGCCGGGGCAGGGCTGATCATGGCAGTACGTTGATGACTGCTTACTTGACGTCATGAGTTAAAATCGGCAAAATTGCTGCTCAATACCGATTTTCGTACTGATTGCTGCATGCCGGGGCTAAGGAGGTGTCGATGGACGTACCGGAACGGGACACCATGGATCATCATAAGGTTACACGGAACGTTACCAAGTCATCGCTTCCTGATTCCGCTCCTGGTTCCATCCGCGAACTGGACGCGCTGTCCGACCAGTCGCCGATCGCCATGATCTTCTTCGACTGCGAACTGCGCGTCAGGCGCACCAACGCGGCGTTCCGCCGGCTGGCCGGTCTCCCGGACGAGGCGATCATCGGCCGCCGGCCTTCAGAGATCGACCACGGCATGGACGGGGCCTTGATCGAGCGCACCCTCGCCGAGCAGGTGATGAAGCGGGGCGTTCCCGTGGTCGACGTGCTTTTGGAGCAGACCCTGCCAGGCAAGCGCCGGGTCCTCTCGTGGTCGGCGTACCAGGTGACGGAAAACGGCCAGGTGCTGGGGGTGCTGGGCTCTCTCATGGACATCACCGGCCGGGTGCAAGCAGTCACGTTGCTTCAGCAGGCTCATGCCCGGATCTGCCTGCTCGAGCGAGCAGGCAGCCAGATCGGGACCACGCTCGATATTTACCGCACGGCCGGGGAACTCGCCGGCCTGGCCGTGCCCGAACTTGCCGACCGCATCGCCATAGACCTGCTCGACCAGGTGCTGCAGGGAGAAAATCTCCCACGCACCAATTCAGGCGTCCTACGGCTGCGCCGGGTCGTGGTGCGCGACGCCGCGACCTGGGCCAAGGTTAACTTCGAAGTGGGCGATCTGTTCACCGCACCGGTCACAGGTTCGGCCGCCTCGGCGGTCTGGCGGGGAAAACCCCTCCTGGCGCGGAACCCGGCCGAGATGACCAGGCAGGTCACCTACACGCCCAGTTATGCGGAAGCCCTTCTCGCCCGGGGGGTGCACACGCTCATGAAGGTGCCGCTGATCGCCCGGGGCGTCATCTTGGGCACCGCCACGTTCAGCCGGGCGGAACACCCCGAGCCCTACGGCGAGGCCGATGTGCGGCTGGTCAGCGACCTCGTGTCGCGCGCGGCGATGCACATCGACAACGCCCGCCTGTATACCCGCGAGCACACCACGGCGGTGACCCTGCAGCGCAGCCTGCTGCCCCGGGACATCCCGCAGGTGGCAGGTCTCGACATCGCCTACCGCTACGAGACGGCCAACCGGGCCGCGGAGGTGGGCGGCGACTGGTTCGACGTCATCCCGCTGGAGGACGGCCAGGTAGCGCTGGTCGTCGGGGACGTGACCGGCCACAGCATCCACGCCGCGGCGATCATGGGCCAGCTCCGCACCACCACCGCCACCCTGGCCCGCCTGGGGCGCCCACCGGAGGAGATCATGGGCCAGCTCAGCGATGTAGCCGCCGGGCACGGCGACGAGACCGGCGCTACCTGCCTGTACGCCCTGTATGACCCGGCCTCCCGGCGCTGCCGCTTCACCAGCGCCGGGCACCCCCCGCCCGCGCTCCGCCATCCCGGCGGCACGGTGGAATACATCGACATACCTCCCGGGGTGATCCTCGGCGCGTGCCAGAGCCGGTACCCGGCCCTGGAGATGGAACTCCCCCCCGGCAGTGTGCTCGCCCTCTACACCGACGGGCTCATCGAGCAACCCGGCCAGGACATCGGCACCGGCATGGCCCGGCTCGCCCGCACGCTGACCGCCAGCCCCGCCCGATCGCTGGACGACCTGTGCGACAGCGTGCTGGCCTGCCCCGGTGCCCACGCCCGTGACGACATCGCCCTGCTGCTCGCCCGCACCACCGCCCAGACGGCCCGCTGATCCCCGCAAGGTGCTGCGCGGCACTTCACCAGGCCGCACTCGGACATGCTGATGGCTGAGAGTGAGGTCCCGTCCCCGGCCACATCGATGAGCGGGCCGCATTCGAGGCCATCGCCCCGCACAAAGACGTTGACGGCGTGACGATGCACTCCTTCGCCGCCATAGCACTGCGATGCCCCGGTTTCGCCTCCTGTACCCTTGGCGGCATCATGCGGCTCCTCGACGCCTATAACGTCGAACTCAGCGGCAAGCACGCCGTCGTCATCGGCCGCAGCCCCATCCTCGGTAAGCCCGCAGGCATGCTGCTGCTCGCCCGGGATGCCACCGTGACCTACTGTCACTCCAAAACCCGCCAGCTACCCGATGTGGTCCATGCTCCCCCCTGATCTTTCATTGGGGTGGATGGCTGCCACCGGGCGGCGTGCGGGCAGTGTCGTGGTCCCGGATTTGCTGGAGAGGCGTGATATATGCCCAGTTCAGCGGCTATTTTTCTGGTACAGATTCCGTTTGGCGATGTACTGGACGACGCCGTCAGGAACCAGGTACCAGACGGGCTCCCCGGTGGCTACGCGGGCCCGGCATTCGCTGGACGAGATGGCCAGGGCGGGGATCTCGACCAGGCTGACCTTGCCGTCCGGCAGTCCTGCCTCGCTCAGCTGGTGGCCCGGCCTGGTGCAGCCGACGAAGTGCGCGAGCGAGAACAGCTCGTCCACGTCATGCCAGGAGAGCATCGTGGCCAGTGCGTCCGCGCCGGTGATGAAGAAGAACTCGTCCTCCGGCGCCGCCGCCGCGCGCAGCTCCCGCAGGGTATCGATCGTGTACGTCGGCCCCGGCCGGTCGATGTCCACCCGGCTGACACTGAACCGCGGGTTGGACGCGGTCGCGATCACCGTCATCAGGTAGCGGTCCTCGGCCGGCGAGACATCGCGCCCCTCCTTCTGCCAGGGCTCGCCGGTGGGCACGAACACCACCTCGTCCAGCTCGAAGATGTGCCCAACCTCGCTCGCAGCGACGAGGTGACCATGATGAATGGGATCGAATGTGCCGCCCATCACCCCGATTCGCCGACTGTCCCGGCCAGCGTTCATAACGGGATGGTAAGGCACGCCAGCGTGGCCGCCGCCGGCCACCCGCAACTTCGGCACCGCGGCGACGTTCCTGCTATCTCAGGTGCACCGGCGGCACCATGAACGGGTTTAACATACGAGATATGACTCCAGTGCCGGACCGAGCACGTGTACGCCTGCCAGGTATCAGCTCCCGCGCGTACGAGCATCCCGCCGATCGTTCAGCTCTGGTGGCGATGCGCAAGCTCACGGGATTCGACGTGCTGCTGCGCAAGCTGTCCGGGCTGTTCAATGAGCGTGCCCTGCGGCTGAACTTCCTGGCCGGCAGCGTACGCGTGTCCGAGCGGCAGTTCCCGCAGATCAACGACATGGTCCGCGACGGGGCGTACATCCTCGACCTGCCGGATGTGCCTGAGGTATTCGTCACACAGAACCCTCAGGTCAGCGCGATGACGCTCGGCTCGGATCGCCCGTTCATCGTGATCACGACCGGCCTGGTCGACCTGCTCGATCCCGAGGAACTGCGGACGGTGATCGGCCACGAGCTCGGGCACGTGCTGTCCGGCCACGCGATCTACCGGACCATGCTGTACAACCTGATCCTCCTCGCGCGGCGGATCGCCTGGATGCCGATCGGCTACCTCGGCCTGCGCGGGATTATCTGGGCCCTGGAGGAGTGGTACCGCAAGTCCGAGCTGTCCTGCGACCGGGCGGGCCTGCTGGCCAGCCAGGACGTGGACGCCGCCCGGCGGGTACTGATGAAGCTGGCCGGCGGCTCCCGGATGTCGGAGCTGAGCGCGGACGCCTTCCATGAGCAGGCCCACGAGTACGACGCGGTCCCCGACGTGCGGGACGGGCTGCTCAAGATCCTCCAGCTGCAGGGCAACACGCATCCGTTCGCCGTGGTGCGCTTCGCCGAGCTGGACCGGTGGGCGGCGAGCGGCGAGTACGAGCGGATCCTCTCCGGCGACTACCCGCGCAGGGACAGCGACTCCACCGCCACGATCGCCGAGGAGATCAGGGCCGCGGCGCGTTCCTACCAGGAGTCCTGGAACCGTACCGAGGACCCGTTCATGGGGATCGTGCGCGGTGCGGCGGAGGGCGCCATGCGCGCCGGCGAGGGCCTGTTCGGCAGGTTCGGCCGCCGCGACAACAACGGCGACTGAACCAGCCCGCCGTTATCCTCCCCCGGCGGGGGACGCCGCCGGGCGTGCCGGGCCGCATGCGGGGGCGAGGATGACCATGTCGTCGCGGTGCATGACCTCGCGCTCGTACTCCTGGCCGCGTTCACGCCCCAGCCACCTGGTGGAGCGGCCCATCAGGGCCGGGATCTCGCTCGCGTCGTAGTTGACCAGGCCCCGCGCAACGATGTTCCCGTCGCTGTCGCATAGATCCACCGGGTCGCCCGCGTCGAAGGTCCCCTGCACGCCGGTGATCCCGGCGGGCAGCAGCGAGGCCCGGCGGGTGACTACGGCATCGACCGCCCCGCTGTCCAGGCGCAGTTGCCCGCGCGCGACGGCGGCATGTGCCAGCCAGAGCAGCCGCGTCCTTGGCCGGCGCCCGGTCGCCGCGAAGTAGGTGCCGGCCGGATCGCCCGCCAGCGCGGCGGCTGCCTGGTCTGCGCCTGCCACCACCGTCGGGATGCCCGCACCCGTGGCGATCATGGCCGATTCCACCTTCGTGGCCATACCGCCGGTTCCGGGGCCGGACCCGCGGCTGCCGCCGATGCGGATACCGGCCAGATCCGTGCGGCCGCGCACCTCGGCGATGCGCTGGGCACCGCCGCGGCGCGGGTCGCCGTCGTAGAGGCCATCCACGTCGGACAGCAGGATCAGCGCGCCGGCCCGTGTCACGTGCGCGACCAGGGCGGCAAGCCGGTCGTTATCGCCGAACCGGATCTCATCCGTGGCCACCGTGTCGTTCTCGTTCACCACCGGCAGCACGCCGAGATCGAGCAGCCGGTCCAAGGTCCGCTGCGCGTTCCGGTAGTGGGCACGGCGCATCAGGTCATCGGCGGACAGCAGCACCTGCCCGGTGCGCATCCCGTGCCGGGCGAAGGCAGCCGCGTACCTGGCGATGAGCAGCCCCTGTCCCACGCTGGCGGCCGCCTGCTGGGTGGCGAGGTCGCACGGGCGGCCCGGGAGCCCGAGCGGCGCGATCCCGGCAGCGATCGCGCCGGAGGAGACGAGCACGAGATGGGTGCCATCGGCCGCCCGCTGCGCCAGCGAATCAGCGAGCGCGGCGATCCGGTCACCGTCGATGCTGCCGTCCGCCGTGGTCAGCGACGACGAGCCGACCTTGACGACAATCCTGCGCGCCGCCGCGATGTCGGTGCGTGCTGGACCTGACATCTGGTTCACCCGGACAGCCTGCGGTCGGTCCCGCGCGGGCCGAATCCACCGGGGCCCCTTCTGGGCGAGCCGCTGTCCGGGCCGCGGCCGCCCATGGGCACCGTGGGATCCCAGTCGAACACGACCGGGTCCTCGGGGTTGCCGATGAGCACCTCGTCGCCCGGCTCAGCGCCGGCCTCGGCCAGCGCTTCCTCGACGCCTAGGCGCGCCAGGCGGTCGGCGAGGTAGCCGACGGCCTCGTCGTTGCTGAAATCAGTCTGCTGTACCCAGCGCCGCGGCTTCTCGCCCCGCACCAGGAACGCACCGTCCGGGGTCCGCACGACCTCGAAGTCGGGCCCGGCGGCCGGCGCGGGCCGGATGACCCGCCGCACGGGCTGCGCCGGCGGTGCGGCGGCACGGGCGGCGGCGATCAGTTCGGCCATGGCGAACCCTAGCTCACGCAGGCCTTCCCGGGTCGCGGCGGATACCTGGAAAACCCGCAGGCCCCGCGCGGTGAGGATCTGGCTGGCGCGGGCGGCGCGCTCGCGCGCCGCCGGAACGTCCATCTTGTTCAGCGCGACAAGGCGCGGCCGGTCCCGCAGGTCCGCGCCGGTCGCGACCTGGTAGGCCAGCAGCTCCGCCTCGATCGTGTCAAAGTCGGCGACGGGGTCGCGGCCCGGCTCCTCGATGGCGCAATCGATCACGTGAACCAGCGCCGCGCAGCGCTCGATGTGGCGCAGGAAGGTGAGCCCGAGGCCCTTACCCTGGCTCGCGCCGGGGATCAGGCCCGGCACGTCCGCGATCACGAACTGGACGTCCCCTGCCTCAGCCACGCCGAGATTGGGCACCAGTGTCGTGAACGGGTAGTCCGCGATCTTGGGCCGGGCGGCCGACATCGCCGCGATCAGCGACGATTTCCCGGCGCTGGGGAATCCGACGAGGCCGATGTCGGCGATGGTCTTGAGCTCGAGCACCAGCTCGCGCTCCTCCCCCGGCTCGCCCTTGAGCGCGAAACCCGGCGCCTTGCGCCGGGGGGAGGCGAGCGCGGCGTTGCCGAGGCCGCCGCGGCCGCCCGCGGCCGCGACGAAACGGGTGCCCGCGCCGACCAGGTCGGCGAGCACCTCGTCGTCCGCGGTCTTGACGACCGTGCCCTCTGGCACATGGACCACCAGATCCGCGCCCTCCGCACCGTTGCGGTTGGAGCCCGTGCCAGGGCGGCCGTTGCCGGCCCGCCGCACCGGCCTGCGGTGGAAGTCAAGCAACGTCGCCACGCTGGGATCGACCTCGAGGATCACGTCGCCGCCGCGCCCGCCGTTCCCGCCGTCGGGGCCGCCAAGCGGCTTGAATTTCTCGCGCCGGATAGAGGCGCACCCATGCCCGCCGTTGCCGCCCGCCACCCGCAGCACGGCCTCATCAGCAAACTCCGCCATAACGTCCCCCTCTCTCACTACATCGCAACGGCCGCAATGACACCTTTACGTACATCCCAGTGACCGCAGAGGTGCTTGCGCGGCCGCTCCCGTCCGGCGGCGGCCGGCGCAGGGCGCCGGGACAGGTGCGACACGACAAAGGCGGACCGGGCATCCGGTCCGCCTTCGCATGTCTTTGCCAGCTTGCGCCGCGGGCCTATGCAGCCCCTGCCGGGCTCTCGTCGGGAACGCTGCCGGCTCCGCGTGCCTCCGGCACGACGCTCACGGCGCGACGGCCGCGGCGGGCGCCGAACTCCACGGTCCCGGCCACGAGCGCGAACAGGGTGTCGTCACCGCCACGCCCGACGCCGTCGCCCGGGTGGAAGTGCGTGCCGCGCTGCCGGACGAGAATCTCGCCCGCGTTCACCCGCTGCCCGCCATAGCGCTTCACGCCGAGCCGCTTCGCCGTGGAGTCACGGCCATTCCGGCTGGACGAGGCGCCCTTCTTGTGTGCCATCTCAGCCCCTCTCCGCCTTCGCCGCGTCGATGCCGGTGATCCGGACCCGGGTGTACCGCTGGCGGTGTCCCAGGCGGCGCCGGTAGCCGGTCTTGTTCCGGTAATGAATCATGTTGATCTTGGGCCCGGCGGCGTCACCGACAATCTCCGCGGTGACGCGGTAACCGCTGACTTTCGCGGGATCACTGACAACCTCACCGTCGTCTACCACAAGGACGGCCGGCAGCGTGACGCTGGAGCCGACGTCACCCTGAAGCTTGTCGACGTTGAGGACGTCATCGACCAACACTTTTTCCTGCCGGCCGCCGCAGCGCACAATCGCGTACACCCGAGAACTCTCTCTCCCTCGTGCGTGCCCTCACGAATCCCTCGGTTAACTGGGGACCGGTGTCGCCACGACGGGGCTCGCCTGAACTTCCATCCGGCGCTCAGGGGATTCAGCCGCGTCGCGGGCACGTCCCATGCGCCGATAGGCAAGGCTACCAGAGCATTCCTGAAGAGCAGAATCTCATGGCCAATGTCGTGGCTGAACCCCGCGTAGCCGAGCCCCGCGTGGCCGTACCGGCGTCCGGGCGCGGGGCTCGGCGCGCGGCAATGGTCATGGTGCCTGCATCGGCGCCTCCGGCCAGGGCGCCGCCTCCGGGGCGGACGGCGCTGCCGTTTCCGGCCCGGATCCCGGCTCCGGTGCTCGCTGCGGTGACCTGGCCTCCGACTCGTCACCGGGCGCCGCAGCGTACATCACGTCAGCCGCGTACGGCGCCGCGCCGTTCTGGCTGTGGCCGGCTGGGGCATCGGCGGGGCTGACGTCCACTGGGCCATCGGCGGGGCTGACGTCCACTGGGGCATCGGCGGGGCTGACGTCCGCTGCGTCGTGGGCCACCGCGGCGGCGCCGGAGTCCGCGTGCCACTTCCCGCCGCCGTTCCGGCCCTTGCGGCCACCGCCGTTCGGCCTGCTCTCGCCGTTACGGCCCTTTCCGGCATAGTCGCTGCGCCCGCTGTCCCCGTTCCGGTCTTTCCCGGCATCGCTGTTGTCGCCGTTCCGCTTCCCCGGCCGGCTGGAGGACTCATCGGCGTGGCGGCCGTCGTGCCGGGAACCGCGGGCATGGCCGCCCGGCTGGGCCCGGTTACCCTGCTGGCAGCCTTGCCCCGGCTGGCCGAGCTCGGCCAGGTCCAGCGACACGTGCACACCGCGCCCGTTGCAGCATTCGCATGGCACGGAGAACGCCTCGAGCAGCCCGGCTCCGACGCGCTTACGGGTCATCTGGACGAGGCCCAGCGAGGTCACCTCGGCGACCTGGTGCTTGGTGCGATCACGGGAAAGGCATTCCAGCAGTCGGCGCAGCACGAGCTCCCTGTTGCTCTCCAGCACCATGTCGATGAAGTCGATGACGACGATGCCGCCGACGTCGCGCAGCCGCAACTGCCGCACGATCTCCTCAGCCGCCTCCAGGTTGTTGCGGGTGACCGTCTCCTCCAGGTTCCCGCCCTGGCCGGTGAACTTACCGGTGTTCACGTCGATGACGGTCATCGCCTCGGTCCGGTCGATGACCAGCGACCCGCCGCTGGGCAGCCAGACCTTACGCTCGAGCGCCTTGGCGAGCTGCTCGTCGATGCGGTACTCGGCGAAGGCGTCCCTGCTGCCGTCGTCTTCCCAGCGCGTGACCCGGTCCGCGAGGTGGGGCGCGACGTAGCGGACATATTCCTCGACCTCGGCCCACCCGTCGTCGCCGGCCACGATGAGCTGGCTGAAGTCCTCGTTGAACACGTCCCTGATGACCCTGATCGTCAGGTCGGGCTCGCCGTAGAGCAACTCCGGTGCGTTGGCCGTCCTCGTCTTTTGCTCGATGTTCTCCCACTGGGCGGCGAGCCGGGCGACGTCACGGGCCAGCTCATCTTCGGTGGCGCCCTCGGCCGCCGTGCGCACGATGACGCCGGCGTCCTCCGGCATCACCTTCTTGAGGATTTTCTTCAGCCGGGTCCGCTCGGTGTCCGGGAGCTTGCGGCTGATGCCGGTCATGGACGCGCCGGGCACATATACCAGGTAACGGCCCGGCAGGCTCACCTGGCTGGTCAGGCGCGCGCCTTTGTGGCCGACCGGGTCCTTCGTGACCTGCACGAGGATCGGCTGCCCCGACTTCAGGGCCGACTCGATCCGCTTCGGCTGGCCCTCGAGCCCGCTCGCGTCGAAGTTCACCTCGCCCGCGTAGAGAACGGCATTGCGGCCCTTGCCGATATCGACGAATGCGGCTTCCATCGACGGCAGGACATTCTGCACCTTGCCGAGGTAGACGTTGCCCACGTAGGACTGGTGGCTCGCGCGGTTCACGTAGTGCTCGACGAGTATCCCGTCCTCGAGCACGGCGATCTGGGTCCGGTCACCCCGCTGCCGCACCACCATAGTCCGCTCGACCGCCTCGCGGCGGGCCAGGAACTCGGCTTCGGTGATGACCGGGGGCCTGCGCCGCCCGGATTCACGGCCCTCACGCCGGCGCTGCCGCTTGGCCTCCAGCCGCGTTGAACCCTTGACGGCACGGACGTCATCGGCGGGCTGTGTCACGGTCGCGCGGGGCTGGCGGACGTGCACGACCGTGTCCGGCGGGTCGTCATCGGCGGCTGCGCGCTCGACGTCCGCCCCGGAGCCGCGGCGGCGCTTGCGCCGACGGCGCCGGCCTTGCCCGGTGCCGTCGGCTTCGCTGTCGTCCTCGTCCCCGGCACCGTCCCGGTCGGCATCGTACCGGTCGGCACCGTCCTGGCCGGCACTGTCGCTCTCGCCGGTGTCCGCCTGCGCGTTCGCGGCATCCGCGGCCACGGCGCCGGTTACCTGCCCCCCGCCGCGGCGCGCTGACCTGGTGCCTGCGCCGTGGGCTGCCTCGCCACCGGACTCATCGTCGGCCGCCTCGGCGCCGATCTCATCGGGGCCGCTGTTGCCGCCCCGGGCCCGGGTCCGGCTGCGGCCGCCCCTTCTCCTGCGGCGCCGGCCCTGCTGTGAACCGTCGTCGGCGCCGTCGTCCGCCTCATCGTCCTGCGGCACCGTCTCGCCGTCCCCCGGCGGGACAGCCAGTTGCTGGCCGGCCTCCGCCGGGCCTGCGCGCCCGCCCGGGCCGCCGGGCCCTCCGTCACTGCCACCCTGCTTGACCGGCGGCGCACTGCCTTCCGCGGCTGATTTGCCGCGGCCGGCGTTCCTGCGCCGTGACGTGCCGCGGCGGCCGCCGTCGGAATCGGATTCCGGCTCCTGCACCGTGCCGGGCGCCGCGCCAGCCGCAGGTGCCGGACCGGCCGCCTCCGCCGGAGCGACCGCCGGGGGCTGGAAAAGGACCTGCGGCGGCTGAAAGGAAACCGCCGGCACGGCAGCCGTGGAACGGCCGCCGGATGGCGCGCTATCTTGGCGTGCCTGTCCGGGCGCCTCGCCGGCCGGCGGGCCGCCGCCAACGTTCGGTTTCACTGGATCAGCCGGGCCATGGACCGAAGGGCCGCCTCCCGCGGCCCCGGCCCTCAGCTCGCCGCTGTTAGATCCACCTGCCTTGTCATCAAATTCTCTGTCGTCCAGCTCGGTTTCGAGCATCCGGGCAATCTCCCGTCAAGCTCCCGGGCGCGCGGATCCGCCACGGATCCGGCGCGCCGCGCAGGAGCACATCGTGTCCATTCACCTGGACGGAGCCGGTCGCTACGGCGGCTACCGCGCCCAGGTTCGTTACCTGTCTCAGTTCCGCGCACATCATCTTCATAGGGCGCGAAGACTGTCCCGCGTGCCGCGCCGCCGTGAGGCAGCAGAGCGCGGTTGCGGATGGGCGGACCAGCGTGCCGCCATGCAGCACGGGTCCGCGGCCCATGGGACGCCTCGGCGCCCTCATGGCACGTCCTTCTTTCCCGGCGCCTGCGCTGGCTTTTCCGGCGCCTGCGCTGGCGCGGCCTGGCCCGGTGCGCCAGGCCGCTGCGCCGGGCCGACCAGGCCGTCGCCGCCGAGCATGCCCTGGGCCACCCGCGTCACGGTCGCCGGCGACGCCGGCACGATGCCGGCGATCTGGCGCAGCGCCGTCAGGACATCCTCGGGCCGCACGGCAGGCTCGGTGTGCCGAACAACCATCCGAAGTGTCCCATGCCCGCTAGGGTGGGCGTCGCAGGCGCGCCGGTCGAGCTCCATCCTCAGCACCGCGCCGCGCGCATCCAGGCGGCGGACGCCCTTATTCGTCAACCGTTCCACGTGCGCGTCAGCGGCAGCGAGGAACTCCCGGGCCGCCGCCTCCGCGGCTTCCGGCGAGACCCCCGGCAGTTCCACCAGCCACTCCGACGCCATCAGGCGGCTGTTGAGCGTGCCGCCGGAATCCTCCCTGACATCGATTACGTCTATCCCGTCCGGCAGGGCCGTGTCCAGTACCCGCTGCAGCCGTACGGGATCCTGCGAGCTGGTCAGCGCAAGGCTCAGGTATTCAGCCTCGCTCGCCACCCCGGTCGGCGTGCCGCTGGCATAGGAGATCTTCGGGTGCGGATTGAACCCGGCGGAGTGCGCCATCGGCAGGCCTGCGCGACGCACCGCCCGCTCGAAAGCGCGCCCGATATCACGGTGGCTGGCAAAGCGCATCCTGCCCCGCTTGGCGTAGGTGACCAGCACATGCTGCGCCGCGGGCGCGGGCGGCTGGCCACTGGGCAGGGGGCGGGCTTTCGGCGCGGTCACGTCAGCTCCCGCCCAGGACTGGCAGCAGCCGGGTGCCGGGCGGCAGGCGCTCACCGGTCGGGCCGATCTGGATCTCGGTGCCCATCGAGGGACAGACCCCACAGTCATAGCACGGCGTCCACCGGCAGTCCTCGACCTCAGCGCCCCCGGCTATCGCGTCCTGCCAGTCCTGCCACAGCCAGTCATGATCGAGACCGGCGTCGAGATGATCCCAGGGCAGCACCTCGTCACGGTCACGCTCGCGAGTGGTGTACCAGGCCAGGTCGACGGGTGAGTCCGCGAGGGCCTTGTCC
>DASQVO010000117.1:0-21303 GCA_035640715.1 Streptosporangiaceae bacterium
CCGAGTACCTGCAGACGGCGGGCTTGCGCATCCTCGACCGGAACTGGCGCTGCGCTGACGGCGAGATCGACATCGTGGCCACCGAACGCCACGTGCTGGTGGTCTGCGAGGTGAAGACCCGCTCGGGTGTCCGCTACGGGAGGCCGCTCGAGTCCGTCAGCCGGGTGAAGCGCACCAGGCTCCGGCGGCTGGCCATCCGCTGGCTGACAGCCCACGGGGTGCGCTTTGACCGGGTGCGGGTCGATGTGGTCGGCGTCGTCTGCGAGCCGTCGGGCGGGTACACGGTCGAGCACGTCAGGGGGGTGGGTTAGATGGCCCTCGCCCGGACGCACTCGGTTGCCCTGGTGGGCGTGCAAGGTCATCTCGTCCAGGTCGAGGCCGACATCGCCAACGGCCTGGTCGGTATGGTCCTGGTCGGCCTGCCCGATACCGCGCTGCGCGAGGCACGGGACCGGATCCGCTCGGCGATCGTGAACAGCGGCGAGCGGTGGCCGCAGCGGCGGATTACGGTGGGCCTCTCCCCGGCCAGCCTGCCGAAGCGGGGCAGCGGGTTCGATTTGTCCATCGCCGTCGCGATCCTCGCGGCGGACGGCATGCTGAAAGCCGCCGCACTCGCCGGCGTGATGTTTCTCGGCGAACTCGGGCTCGACGGCCAGCTGCGTCCCGTTCCCGGTGTCTTGCCCGCCGCCGTGGCGGCGGCGTCAGCGGGCTTCTCCCAGATCGTCGTGGCACGGGCTAACGCGGATGAAGCCGCGCTTGTCCCCGGCGTACGCGTGTTGTCGGCCCCGACCCTGGCGGCCCTCCTCGCGTGGCTGCGAGGCACCGCGCCGCCGGCCGGCGCTGCCGCCGTCGAGGAGCTGGCCGGGGGGAGCGTGGCTCCCCTATCCCGGGCAGATGGCGCCGCCCCGGCGGCTGTCCCCGGCGCTCCGTCGCCGGACCTGTCCGACGTGCTGGGCCAGCCGGTGGCCAGGCGGGCGGCTGAGATATGCGCCGCGGGCGGGCACCACCTGTCGCTGCTCGGGCCGCCCGGCGCGGGTAAGACGATGCTTGCCGAGCGGCTTCCCACGATCCTGCCCAGGCTGGACGCCGAGGCCGCGCTCGAGGTGACCTCGGTCCACTCGGTCGCGGGCACGCTGCCGGCGGGCTGTCCGCTGCTGGCGGATCCCCCCTTCTGCGGACCGCATCACACCGCCACGAAGGCGGCCATCGTGGGCGGCGGAAACGGGATCATCCGCCCCGGGGCAGCCTCCCTCGCCCATCGGGGCGTGCTCTTCCTCGATGAGGCACCCGAATTCGCCCGCGACGTGCTGGACGCGCTGCGCCAGCCGCTTGAGTCGGGAGAGGTGGTGGTGGCCCGGTCCGGGAGCACGGCGCGGTTCCCGGCCAAGTTCACGCTCGTGCTGGCCGCCAATCCGTGCCCCTGCGCCAAGGCGGCGTCGTCGCCACGCTCGGCATGCTCCTGCAGCCCGACCGCCAGGCGCAGGTATCTTGGCCGGCTGTCGGGGCCGTTGCTCGACAGGGTCGATGTGAAGGTGGAATTGCTGCCCGTCGGGCGCGTGGAACTGCTCAGCGACCGGAGATTCACTGAGACAAGCGCGGTGGTCGCAGCCCGCGTCGCACAGGCCCGTGATCGTGCGGGCCATCGCCTCAGGGGGACTCCCTGGCGGGTCAATGC
The DNA here is from genome assembly GCA_035640715.1 of Streptosporangiaceae bacterium. Classification (GTDB taxonomy): domain Bacteria; phylum Actinomycetota; class Actinomycetes; order Streptosporangiales; family Streptosporangiaceae; genus DASQVO01. The sequence continues at coordinate 1,676 of DASQVO010000117.1, forward strand.
GGAGATTCCCGGCTCCGAGCTGCGCCGGTCCTATCCGCCCTGCCACGGCGCGACGGTGCCACTGGAACGTGCCATGGAACTCGGGGAAATCAGCGCGCGAGGCGTCGACAAGGTGGTGCGCGTTGCGTGGACGCTCGCTGACCTTGCGGGCAAGGAGCGGCCGACCATCGATGAATGCGGCTACGCGCTCGGCCTCTGGCTCGGGGTGGTGAGATGAACGCCGCACTGGACAAGCAGCGCATCGCCCGCGCCGTCCTTACCTATCTGGCCGAGCCGGGCGACCCGGTGCTCGGCGCGTTGCTGCGTGCCTGCGAGCCCGCGGAGATTGTCACGGCCGTGGCCGCGGGCCGCATTCCGGCCTGCGTGGAGATCCGGCGGGCCAGCGGGATGAGCGAGATCGGGCGTGCACGGCTGGAGCAGGCCGTCGGGACGTGGCGGAACCGGCTCGGCGGGGTCCCTTCGGAGATGGACCTGGCTGGCTTCCACCGGGAAGGGATCCGACTGGTCTGCCCGGGTGAGCCGGAGTGGCCAACCCAGCTCGATGTGCTCGGCGGAGCCCGCCCGTACGCGCTGTGGCTGCGCGGAGAAGCTGACTTGCGGTACTGCTGCCTGCGTTCGGTGTCGATCGTGGGGGCGCGTGCCGCGACGGCCTACGGAGCGCACGTGGGCACCGAGATGGCCGCCGCGCTGGGCGAGCGTGGCTGGACGGTCGTGTCGGGTGGGGCCTACGGCATCGACGGCTGCGCGCACCGGGGCGCGCTGGCCGCCGAGGCGGTGACGGTCGCGGTGCTCGCCTGCGGAGTGGACTACGCCTATCCGAGGGGACATCAGGACCTGCTGGCTGGCATCGCCGCCCAGGGCGTCCTGGTCAGCGAGTGGCCGCCCGGCAGAACGCCGACCCGTCGGCGGTTCTTGATCAGGAACCGCGTGATCGGCGCGCTTTCCAGGGGAACCGTGGTGGTGGAGGCGGGCATGCGCAGCGGCGCCCTGAACACCGCGCGCCACGCCAGGGACCTGGGCCGTCCCGTGATGGCCGTGCCCGGGCCCGTGACGTCCGACGTCTCGGCCGGCTGCCACAAGATCATCAGGGAATGGGGTGCGATCTGCGTAACCGGCGCCCGCGACGTCATAGAACTGCTCAGCCCGCTCGGCGACGAGGCACCCGGATGCCGGCTTCCCGGGGAACGCCAGCCCGCCGGGGAACGGGGCAAGCCGGAGCCGGGCCTCGCGGCGGAGCACGGCAGCCGCCCCTCCGGCCGGAACGGGCAGCATGGCTGCGGCCAGCAATGCCTGTGGCCCGGAGAACAACCACGCGGCCCGGAAGACACGCACGGCCAGGAATCCCGGCCGGCGCCGGGAGAACCTGGTGGCCGGGAAGGCCCGCACGGCGAGCCGGCCCCCGATGGCCACATGGGCCCGGGCCGCGAGCATGACCCATACGCGCAGAACGGCACGCGCCTCCGGCAGCGCGGTCCGGTGCTGGCCCGTGACGCGCTGGATGCCGTGACCGCGGAGGTCCTCGAAGCCGTACCGGTGCGCGGCGCGGGACCCGCCACGATCGCTGTCTCAGCGGGCCTCAGCGTGGATGCGGTCATGCGTTCGCTGGGTCTCCTCGCCGCCGGGGGCTTCGTCGAGCGCTGCCCCCGGGGCTGGCGCATCCGCAGATACCGGTGAGAGCCGGTGAGAGCCAGCGCTCGAGATACCCGGCGATTGACTGCCGTCCGGCGGCCTCGATGTGGAGCGTGAGGCCCTCACGTACCCGCCTTCGGCGAAGACCGCGGCTGCTCCTGCGCATCTTCACAGCAGATCTGCAACGAGCTCAGCGGGCCGGACGCCCGAGCAGCTTCTCGATACTGCGGCGCTCGCGCTTGGTCGGACGGCCTGCGCCGCGGTCGCGAACAGCCACCGGAACAGCCTTCTCGCGGGGCGGAGGAGGCGGACTGTTGTCGATGTAGCACTCTGCGGCAATAGGTGCGCCGACCCGCTTGGTAATGACCCGCACGACGACCACGACGCGTTCGCGTCCTTCCTGGCGCAGCCGCACTTCATCGCCTGCCCGGATCGCATGCGCGGGCTTGACCCGTGCCCCGTTGACCCTGACGTGCCCGGCCCGGCAGGCACTGGACGCGGCCGAGCGGGTCTTGGCCAGCCGCACCGACCAGATCCAGCTGTCCACCCGCCCCGCCTGATCATCGGCCACTCAGCAACTGTAATGCGGTGCGCGCCTGCGCTACCGAGGACCCGTGGCCGCACCGCACGAACGATCCCGCAAGTCCTCTAGGCCACGCAAATGCCCGGGACGGCGACCTTCCTGAAGACGCGCGGGGCGGCGACGGTGCTGCCGGGGCAGCGTACCCGCTCAGCGCATATATCGACACGCGGGCGCAGGTTACGGGCTGCGGCGGAAAGACGCGGCAGACTTGCATAGTGGACATGACGCCGAGAACCAGCGTCGGCAGTGATCAGGTCGGCGGCCCGGGCGTGGGCAGGATGCCAGGCCGGAAACCGCGCACGAATCCGGCTACCGCAGCCGGGACCCGCGCGGCGGCCGCCGTGAGGGCTGGCCTGGCGGACGTGAGGGCTGGCCCGGCCGATGTCGTTCCGGCGTGGGCAGACCGGGCAGTCGCGGAGTTCGAGCACCATATCGCGGCCGAGCGGGGGCTGTCGCCGCACACAGTCCGCGGGTACGTGGGTGATGTCCGGTCCCTGCTCGAGCACGCTGACCGCTGCGGCATCGGTGGCCCGGGCGAGCTGGACGCGCCGGTGCTCCGGAGCTGGCTTGCCGTGCAGCACGCCGCGGGCGCCTCACGCGCGACGCTGGCGCGGCGCGGCGCGGCGGCGCGAGCCTTCACCGCGTTCGCCTCTCGGCGTGGCTGGCTTCCCGATGATCCGGGAACTGCTCTCGGAACACCGAAGGTGCGCCGCACCTTGCCGCATGTCCTGCGTAAAGAAGAGATCACCGCCGTGCTGGCGTCGTGCGAGGCCGACATCGAGCAGCCGCCGCCCGGCCGCGGGAGCGCCGAAGCGGCTGCCGCGCTGCGGGACGCGGCCGTGCTCGAGCTGCTGTACGCGACCGGTATCCGGGTCAGCGAGCTGTGCGGGCTGGATACCGGGGCGCTTGACCTCGGGCGCCGGACCGTCCGGGTCTTCGGCAAGGGCGGCAAGGAGCGCACGGTGCCGGTCGGAATACCAGCGGTCCGCGCGGTCAGCCGCTGGGAACAGTCCGGGCGCCCGGTGCTCGCCAACGGCGCTAGCGGGCGGGCCCTGTTTCTCGGCGTCCGGGGCAGGCGGCTCGATCCGCGCACCGCCCGCCGTATCGTGCACGACCGGCTGCGGGCCGCCGGGTCCAGCCAGGACACCGGGCCGCACGGCCTGCGCCACACCGCAGCCACGCACCTGCTGGAGGGCGGCGCCGACCTGCGCAGTGTCCAGGAAATGCTCGGCCACTCGTCGCTGGCGACCACCCAGATCTACACGCACGTCTCGGTGGACCGGCTGAAATCGAGTTACCGCCAGGCCCACCCGCGCGCCTAAGTCCGGTGGCTGGAGGCGGATTCGGCTAAGGGCGGACCTTGTAGGCGTACCAAATCTGCACAGCACCCTCGTGGCAGGTCCATAGCTGTACTTTGCTGCCGTTACGGCTGGCTGTTGGCAGGTTGCCGTCCAGGCACTTATGACTGGGATAACTCGCAAGTTCAGTCCCGCCGGCCCCAGTCTCGCCCCACATCTGCCGGGGTCCACCGTTACAGGTCCATAGCTGTATTTTGCCACCGTTCAGGAAGGGTGTTGGCGCGTCCAGGCACTTACCACTGTATTCGTTTTTGAGTTCATCTCCGTTTACTACATACCATTTCTGTATGCGCGTATTCCGCCAGTTCCAGAGCTGTACCCGGCTGCCGTTCTGGAAGGCTGTTGGCTGGTTGCCGTCCAGAACTTTGCCGGCGCCGTAGTTATAAATCTCCCATGGCCCCGTCGTCGCGTTCGGAACGAAGACGGAGCTATATGGGGCGGCAGCCGATAGGTCAGGCCTTCCCGGAACTGCGTGATGTGCTGCTGAAGTGTGATTGCTGTGGACTGGCGCGTTTGACGCAGCTGCGAATCCTGGCGACAGGATGCCCGGGCCAGACACTGACCCGGCTGCAGCCAGGAGTGTGGCCCCGATCCTAAGCAATCTATGTCTCGTCACTTAGCTCCTCCTTCCCTGGTTGTCGCACGAGCAGCATGTCTCGTGTCGGCTCATCAGGCTCTGCCGCCGCTTTCTGGCCTGGGGAAAATGTTCCAGGCAGCTAAAAGCCAACTGCTTCCTTGCTTACCCCTTAATGTATATGCACCTTATTGGCTCGCTGCGGATATTTATCATGCCCGACGATATCAAGGGGTGCCGTGCTGGTCAATGAGGGTTTTTCTCGCCGATGTGATCCGGTCATTCGAACGTAGCGGCGGACATCTGATAAACACGCAGGTAGAACGCCAGATCGCGGGGCCACTGGTAGAAGGTGCCTCGCCAAGGATTATCCCTGCCGTAAGGACTGGGCGTGATCTCCCTGGTCGTGTTACGACTCGACGTCCCGATGGATCTTTCCTGCTATGTCGCGAAATTGCTGCTGGTCCGCTGCTGCGGGATCGGCACCTGCGCGGCAATCAGGCGCTGAGCGGCATCACCCGCGCCGCCTTAGTCCTGGTGTAATTCGAGCACCGCACGACCACACGAAGGTCACTGAGAAAACCTCATTGGCGCGCACGCGTGTCGGTGAGTTGATCTCAACGACTTTCACGTGAGTCGACCATGTTCGAAATGGGTGAGTACGAGCGCGGCCTTGGTGATGTCACCGATCTTGCGTGGGCTGGCGGTGATGTGGCGTAGTGCTCGCCAGCGGCCGGTCAGCAAGGCGAACCCGCGCTCACCCAGACAACGCAGGCCGCGCAGCAAGGCATTGCAGGCGCGGCGGTCGATGTCGGGCACCTGGTCGCCGGCGGGTTGTTTGACCGGGGTGAACACGCCTATTCCGGCGCCGTCGTAGCCCCCATCGGCCAACGTGGGCAGGTCGAGATGGGAGTAGGCCCAGTACAGGGCACCGGGTACGTGGGCGCGGGCTGCGGTGATGTCGTGGGTGGAGCCGGGCCCGGCCTCGGAGAGCCAGAGCGGGAAGCCGTCGGGTTCCATCACGGCCTGGACATTGCCGCCGTGTTCACGGTGCTTGCCGGAGTACCAGGCGTCGATCCGCTCACCCCTGGCGCGGGTGGTCTGCTCGCCCAGCCGGTCGGTGGAGAACAACTTGCCGTCCAGAATCAGGTGCGTCACACCGTCCTGCTCGGCCTTGCGGAGCGCGTCGTGCAGGTCCGGTGCTTACGCGGCCAGTACCTCGATGATCTCGTCGAGGTAGCGGTAGCCAGTCGCGCGGGAGATGCCATGGTCGCGGGCCAGCGCGGGCACGTCGACGTTCTGGCGGAACCAGCGCAACCCGGACACTGCCTGCTGAAAGCAGGTCAACACCCGACTGGCGCGGCGGGTGCCCCCGCTCGCGACGTTCACCAGGGACTCCATGCCCTACTCGCCACCGCCAAGCCTTCGTGCAGATCAGGCAGGGTCCGCAGTCCGGACCAACCTGATCTTGGTGAGATCACCTCGGTGTACGTGAAGCTGGCTCTGATGTCGCCGAGTGCAGCGGCGCGCTTTAGGAGGCGGCCGGGAAGTAGCGGTCCATAAAGCGGATGTGCCGACCGGCACCTGCCCGTTATCCAGGATGGCGAGCCGGGTCATGCCGTTGGGAGGGCCCGAGCCTCAGCCCATCAGAGCTCTCGGGAGGGGACTGCCGCCTTCAGGCGGCCGGGGATCGTGCTGGCGCCGGGGTGATTCCTGGCGATCTCGGCGGCTGCCTGGCGCAGACGCTCAGGCTGCGCTGCCAGGGGATGGCCGTCGAGCTCTGCAGCCGCGACGGCCAGATCGCCCAGGTCGGGGCGGGACTGCGGATGGTGCCCGTAGTGGTCATCGAGGACAGCCTGCATCACGACTGCCTCGAGTGTCGCTCGCAGCGCAGTGGTTGTCAGGGCGGTAGCAGACGATGCCACGCCAAGCTCCCTGACCGCAAGGGCAGCGGCGTCCCTGAGCGCTGTCGGGATCCTCATCGAGGTGTTGGATGTCTCCGGCCCGCCGCCGTCGAGAAGCTCGCTGATCCGCTCGATGGCTGTCGATGCCTCCATGCTCAGTCTGTACCACATATCTGTGGTACAGATCCGCCCCGGCGGGCACCTGAAGATGAATCGGCCGACGGCCCGCACTCATCTGCTGCGGAAGCGGACAAAAACCTGTAGGCGCTGTAGATGCCGTCTGCGGTATGGTCCGCCGGTGGACGATGAGGACGGCTACTTCGGGGAACGTGTCGCGGCGAGGTATGACGAGTCGTCGGCGGAGATGTTCGAGCCGGGCGCGGTGGACCCAGTGGTCGACGTGCTGGCGGGGCTGGCCCGTGGCGGCCGGGCCTTGGAGCTGGGCATCGGGACGGGACGCATCGCACTGCCGCTGGCGCGCCGCGGCGTCCCGGTCCACGGCATCGACCTCTCACGGGCGATGGTGGCCCGGCTGCGCGCCAAGCCGGGCGGCGACGCGATCGGCGTGACGATCGGCGACTTCGCCACGGCGAGAGCGGAGGGGACGTTCTCCGTGGCCTACCTGGTCTTCAACACGATCATGAACCTGACGACCCAGGCGGCGCAGGTGGCTTGCTTCCGCAACGTCGCGGAGCACCTCCAGCCCGGCGGCTGCTTCGTCATCGAGGTCGGGATCCCCGATCTGCGCAGGCTCCCACCCGGGCAGAACGTCGTTTCGTTCCACGTGAGCCCGACGCGATGGGGATTCGATGTCTACGATGTGGCCACGCAGGCGATGAGCTCGAACTACGTCGAGGTCGCTGACGGCCGTGGCGAATACACCTCGATCCCCTTCCGGTATGTGTGGCCGGCCGAGCTTGACCTGATGGCCCAGATCGCCGGGCTGCGGCTGCAAGAGCGGTGGGACGGATGGACGCGGCAGCCCTTCACCAGCGACAGCCGCCAGCACGTCTCGATCTGGGAGAAGCCTGCCACCTGATCGCGTCAGCCGCCCCGGCGCCGCGCTGTCCTGGCCTCGGCGCTCAGATCTGCCTATAGGCTCACAAGCTGGCCATTCTGTCAATAAGCTCGTGGGCCATGGTTGCGAGAGCACCGAGCGACTGAGTGATCGACGGCGATCACAAGAGGAACGATGACCGGCGATCACAAGAGGAACGATGACTGATATCTACGAACCCAGGAACCGTGAGCAGTGGCGGGCGGGCATACGGGAAGAGTGGCTGAGGGTCAAGCAGCGCGGCACACCCATTGCCGAGGCAATGACCAGATTCGATGAAGTGCTGCTCCAGGCTCACCCGGAATGGTTGCTCGACGATGGCAGGTATCAGGCCGCCTTCGGCGTGTATAACGAGATCCTCGACATCGGCCGCGAGGTGTACGGCGACGAGTGATCCCCGCGCGGTCCAGCGGTCCCGGAGTCCGGACGGCTCGGGGAGTTTCATGCCAGGGGAAGTCAGAGTCTGGTGCCGGATCACTACCCTGGAGCATGCTGCCGCAGGTCAAGCGTGCGGGAAGTAGCGGTCCATGAACTCGTTGCGGAACTTTCCCGCGGGGTCGTAGCTGCGGAGCAGCGCCTGGAAATCGTCCCAGCGCGGGTACAGCCCCTTGGCCGTCTCCGGCGGCGCGGCGGACACCTTGCCCCAGTGCGGCCTCGCGCCGAACGGGGCGAGCGCATCTTCGATCGCCGCGACCACCGGCACGACGGCAGGCTCATCCTTTACCCACGTGAAGTGCATGCCCACGGTGTCCCGCTGGTAGCTCATGCTCATCCAGAGATCATCCGCGGCGATCGTCCGGATCTCGGAGATCTGCAGGAGCGGGGCGATCCGGTCGCCGAGGGCCGCCACCGCCTGCAGCGCCGGAACGGCCGCCTCACGGGGGACGAGGTGCTCGGACTGGAGTTCCTCGCCACTGCTCGGCGTGAAGGCGAGCCGGAAGTGCGGCAGCCGCTCGTGCCACGGGCCGGGCACGCCCATCTGTTCGGTGGCGTTGGCGGCGGGCATGCCGGGAACGGGGTTGCGCGGGCCGTCGGCTAGCCGGCCGCCCAGCCATTCCGCGTCCCCGCCGCCACCCCAGGGGCCGCTCGTCGCATCGCCCGGCGCACCGCCCGCGCCCGGTGGACTGTCGACCCGCTGCTTCTGCCACACCTTGTTGCCCCGGCCGCCTCGCCAGTCCGTGAAGACGCTGACGCTGTACGCGCTGCCGAATATCTCCTCGAAGTGCCCCGTCACACTCGTGAAAGGCACGTCCTCGTACACGTACTGCCTGACCTCGAACGCCGGAATGATCTCCAGCTCAAGCGCCGTCACGATGCCCAGGCTGCCGAGCCCGACGACCGCGCCAGGGAACTCGCCGCCGTCAGCGGACCGGGTCAGCCGGACCAGATCGCCGTCGGCGGTGACCATTTCGAGTGCTGATACGGCCGTGGCCAGGTTCCCGTTGCCGTCCCCGGAACCATGCGTCGCGGTCGCACATGCCCCGCCGACCGAAATATGCGGCAGCGACCCCAGGTTGCGCAGTGCGTAACCCGCGGCGTGCAGGTGCTGTGCCAGGTCCCCGTACCGTACGCCGGCGGCAACCCGGACGGTGGCCCGGTCCCGGTCGATGTCCATGACGGCAGGCAGGCCGGCGGTGGAGATGAGCACGCCAGTGGTGTCGGCGATGCGGTTGAACGAATGCCCGCTGCCCAGGGCCCGCACCCGCTCGCTGCTGCTCACGAGTTCCCGCAGTTCGCCGACGCTGGACGGCCGCTCCAGCCGGCCGGTGCTGAATACCACGTTGCGCGCCCAGTTCGCCGGTCGCCCGTCCATCACGCATCCACCACCATCGCCCGGCACGCCGCACGCCATCTCTGTCCGTAGCCGGGCAGGACAGGCTTGCCGCGCGCGGTACATCGCCGCCGCCGATCACTGTGACGCAAACCGCTATCACCGGGAGGGCATGATCTACCGTGGCCTGCGGTTGGTCCATGAAGGAAGATAGCAGTCCCGGAATGCGGCCACGACGGTTCACGGGGCGCGCCCGGAACCTGGCCGCACAGCGGAAGTGAGGAGATTTATGCAGACCAGGACCATCGGGCCAGTGACGGTCAGCGCCATCGGGCTGGGTGGGATGCCGATGTCGATCGAGGGCCGCCCGGACGAGGACCGGTCCATTCGGACGATTCACGCGGCACTGGATGCGGGCGTGACGCTGATCGACACCGCCGATGCCTACCACTTGCACGCCGGCGAAACCGGCCATAACGAACGGCTCATTGCCAAGGCGCTGGCCGCCTATTCCGGCGACACCAGCAACGTGCTGGTGGCCACCAAGGGCGGCCACATCCGGCCCGGCGACGGGTCGTGGATCGTCGACGGGTCGCCCAGGCACCTGCGCGAGGCGGTGGAAGCGTCGCTGAAGGCGCTGGGCGTGGAGGCGATTGGGCTCTACCAGTTCCACCGGCCCGACCCGAAGGTTCCGTATGAGGAGTCGGTCGGCGTGCTCAGGGAACTTCTCGATGCCGGGAAGATCCGCCTGGCCGGGATCTCGAACGCCACGGTGGAGCAGATCGACATCGCCCGGCGCGTGCTGGGTGAGGGGAACCTGGCCAGCGTGCAGAATCAGTTTTCCCCGGCGTTCCGCTCCAGCGAGAAGGAACTGCGGCACACGGCCTCCCACGGCATCGCGTTCCTGCCGTGGAGCCCGCTCGGCGGGATCAGCCGGGCCGGCCAACTCGGCTCACGGCACACCGCATTCGCCGAGGTCGCGCGGGCGCATGGCGTCTCACCGCAGCGCGTCACGCTCGCCTGGATGCTCGCGCTCGCACCGACGGTGATCCCGATCCCCGGCGCCAGCCGCCCCGAGTCGATCATCGACTCGGCCCAGGCCGCCGATCTCGTTCTGACCAGCGAGGAAGTGGACCGGCTGAGCAAGGCATAACCGCCTCCCCCGCGTAAACGGCGGAAAGGGCCTCGGGGCGAGCTGTGGTGAAGGCCGCTCGCCCCGGGGCCCCGCCGTATCCGGGGGGTCGTCCCCCCCGTGCCAGCAACTGAGAGGCGGGCTGCTGCCGAATCCACGTAGACTTAACCGAAAGCCGATTGACGAGCGCGGGCTTTCCCGCCCGCCGACGGCCATAATTCGCGCGTCCGCATGCCGATCGGGAACCCGTGTTCCCGGCGGTGCGCACCGCTCGGTCCGTGGGCCTGCCAGGCCTGCCGCAGGTGTGTACGGGCGCCAGGGATACAACCGAGTAGCGCAGACGCCACAGGCGCTGCGCGAGAAACGAAAGGACTTCCGGCATGGCTCCGGTCGTCACCATGAAGCAGCTCCTCGAGAGCGGCGTCCACTTCGGACATCAGACCCGTCGCTGGAACCCGAAGATGAAGCGCTACATCTTCACCGAGCGCAACGGGATCTACATCATCGACCTTCAGCAATCCCTCGACTACATTGACCGCGCGTACGAGTTCGTCAAGGAGACCGTCGCGCACGGCGGGACGATCCTGTACGTCGGAACCAAGAAGCAGGCCCAGGAAGTCATCGCAGAGCAGGCCGGCCGGGTCGGGATGCCGTATGTCAACCAGCGGTGGCTGGGCGGCATGCTGACGAACTTCTCCACCGTCTTCAAGCGCCTCCAGCGGCTCAAGGAGCTTGAGGAGATTGACTTCGGCGACGTGTCCGGCTCCGGCATGACCAAGCGCGAGCTCCTGCACCTGCGCCGTGAGCGCGACAAGCTCGACCGTACGCTCGGCGGGATCCGGCACATGGCGCGGGTTCCCAGCGCAGTGTGGGTGGTGGATACCAAGAAGGAGCACATCGCGGTCAGCGAGGCGCGCAAGCTGGGAATCCCGGTCGTGGCCATCCTCGACACCAACTGCGATCCCGACGAGGTCAACTACCCGATTCCGGGGAATGACGACGCAATCCGCAGTGTTGCGCTGCTGACCAGGGTGGTCGCCGACGCGGTGGCCGACGGCCTGATGGCGCGGGCCAGCGCCGCCGACGGCGAGGAGAAGCCCTCAGCCGACCAGCCGGGTGTCGAGTTCGGCAGCGAGGAGCCGCTGGCCGAGTGGGAGCGTGAGCTGGCCGAGGCCGGGGTCCCGGCTGGCCAGGCCGGCGCCGCCCAGGCTGGTGCGGGCCAGACTGGCACCGCCGAGGCTGGCACCGCCGAGGCTGGCACCGACGTCGGCACCAGCCCGGCGGAGGCGGCCGGCGAGGCCAACGGTGCCCGCGCGGACCAGGACGAGCCGGTCAGCACGGGCGGCGCGGCAGGGCCGGGCGAAGGCTCTGAATGAGAATTCTCGCCGGGTAGCGGGGCGGCGGCAGGCGGTCGCTTCCCCGCCCGGCCGGCGGGTGTTATCCGGGGGCTGGCCGGGCAGCAGAAGGCCGGGGGCTGGCCTGCCGGTGAATGGGACGAAAGGCCCGGGGCTCCCCGGGCCGGCACGGTGCCTCTCCCGGGGTTATGCCCGGGGATGCGGCCCGGCCTGCGGCTGTGCGCGCGAGCGTGCCACGGCGGGCCGGGCGGCCTCCTGCCCACGGGCCGTCCGGGCGGCTGGCGGGTTCACGTCCGGCGGTGACCTCCGCGCGGGCCCTGAATGATGCGGACATCTGAATAGGACGACAGTGAGAGACGAGGACATGGCGAACTTCACCGCCGCTGACGTAAAGCGGCTTCGGGATCAGACCGGCGCCGGGATGATGGACTGCAAGAAGGCGCTTGAGGAGGCCAACGGCGACATCGAGGCCGCGGTTGAGGTCCTGCGCCTGAAGGGTGCCAAGGACGTCAACAAGCGAGCCACCAGGACTGCCGCCAACGGGCTGGTCATGGCCGAACTCGCGGGCACGGACGCCGGGGTGCTGGCCGAGCTCAACTGCGAGACCGACTTCGTCGCGAAGACCGACCTGTTCCAGCAGGTGGCCGGCGAGATTGCGAAGGCGGCACTGGCGAGTGGGGCCGCTGACCGCTTGGCGCTCCTCGGCACCGAGGTCCGGCCGGGCCAGACCGCCGAGCAGGTCATCGAGGAGGCAAGCGCCTCTCTCAAGGAAAAGCTGGAGCTCGGCCGGTTCGCCCGCTTCGAGGGCGGCTTCGTCGCGAGCTACCTGCACAAGTCGGACGCGTCGCTGCCCCCCACTCTTGGCGTGCTCGTCCAGCTGGACAGCCCGAACGCCGAGGTGGCCAGGGACCTGGCCCAGCAGATCGCTGCCATGCGGCCGCTGTATGTGACCCGGGACGAGGTGCCCGCGGACGTCGTGGAGAAGGAGCGCAGGATCGCCGAGCAGATCACCCGCGATGAGGGCAAGCCCGAGCAGGCGATACCCAAGATCGTGGATGGGCGGCTGAACTCCTTCTTCAAGGAAGTCGTGCTCACGGAGCAGCCGTTCGTCAAGGAGCAGAAGAAGACGATCAAGCAGGTTCTCGCCGAGAGCGGCGTGACCGTGCGCGGCTTCGCCCGGTTCCAGGTCGGGCAGGCCTAGCCGGTACCACAGCCGGCGGGCATGGCCCGCTGGCCGCACCGGCAGAAGGGGTCGCGGTAGACGACAGGAGGTCGCTCAGTGCAGCAGCGGGATGGCGCGTGGGGCAGTACAGCGCACGAGGACGATGTGACCGCTGAGGCGATCCGGGCGGCCTCCGTCATCGGTGGCTCCTCCCCCGGGAGAGCCGAGCCATGCGCAGTGCCGCACCAGGGCACCCGCGTGAACGCGGCCCCCGGGCAGACCGGGATGCTCCATCCACGGTGGCACCGGGTGGTGCTCAAGCTGTCCGGCGAGGCCTTCGCCGGCGCTGAGCCGCTCGGTATCTCCGCTGACGCCGTTGCGCACATCGCGGCGGAAGTGGTGTCGGCGGTGAAAGAGGGTGTAGAGGTAGCCGCTGTCGTCGGCGGCGGCAACATGTTCAGGGGCGCGGCGCTGTCCGAGCGGGGCATCGACCGCGCCCGCGCCGACTACATGGGCATGCTCGGCACGGTCATCAACTGCCTGGCGCTGCAGGACGTGCTGGAGAAGCTGGGCGTCGACACGCGTGTCCAGACCGCCATCACGATGGGCCAGGTCGCTGAGCCCTACATCCCGCGGCGGGCTATCAGGCACCTGGAGAAGGGCAGGGTCGTCATTTTCGGCGCCGGGCTCGGCGCGCCTTTCTTCTCTACCGACACCTGCGCGGCGCAGCGGGCGCTGGAGATCGGCGCCGAGGCCGTCCTCAAGGGAACCGGCGTGGACGGTGTGTATGACGCTGACCCGCGGACGACGCCAGACGCGGTCCGGTTCGATCGCGTCGACTACGGTGAGGTCCTCAGCCGGGGGCTGAAGGTCATGGACGCCACCGCCGTCAGCCTCTGTATGGACAACGGTCTCCCGATCGTTGTTTTCTCGCTGATGGGGCAGGGCAATGTCGTGCGGGCCATCCGCGGCGAGAAGGTGGGCACGCTCGTGTGCGCGGCGGGTAGCTGATCCCGTAGGCGAGGCGGGGGTACCCTCGCCTACCTGGATAACGTGAACTCTGAAAAGACCCGAGCGTCATTCGGTGAATGACGCGAACGTATGAAGGTACCGCCCTCCACAGGAGCTGCAATGATTGACGACACCCTCCTCGACACAGAGGAGAAGATGCAGAAGGCGGTTGCGGTCGCCAGGGAAGAGTTCGCCGCGATCCGCACCGGCCGCGCGCATCCAGCGATGTTCAGCAAGATCACGGCCGAGTACTACGGGACGCCGGCACCGCTGAACCAGCTCGCGTCGTTCCACCTGCCCGAACCGCGGATGGTTATCGTCCAGCCATATGACAAGTCCTCCCTTGCGGCGATCGAGCGCGCTATCAGGGACAGTGACCTGGGCGTGAACCCGTCCAACGACGGTTCCGTGATCCGCGTGGTCCTCCCGGAGCTGACCGAGGAGCGCAGGAAGGAATACATCCGCGTCGCGCGGCATAAGGCAGAGGAGAGCCGGGTCTCCATCAGGAATATCAGGAGGCACGGCAAGGACGCGCTCGACAAGCTCGTGAAGAACGGCGAGGCGGGCGAGGACGACGTGCGCCGGGCCGAGCGCGAACTCGAGGAGCTCACCCGGACCTATATCGAGCAGATCGACGAGCTTCTCAAGAACAAGGAAGCCGAGCTTCTCGAGGTCTGATGGACTTCGGCGACTGGTCAGGCGATGCTGGCGGCATGCGGCAGCGGTCGGCACTGAGCGCGGGCGATGTCCCGGAGCGGGACGCCCGGCACCCTGCGGACCACGATGCGCCGCAGCCTGACAGGCGGCTCGCGGGCGAGGAAGGACAGGGACCCGGGGCCCGGGGTATGCGGCAGCGCCCGAACCAGGACGAGGGAGAGCCGGCGAAGCAGGCCGGGGAGTCGCCGAAGCAGGGCGTTACGCCGAGCCGCTCCGGGCGGAATCTCCCGGTCGCGGCCGGGGTGGGGCTGCTGCTGGGCGGCCTCGCGCTGCTCACGCTGTTCACGGTGAAGGCCACCTTCCTCGCCTTCATGGCTGTCGCCGCCGCTGTCGCGCTGTGGGAGATGAGCCGCGCACTGGGCTCGCGCGGGATTGGTGCGCCGGTCATCCCCATCGCGCTCGGCGGTGCCGCGCTATGGGCGTGTGAATACTGGGTCAGCAACCGCGCGGTGCTCGCCGCGCTTGTCATCACCGTCGTCGTGATACTTGCCTGGCGGCTGCCCGGCGGGACCGACGGCTATCTGCGTGACGTGATGGCCGGGATATTCGTCCTGGTGTACGTGCCGCTGCTGGCGGTGTTCATCGTCGCGATGCTGGCTCCCGCCGACGGCGCGCGGCGGGTTCTCTTGTTTATCATCCTCACCATCTGCAGCGACATCGGCGGCTATTTCGCCGGCAGCCTGCTGGGCAAGCACCCGATGGCCCAGGTCATCAGCCCGAACAAGACCTGGGAGGGGCTCACGGGCTCAGTTCTCGCCTGCCTGGCGGCCGGTGCCATCCTTCTCCCGGTCCTGCTGGGCGGGCACGTCTGGCAGGGCGTGCTGATCGGTGCGGGGGCGGTTTCCTCGGCGACCCTCGGCGACCTGACCGAGTCGGCGATCAAGCGGGACCTGAAGATCAAGGACATGGGGTCAGTGCTGCCCGGCCATGGCGGAATCCTGGACCGGATCGACTCCCTGCTCGTCAGCGCCCCGGTGACCTGGCTGCTGCTGGCCGTCTTCCTGCACGGCAGTTCTTAGCGCCACCAGGGAGCCCGGGGAGCGTTATCCATCCCGCCTACGTACTGATGATCCAGCTTCTGCGCTGCGCGGCGAGCTGGGAGACCAGGCTCGCCGACCCGTGGTCCTTGGCAACCAGCCGTTCCCGCTCGGTGATCGGCACGACCCACAGCCAGCGCACCGGATCCCCGCCGAAAGCGAAGCCGGACAGGTCCGGGGGATCCGCCCCGGGCAGCGCGCCCGGCTCGTCGAGGAGGAGCACCGCCTCACCGCCGCCGCCGAGCGGGAATGTGGCCGGTTCGTGGTACCAGCGGACGCTGTGACCGGCGCCGAACCAGGTCACCGTCCGCCACGGGTACGGAGCCAGCCACAGGAAGACCCGCGCGGCCTGGGCGCTCGGCATCGTGGTCGCCATCGCGAGCTCGATCCTGGCGTAGGACGCGGGATCCTCGACGAACTGCTCAACCACGGGCATGCGCTGGCAGCTCATCCCCACAGTGGACAGCACCGTGTACGGGCGGCCCGCGGTCGGCGGTCGCTCGGACACCCCTGCCATCGGCTGCTTCCCCATCGAGGTGTCCCAGTAATGGCCTCCGGGCCCGAGCCGGGACATCAGGTGCCCGAGCACGCCCTGCTGGAAGACACCCCATGACCGCTCGTCGCGCCGCCACTGCCAGTAGGTCCTGGCCCGGTCCACACGCGGCCCTAGCCCTTCCATGGCGTCATCCAGCGACCAGCCGAACGGCGTCTGGCCTATGATGTCCCTGCTGTAGCCGGGCATTCCGCGGCTGGCGTCGGACCAGCCGGGGATCACCGCGAGGAGCTTGCCGTTCTCCAGCACCGCGACCCCGTCGCCCTCCTCGAACCACAGCGCCTCAAGCACGGCGGGATCCATCGGCGGCCGGCCCTCCGGCAGCTTGGTATGGGCCGCCGGCATGACCGGGGCCTGCCCGGCATTGATCCTGCTGAGGTCGGTGCTGAGCGGCGCCTGCTGGTGATTGGCGATCCATGTCGCCGCGATCGCGGACGTATTGTCATGAAGATAGGCGGCCGTCGTCACGCCGTCGTATTCCACCGTGAGCCGGCGGCTCTCATACGGGTTCACACTCTCGAGCAGCATCCCTGGCTGCCGCGACCCCGCGGACAGGCGGCGCAACGTCGGCATGCAATGAATCTACGCCAATCGCAATAGCGCACCGTGCGCCCGGGCGACATTGTTAGGCTCCCGCAAGCGCCTATCCTGAACTTTTACGTGGAGCGTTAGAGAGACACTGGTTAATCAGCTGAACGGAGAGTTGTGTCACCTAGTCACTCTGCTGCACCGCCTGCGGCGGCCGGGCTGCCCATGGTCGGCGGCGCGGCGCCGCGAGGCGGGCAGGCCGGGCGGCTGAGGCCGCCGCGTCATCTGGCCGACCTGGGCCCCGCCGCGCGCCGCGCGGCGGTCGCCGAGCTTGGCGAGCGCCCGTTCCGCGCCGACCAGCTCTCCCGGCAGTATTTCGTGCGGCTTGCCGACGACCCCGACGAGATGACCGACCTGCCGCAGCCGATCCGGCGCGAGCTGGCGGACGCGCTGCTGCCGCGGCTGCTGACCGCCGAGCGCGAGCTCGTGTGCGACGGCGGCACGACCCGGAAGACCCTGTGGCGGGCCTTCGACGGCGCCTACGTGGAGTCTGTGCTGATGCGCTATCCCGGCCGGGTCACCATGTGCGTCTCCTCGCAGGCCGGCTGCGGGATGGCCTGCCCGTTCTGCGCGACCGGGCAAGCGGGGCTGACCCGTAACCTGTCCACCGCCGAGATCGTGGAGCAGGTTATGGCTGGCGCCCGTGCGCTCGCCAGGGATCAGGTGCCGGGCGGCCCTGGCCGGGTGTCCAACGTGGTGTTCATGGGGATGGGCGAGCCGCTGGCCAACTACCGGAGCGTGCTGGAGGCGGTTCGCAGGCTCACCGAGCCGCCGCCGGCCGGGCTGGGTATCTCACAGCGTTCCGTCACGGTGTCGACGGTAGGCCTCGTTCCGGCGATCGGCCGGCTCGCGGCGGAAGGGCTGTCGGTGACGCTGGCGGTGTCGCTGCACGCTCCCGACGACGAGGCCAGGGACGAGCTGGTGCCGGTGAACCGGCGCTGGAAGGTGGCCGAGGTGCTGGCCGCGGCGTGGGACTACGCCGAGGCGACCGGCCGCCGCGTATCCATCGAGTACGCGCTGATCCGCGACGTCAACGACCAGGCCTGGCGGGCGGACCTGCTCGCCGGGCTGCTGGCCGGCCGCCTGGCGCATGTCAACCTGATCCCGCTCAACCCGACGCCCGGGTCGAGATGGACGGCGTCCCGGCCTGCCGTGCAGGACGAGTTCGTCAGGAGGCTCGAAGCCCGCGGCGTGCCCGTGACCGTCCGCGACACCCGGGGCAGGGAGATCGACGGTGCCTGCGGCCAGCTCGCCGCTAGTGCTGGCCCGGCCTAATCTGTCACCAGCTCTCGTTCGGCCGATTGGTCCTTGATCTTTGGAGGCGCAGCGTTGCCTGGCGTGTCGTGGAGAGCCGCCCTGGCCCGGGGGCAGCGAGCACTGTCGCAGCGCGCCGTGCACTGGGCATGGCAGGCTGCGCAGCGGGCGGGGGCGGTGACCGCGGACAGCCCGGCGGGACGCGGGTTCGCCGCGTTCGGGCGGGGGTCGATCCTTGCTTTCCCGCCCGGCGCCATCTTCGGCGAGCGGTGGATCGAGGTCGGTGCCGACACGGTCGTCGGTAAGCACGTGACGATGTCCGCGGGCACGGTGCCCGGGCAGGACCTCGGTGCCGTTCCGCTGCTGCGGATCGGCGACCGCTGCGTGATCGGCCGCGGCTCGCACATCGTCGCGCACGCTTCGATCGTGATCGGCGACGATGTGTACACCGGCCCGTACGTCTACATCACCGACCAGAATCACGGCTACGCGGATCCCGAGGTCCCGATCGGGCGGCAGTGGCCGGCGAACGCCGCCGTGTCGATTGGCGCGGGAAGCTGGCTGGGGGCTGGCGCGGTCGTGCTGCCGGGCGCCAGCATCGGGCGCAACGTCGTTGTCGCGGCCGGGTCGGTCGTGCGGGGCCGTGTCCCCGACCGCTGCGTGGTGGCCGGCGTTCCCGCGAAGGTTATCCGCTCCTATGTGGCCGGCGACGGATGGCTGCCGCCGCTGCGCCCCGGCGGCATCCGGCCGCTGCCGGCCGACGCTGGCGAGCCGCCCGCCGGGCCGGATTCGCCGATCGACGGCTTTGCCGATCCGGGGCTCACTGATCCAGGGCTCACTGACGCGGGCCTGGCGGATGCCGGGGTCGCGGAGACCGGGCCGCTAGCCGACGCGCAGCGCGTCGAGGGCATCACGGAGCCGCCCGACCCGGTGTTCTAGCTGGGCGGCACAGTCGGCCAGTACGGTATCCGCGCTGACCGCGGACTGAGCGCAGAGCACGCCCACCAGGTCCTCCACCGCGGCAAGCCGGCCCGACAGCTCGAGCAGCAGCGGCTGCGCGCCGCCACTTCGCACATCGTCGGCCTGCCCGGCCTGCCCGGGCTCGGTGGCGCGGTCAGGCGCGCCCGCGGCGCCAGCGTTCTCGTCGGCCGTATCGCCGGGCGCGGTTCCGGGTACTGTCGCCCCGCCGGCGTTCGTCATCGCCCGGCGGGCAGCCTCCCGGTTGAGCTCCAGGCCGACATCGAGCTGGTTCCGCAGCAGCTCGGCCTGCTCGCGCAGCTGCCGGTTCTTCATGTAGAGCTCGACGAAGACCGATACTTTGGCGCGCAGCACCCACGGGTCGAACGGCTTGGAGATGTAGTCCACCGCCCCGGCCGCGTAGCCGCGGAACGCGTGGTCCGGCTCCGAACTGGCCGCCGTCAGGAAGATGATCGGGACGTCACGGGTCCTGGGCCGCCGCTTGATGTGCGCGGCGGTCTCGAAGCCGTCCATGCCCGGCATCACCACGTCCAGCAGGATGACGGCGAACTCGTCGACGAGCAGCGCCTTCAGCGCTTCCTCGCCGGAACGGACGGGTACCAGGACCTGGTTCAGGGAGGACAGGATCGCCTCAAGCGCGACCAGGTTCTCGGCGCGGTCGTCGACCAGCAGGATCCGTGCCTTGTACGTCAACTCGGGAGCTCCTTCGGCAGGATGCGCAGGCCGCCATTGGCGAGCAGGCGCTCGCCGGTGCTGGCCGCCAGGTCGTGGATCGCGGCGTTATGGTGGCCCAGCCGCCTCATCGCGCGGCAGCCCGTTCGAGACAGGCCCGCATGACGGCCAGCAGGTGTCCGGTGTCCACGGGCTTGGTGATGTAGTCGGTGGCACCCGACGCGATGCTCTTCTCCCTGTCGCCCTTCATCGCCTTCGCGGTCACCGCGATGATCGGCAGGTCCGCGAACTGC
>DASQVO010000118.1:0-9281 GCA_035640715.1 Streptosporangiaceae bacterium
CCGGGCGCTCGGCGCAGGTCAGGATCCGCACGCAGATCGCGTCCATGCCGTAGCGGTGGTGGTACATGGCGGCGAGCGCCTCCGTGGCCGCCTTGGACACGCCATAGAAGGTGTCCGGCGCGGGGAAGGCGTAGTCGGGGACCGGGAAGCTCGCACGTGGCGCAAAACCCACGGCGTGGTTGGATGAGGCGTAGATGACCCTCGGCACCCCGGCCCGGCGCGCGGCCTCGAACGTGACATAGCCGCCGTTGATGTTGACATCGAGGATGCGATCCCACGGATCCGCCCCAGCCAGCCCGCCCAGGTGGATGACCGCATCGGTCCCGGCGCACGCGGCCGTCATCGCTTCCAGGTCGGTGACCGACGCGTGCACCGCCTCCTCACCGGGCCCGGCCGTGAGCGGAGCGACATCCAGAAGGCGCAGTGTCCGGCCCGGCCTGGCCAGCCGCGTCCGCAGCATCGTCCCTATCTGGCCCGCCGCGCCGGTCATCAGGATGGTCGGCAAGGTGATGACTCCTCGTGTCCGCTCAGGCTCTCTGGGATGCGCCGGTATGCCGGGCACCCGTGCCACTGGCCGCACCAGCCTACCGACGGGCGCGGAACCTGCCATCACGCCCTCGTTCGGCCAGCGAAAGACACGGACGGCGTGGCAGGCAGCCTCATCGTTGAGCGAGCATGCCGGGTGTACCGGTCGTATGAGTGGGCTCCGGCCAGGGGAAGGCCGGAGCCCACTCATGCCCGCGGCTTATCATGCCCGCGGCCGGTTACCGGGCGGTCCAGTAACCAAGCTCTTTGTCGAGCCGTCTCGGCAAGGTCCACCGTGTCCGTGAGCCGGCCCACAGTCCGTCTTGCAGAGCAATCATGCGCAGGCATTAACCTGATGCCTTGAAGATCGTAACACATAGTTACTAGAGTTGTCACGATGAGTAGCGAACTTTACGCGCGCTACCTCACGGAGGGCGATGTAACGCCGGGGCGGCCGGTTGCGGACCCGCCGCCAGAGGAGACAGACCCGCCGTCAGAAGAGAACGACGCTGCGCAGTACCTCGCCACGCCCCATCTTCCGAACGCCTTCTCGACATCCCCCAGCGAAATCGTCTCTGACACGAACCGGTCGAGCGGCAGGCGGCCATCGAGGTGCAGGTCAACGAGCATCTAGCCAGCCGAACCGGCTATCGCGCGCCTCCCATCATCCTCGTTAAATATCAGCCAGGGAAGGGCCCCGAACTCAGCCAGGGAGGAGCCCCCGGACTCCAGGGCGCTCCGCCCGTGCACCCGGCGGCCGTCGGGATGACATTGCCGAGCGCCGTGCGGAGCCTGCTGGTGCCGTCGCCGACGATGTTGCCGATGCCGCCCTTTGTGCACGTGGTGCCGGCTGTCCTGCAGGGCGACGTCGCCCCGCTCAGCGGCGCAGCCGTGCCGAGTGAACGGGCCCCACGTCCCGCGCGCTGCCCGCGGGCGGCGGGCCCGGACGTCATGAGGCCAGCAGGCAAGCCGCACGTCGTGAGGGCCGCAGACGAGACAGCCACCCGTGCGGTGACGTGCTGCGCCGGAGATCCCGCCGCCGGCGCCAGGCTGACCGCGAGCACCATGCTTCCCGCCGCGGCCATTCGCCGCGCCGCCGTCAGGTGCCGTCGCCAGGTCATGAAGCCCGCCACGGTAAGGCCCATGGTCCGCGTTGGCTCCATGGGCCCCATACGCCGTCTCTTTCCCTGCGAACCCATTCAGCACGCTACCTCCGCGCTTTCTCAAGGTGCGGGACCGATGTGCCAATAGTAGAGCGGACAGGTCAGGAAATGTATAAACAATAACATCAAAACAAATAAGTCAAACACTGCACCCGTCACCCGCGGATCGACCGGAATAGGCGCGGAGGATCCTTATTCGCGGGCCTTTTCCCGTGGCGCCGCGGGCCGCGCGCCCGGTCCGGCGGTCCGGCCCTTCCAGGCGCCGCCGCGGCCGGCGTAATGCCGGCGGGCCGAGTCGGCAGTCATCGCGGCGTACATAAGGGCGATGAGGGGAAGCGTAGGCGCCCGCAGGGGGGAAAGCCGGTACAGCCGGAGCATCGGCAGGTAGCTGGCCGTCATCGCGGCCCATCCGGCCAGGCCAGCCGCGGTGGAGAGCACCGGGCCGGCTCCCGCGCCTCCCCCGGCCGGCCCGGTCAGGCCGATGACGCCGGCGATCGCGGCGACCGGGGGCACCAGGTAGAGCCAGACCAGGCCGATGATCGTCCCGGCCAGCAGGAGCGGCGAATACCGGAGCTGGGTGTAGGCGGAGCGCGCGATCATGTCCCACAGATCGGCTAGCCCCTGGTAGGGCCGCACGCTCCGCACGTCCACCGAGAGCCCGAGCCAGCATCTGCCCCTGGCCGGGGGGCGCTTCAGCAAGCGGCCGAGGGCGACATCGTCAATGAGCGCGCCGCGGATCGGTGCGAGGCCGCCGGCCTGCTCGAGCGCGCGGCGGCGCACCAGCATGCACCCGCCCGCTGCCGCCGCGGTCCGGCTGCCCGGCCGGTTGACCCGCCGGAACGGGTAGAGCTGCGCGAAGAAGTAGACGAACGCCGGAATCACTGCCCGCTCCCACCCGGTCTCGGCACGAAGCAGTGCCATCTGCGATACCAGGTCGCGATCGCTGGTTTCGGCGGCGGCTACGAGGTCACGGAGCGCGCCGGGACGCCAGGCGATGTCTGCGTCGGTAAAGAGCACGTATCCGGTGGCGGCCTGCGTGGACCCGGCGGCGGCGTTTTCGTGGCTAGCGGGGCGGCCCGCGCCCAGTCCCTGAGCCATGGCCCAGAGCTTTCCGGTCCATCCGGGTGGCGGGGCGGTGCCGCGGATAACGCGCAGCGGCTGGGCCGCCCCGGATCCGAGGCCCGCGGCGATCTCGCCGGTGCCATCGGAGCTGCCGTCGTCAACGAGCGTTATCTCGAACGGTCCCGGATAGTCCTGGGCCAGCAGTGTGGGCAGCGTGACCGGCAGGACGGCCGCCTCGTCCCTGGCCGGCACCACCGCGACGACACCCGGCCAGCTGGGCGGCTCGGGGCCCGGCCGCGGCAGACGCTGGTCAGTGCGCCAGTATCCGCCGTGACCCGTCAGCAGGACCATCCATGCAATGGCGGCGAGTGCAGCCGCGATACCGAGAGCCAGCACATACGAAGCCTGGCACAGGTCAGGCAGATCCCGGCGTAACCAGGCGGGCTATCGGTCCGCGGATCCCGCCATAACCAGGCGGCTAGCGGCCCGAGTAGCGGTAGCGCTGGCCGTTGACGGCCGTACCGCCCTCTCCGCTGATCCTCTGAAGAGGGACCCCCACGTGGCTGCGGACGGGCTTGCGGAGCTTCGCGGCATCCTCATCTGGGTGCCTGAGCACGAGCCAGTACGAGATACCGGCCACAGCTGCGAACGCAAGCACCATGAGAGGGATGTTGAGCCACGCCCAGGCCGGCATCTCATATCTCCTTAGCTGCTGTGCGGATCACTCGCTGGAGGGCTGGATCCTGCTTCCCGTACCGATGGAATCTATTCCGTTTCTGTAATGAATCTGCTACAGCTAGCTATGAAAGCTCTCAGAAAGATCTCAGAAAGCTCTCAGAAAGAGTTCTGCGGTGCCCATGAGGATCCGCACCGGCCCCGCTTACTTCTGAGGCGGCTCTGAGCATGTGGCGCTCCGCGTGGTGCTCCACACGACCAGCCACGACTACCAGTGAGCACCTGGATGCTTCACGTAACCCGAAGGTAACCGCCGCCAGGCAAGAACGTTCCCGGACCGGATGGCGGGATCACCGAGCAGCCGGATCAGGTACTGCCCCAGCTTGGAGCGGGCGCCGGTGACGGCGACGACCGCGGCCGGCCCCCACTGTGAGAGCTGGGTCCTCACCTGTGCCTGGCTGGGCGGATCGGCCGGCAGGTGCCCCGTCCAGAGCGCGTTGAGGAACAGGGCGGTGGGCGTGATGCCGCCGCCGCCGATGTACGCCTGACCGCCCGGCCCGGGGCCGGTGAAGTACCCGCCGATCATCTCGGCAGGCTGCCCGGTGTCAGCCTGCCAGCGCATCGGCTCCGTGAAGGTCGGCGTCGGGACAGGGACGACGAGCACGCGCGCGCCCGCCGGGAGGCGCAGCGCGGCCAGCGACGCCGACCACCCGGCCGGAAGCGGCGCGACCGCTGCGCTGGGCAGCGGACGCGGGACAAGCGGCAGCACCGCGAGCACCGCACCCGCGGTGACCAGCGCGTTCCCCCGGCGGGCCAGCGCGGCCCGGGGCAGGCGGCGCGCCAGGTCCACGCCGAACGCCAGCAGCGCCGCCGCGGCGCCGTCCGCCACGGTGGAGAACCGGTCCGGCAGCGCCGCGTCCAGCAGCGGCAGGGAGCCCAGCCAGTGCCAGGGCAGAAGTACCGACGAGTAGTCCCGGCCGCCCGCCATCAGGGTGCCGCCCAGGGAGAGGACCTCCAGGACCGCGAACGTCACGGCGGTCGCGCGCACCGCGAGATGCCGCCAGAAGCGCACCGCGATGACGGCCAGCACGATGAGGAACGGCCATCCCAGGTAAGCGAGGTACTCGGGCATTCCGCCCTGGAACTTCGCGGCGGCAGCGGCACTCGACGCGGTATGGAAGAGCAGCAGCCGGGATGGGGTCACGAAACCCGTGATGTCGTTCTTGAAGAAGTCCGGCGTGAACGCGCTGCCATGCTGGTGCAGCGGCCCGAAGAACTGGACCCACAGCGGGTAGCCGCACACAATGAGCGTGACGCCGGCCCCCACCGCGAAACCGGCCGCCGCGCTCCCGGCCCGCCGGAGCGCCGCCCGCGGCCGGCTGACGGCGAGCACGACCGCGATCAGCGAGCCCGCGAAGACCGTGCCGACCAGCAGTTCCTCCGCGGTGAGCAACTGCGCGGCCACGAGCAGGCCCAGCCACAGCCCGCCGCGCAGCGGCCCGGCACGTCCCGTGCAGAGCCGGAGCGCCGCGTCGATGATCAGCGGCGGCAGCACCGCGAACTGCAGGTCGTAATGGCCGACGGCGGACTGCAGCAGAGCCGGCGAGAACCCGTAGACCGCACCCGCGATCACCGCGGCGGTGACACTGATGTCCCAGCGCCGCAGCACGGCGAACATGGCGGCCGCGCTGCCGGCGAAGCCCGCTGTCATCAGCACCGTGAGGCTGGCCTGCGGGCCGGACAGCAGCGTCACCGGGGACAGGAGCACGCCCGGCAACAACATGAACGTGTTCCACATGACATTGACGCCCAGCGGCGCGTTCAGCGCCGAAGTGATGAGCGCCGGCAGCCTCGCGTGCGCGATGGCCGTCGCGTCATAGCGGAAGAACCAGGCGAACTGGTCGGCGTCATTGGGGTTGCCCGCGACCGTGCTCGACGCGGGATCGCGCCACAGCCACAATGTCACCGCCACGGCCGCCAGCACGTAGTAGACGGACGCCAGCGCGAGAACCCGTCCCTCACGCCCGGACGACACGCGCTCAGCGTCGGCCGGGGACGTCGCGGCTGACAGGACAGGCACGCTTGTTGAGGCTAATGCCTCCGGCTGGCTGTGCCCAGCTACTTGACTTCGTGCAGGCGCCCCGTGGCGACGTCGAAGACAAAGCCGCGGACATTGGTGTGCGGGATGAACGGGCTCGCCTTGATCCGCGCGATGGACTGGCGGACGTCGTCATCCACGTCGGGGAAGGCCTCGGCCGCCCATGGCGGCCGGATCCCTGTGTCCTCCTTTATGCTCGCCTTGAACTGGTCGTCGGTGAACGTGACCATCCCGCAGTCGGTGTGGTGGATCAGGATGATCTCGGTCGTGCCGAGCAGTCGCTGGCTGATCGCCAGGGACCGGATCACGTCGTCGGTGATGACTCCGCCGGCGTTCCGGATGACGTGTGACTGCCCTTCCGCCAGACCGAGAACGGCGTAGACGTTGAGGCGCGCATCCATGCACGCGACCACCGCCAGGTGCGCCGAGGGCGGCAGCGGCAGCGGGCCGCTGAAGCCCTCGGCATAGCGCTCATTGTTCGCCAGCAGGTCATCGGTGACTGTCATGATCGGCCCTTCTTAAAGCCCGGATACTCAGCGACGCGGTCGGCGTCACGAACCTCTCCGCTCAGGCATGCTCAGGGATAGCAGTACGAATCGCTGGAGGCGTCGCCGCCCTGCAGCCTGACCTGATGGACACGGCGGCCGCGGAACTCATCCCCCTCGGGGAAGAACCGCTCGTCGAACGTGATCCCGCCCCCGGCGCCGACGTCGAGCTTCGCCATCCACGCGCCGACGCCATCGGGATAGAACTGGTCGTCCCACGAGCCGTAGAGCGAATTGGTGAAGTACACCCGCTTGCCGTCCCGGCTGACCTCCACCATCTGCGGCCCGCCGCTCAGCGGCGTCCCAGGCCTGGCCGGGTGCGGCGCCCGGCCGACGATGCCGCCGATCCGCACGGATCCCTTCTGCTCCGGGTGGAACGGGTCGGTGACGTCATACTGCTTCAGCTCGCCCGTCCCCCAGCACGACACATAGAGGAAACGGTCGTCGACCGACAGCCCGATGTCGGTAACCAGCGGCGGAACGGCGCCGAACCCCTGCAGCAGCGGCGGCAGCTGCTCCGCGGGCGCCGGCTCGGCCGGGATCGTGATGACCTTGGTGGCAGCCCACCGGTCGCCATCACCCGTGGCTGCGGGGTTCTCGTGCCAGAGCCAGATCGACGCGGACAGGTCCTCGACGCTGACCACGACGCCCGCGAAGCCATACAGCTTCGTCGGATCATGCGCGGGGCGCAGTTCCAGCACCATCTGGTGCTCGTCGCCCAGGTCGATCGTCTGGGTCTTGCGGCGGCTCTGCATGTCCCAGAAATGCAGCCGGTGGCCGTACTTGCGGCCCAGCAGCAGCTCCGGCACGATGCCGTCGTCAATCATTGACGGCGTGCCCCACTCCGAGGTGATGGCCACCTCATGCATGACGTGCCACCACACGTCGTAGGCCAGGTACTGGTCACCGCGGCCGGCCTCCCACTGGCCGGTCACCTCGAAGGACGCGTGGTCCAGCAGCGCGATCCCGCCCGGCCCCTCTTCGCCGTCCCCGCCAAGGCAGGACACGAAGACGGCACCCGGACCGCAGTGCACGGTGTGCGGGCGCGAATAGCCGGCCCGCTTCCCCAGCTCCTCCGGGCCGAGAACCTTCACGATCTTCGGCTCCGTCTCGTTGTCCCGCGTGTCGAAGACGTACAACCTGGAGGAGCGCAGGCCGGGAACGATGAGATAGCGGCGGTCGCCGTGCTTGTGGTCACCGGTCGGGCACAGCGCGCTCGAGCAGGCGTTCCAGCCGAAGTGGTGCAGCTCGTCGCCCGTGTTCGGCAGCTCGGTGAACCCGATCACGCTGGCGTAGGACGGCGACTGCGGATCGACGTCGACCACGGCGAGCGCGTCGGGCGAGTCCGCGGGGCGGGAGAACGTCGCGAGGTAGGCGACCTTCTCCGGGGACGCGGCGGCTGCGTCGCGTGGCGAACGGTAGAAGGTGGGATCCTGATGGTGCTCGTGGTGGCGCTCATCTGCCATAGCAAGCTCCCTGCACTGGTCCACTGTCACTCAAGTCCACTGTTCCACTGTCACTCAGCAGATCGTTCGCTTGCCGCCCTGTCAACCAGCGCTGTCCGCCCGAAGGGTGAGAGTCCGATCCGGCTGGGAGAGCACGCTGATCGAGGTGTCGAGCCCGTTCCAGGTGCCCTCCGGCCAGTCGCAGGCCCGACGGGCTCGCGCCGCCGAGGACCCTCCAGGAGGCGAGGTTCGTGGCCTCGGACTAAATCTAGTTAATTCCGATCAAGAAAGCCAACTATTTAAATACACCGATTATTGACGTCTGGTACGCGATGCCCCGGGTCGGCCCGGCGCGTCAGCGCAGCAGGAAGCGGTACACCTCCGGGGGGAGGCCGAAGTTCCCCAGGATCCGCGCCGCCTCCACGGCCACGCCGGGGGGAGCGTCATCGATCCCGATGTAGGCCTCGACGTGCGGCCGGCGGCACAGCAGCACCGCCGCCTCGGCCAGGACGGCACAGCGCAGCACCGGCGGGATGTCGGTACGGACGGGGCACGCGGCGCGCAGGTCTTCCCAGTTGCTGCGGCCTTCGTACCAGTAGATCTGCGCCGCGGCGCGCCGGTCGCGCAGCCGCTGGTAGACCACCGCACCGGTCTCCGTCGATTCGGGGCCGATGTCGTGCGGCCGGGTGTCCGTCTCCATCACGACGTGGAACATCAGTGCCGCGGCGGCTTCCTCCCACTGCGCCGCGGTCCACGCAGCCTCCGCCAGGACGGCCTCGACGGCGGTGATGGTGCCGTCGGCGAGGGCGCCGTATTCGAATTGCTCGTTCGGCAGCCAGGGATCGCCCAGCCACCATGACAGCGCGTCGCACCGGTCCCGGAACACCGCGTGGCGGTTCCATGCGTGATCCGCGTACAGCCAGCAGGCGAACCCGTCAGGCACGATGTCGACGCGCCGCATGCCCGGCTCCGGGCCGCAGCGCTGGCGGATCATGTACGAACGCAGATCACTCTCGGGGTAGAGCCCCGCGAGCAGGCTCTCGGATGCCACCGGCCGACTCCTTCGCCGTAATGCCCGCGGCTTCCGGAACCGGATGGCCGGCGCTCGCCATTGATGCGGACGCTGCGAAGCGAATACGTCACGCAGCGTGTTCGACAACCGGAAGCAGGGGTAGACGTTTCAACAGCAACAACGGCGTTCGGCTACCCCCGCCAGGCATTCGTAATCCAGTTACGGCCCGCTGGCGCGGCCGGGCCCGGGGATTTCATGAGGGGAGTTTGGGTGAGGCAAGGCAAAGCCATGCCAGAACGGCACAGATGGGCGCTCGGCCTTGGCGCTGCGGCTGCGGTCGCGACGGTGCTGAGCGGCACAATGACGGCGGTGGCGCCCGCCGCGCCCGTGCAGATGTCATCTTCTGGGTACGCGCCGGCGGCGCGCACGCTGGGGCCAGGCATGTATGGCAGCGACGTCAAGCGCCTCCAGCAGCGCCTAGCGCAGCTCGCGTACTATCCGGGCCCGGCCGACGGGCAGTTCAGCACCGACACGGAAGAAGCGGTCTGGGCGTTTCAGGAGGTCCAGGGAATCACGGTGACTGGAACGGTCACCAGCAAAACCGAGCGGGCACTGGTCCACCCTCGTTCGCCGCAGCCGCTGGTGCGGAACGGCGGCGCGCTGCGCGTCGAAGTCAGCCTCGGCCGCCGGGTGCTTTACGTCTACCACAGCAACAAAATCGTGCTGATCAGCCACATCTCGTACGGCGGTGGCTAT
>DASQVO010000119.1:0-5070 GCA_035640715.1 Streptosporangiaceae bacterium
CCGGACGCCGGCCTGATGGAGTCCGCGGTCCGGGAGATCAAGGGCATGCTGGCCGACGCCGGGCTGGACGGCCAGCCGGTCGGCGTGGACATCGTCGAGCCCCCGTTCCTGTTCGAGATGCAGCGCCAGGGGCTGACCGTACTGGACGCTCAGCAGCTCATGCTGGACGCCCGCCAGATCAAGTCCCCCGACGAGATCATGCTACTGACCCAGGCCGCCGCCATGGTCGACGGCGTCTACCAGGACATCGTCGAGGTGCTCAAGCCGGGCATCCGGGAGAACGAGATCGTCGCCCTGGCCAACAAGCGGCTCTACGAGATGGGCTCGGACCAGGTCGAGGCGATCAACGCGGTGTCGGGCGAGCGCTGCAACCCGCACCCGCACAACTTCTCCGACCGGCTCATCCGCCCCGGCGACCAGGCCTTCTTCGACATCATCCAGTCCTTCAACGGCTATCGGACCTGCTACTACCGCACCTTCAGCGTGGGCAGCGCGACCCCGGCGCAGCGGGACGCGTATGTCCGGGCCCGCGAGTGGATGGACGCCGCGATCGAGGCCGTCGGGCCCGGTGTCGGCACCGACACGGTCGCCCGGGTGTGGCCCGCGGCGACCGATTTTGGATTCGCCAGCGAGATGGCTGCGTTCGGCTTGCAGTTCGGCCACGGACTGGGGCTCGGGCTGCACGAGCGGCCGATCATCAGCCGCCTCAACAGCCTGAAGAACCCGGTGGAGATCCAGCCCGGAATGGTGTTCGCGCTGGAGACCTACTGCCCGGCATCGGACGGATTCTCGGCTGCCCGGATCGAGGAAGAGGTTGTGGTCACCGAGCAGGGGGTGCACGTGATCACGAAGTTCCCCGCGCAGGAACTGTTCATCGCCAACCCCTACTGACGCCGCCACGAGGCCGACGTCGACCCAAAGGAGGGCCATGGCCGCCACCGCCCGGGCCAAGGGCGCCAGGAGCGCCAAGAGCGCCAAGAGCGCCAAAGGCAAAGCCGCACCAGCCTCCGCGCCGCCAGAGGAGCGGACCAGGCTGGCGCTGTACGAACAGATGATCCGGCTGCGCTACTTCGAAAAGCGCGCCTACGACCTGTTCCTCCAGAACCTGGTCAAGGGGACCAGTCACCTGGCCCTCGGCCAGGAAGCCATCGCGGCGGCGTTCGGGGTGGCGATGCGGACCGATGACTACACCTTCGCCACCTACCGGGGACACAACCACACCCTCGCCCGCGGCGTGCCGATGACGCCGGTGATGGCCGAACTGCTCGGCCGGGAGAACGGGCTGATGGCCGGCAAGGGCGGCTCCATGCACCTGACCAGCGTGGAGCACGGCATGATGGGCTCCTACGCGATCGTGGGCGCGCACCTGCCGATCGCCTGCGGGGCGGCCTGGAGTGCGCAGTACCGCGGGTCCGGCCAGGTCGCGGTGGTGTTCTTCGGTGACGGCGCCACGAATATCGGCGCGTTCCACGAAGCGCTGAACTTCGCCGCCATCTGGGACCTGCCGGTGGTCTTCGTCTGCGAGAACAACCTCTACATGGAGTACACCCGCACGTCCACGATCACCGCGGTCGAGCATCCGGCCGCGGACCGCGCGGCCGGGTACGGGCTGGAGCCCCTGGCGGTGGACGGCAACGACGCCGACGAGATGTACCACGTCGCCATCGCGGCCCTGGACAAGGCCCGGTCCGGAGGCGGCCCCACGCTCATCGAGGCGCTCACCTACCGGCAGGGCGGCCACTCCCGGGCCGACCCGGCCAAGTACCGGCCGCAGGCCGAGGTGGACGAATGGCTGGCCCGTGACCCGATCCCCGCCTACCGGGCGCGTCTGCTGGCGGCCGGCATCGACGGTGCCGTGCTGGACGGCATCGAGAAGGCAGCGGCCGAGGACGTGGACACGGCCACGGAGGAGGCCAAGGCCGGTGCCCTTCCCGGGCCGGACCTGCTGATGAAGGACGTGTGGGCGGACGGAGGCGCGTCATGGCGGAACTGACCTACCGCGAGGCGATCGCGCGGGGTATCGCGCAGGAGATGCGGCGGGATGATCGTGTCGTCTTCCTCGGTGAGGACGTGGCCGCCGCAGGCGGCGTCTTCAAGGGCACAGTCGGGCTGCTGGAGGAGTTCGGCCCCGTGCGGGTGCGCGACACCCCCATCAGCGAGCAGGCGATCCTCGGCGCGGCCATGGGCGCGGCCATGACCGGGCTGCGGCCGATCGCCGAGATCATGTACAGCGACTTCTTCGGCGTCTGCTGGGATCTCGTGGTCAACCAGATCGCCAAGAGCCGGTACATGACCAACGGGCAGATGACGTTCCCGCTGGTGATCCGCTCCGGCAACGGCGGCGGCCTGCGGTTCGGGGCCCAGCACTCGCAGTCGGTCGAGAACTGGGCCATGGCGGTGCCCGGCCTCAAGGTTGTGGTGCCCTCCAGCCCGGCCGATGTCATCGGGCTGATGTCGGCGGCCATCCGCGACCCCGACCCGGTGATCTTCCTGGAGGAGAAGGCCCTCTACCCGGCCAAGGGGGAGGTGGCGGACGGCGAGATCACCGACACGCTCGGCACCGCGAAGGTGCTGCGGACCGGTGAGCACGCCACCTTGGTGGCCCTGGGCAACATGGTGCCGCGGGCCATGTCCGCTGCCGGTGATCTGGCCGCGGCGGGCATCGACTGCACCGTGATCGACGTCCGGTCGCTGGTCCCGCTGGACACCACGACGATCCTGCGGGAGGTGGCCCGGACCGGCCGGCTGTTCACGGTGGAAGAAAACCCGCGGCTGTGCGGCTGGGGCGGTGAGCTCGTGTCCATCGCCAGCGAGGAGATCTTCTACGACCTGGACGGCGCGCCGATCCGGATCACCACGCCGCACATCCCGCTGCCCGCCGCCGACACGCTCGAAGACCTGGCCATCCCGTCCGTGGACCGGATCGTGGCCACCGTGCAGAAGGCGATGAACGAGTGACCGCGACGGCTGACAGCACGGTCCGGAACGTGCCCACCGAACTGCTCATCGGCGGCGGCTGGCGGCCCGCGAGCGACGGGGCGCGGATCCCCGTGCTCAACCCGGCCACCGGGACGGAACTGGCCTCGGTGGCCAGCGGCTCGGTGGAGGACGGCCTGGCTGCGGTCGCCGCGGCGCACGAGGCCGGGCCGACGTGGGCCGCTACCGCGCCCCGGGCCCGGGCGGAGATCCTGCGCCGGGCGTTCGAGCTGATGACGGCGCGCGCCGAGGATCTCGCCACCTTGATCGTGCGGGAGAACGGCAAGGCGCTGGCCGACGCACGCAGCGAGGTCGCCTACGCGGCGGAGTTCTTCCGCTGGTACGCCGAGGAGGCGGTGCGCGGGCTGGGCAGCGTGCAGACCGCGCCGTCCGGGACCAACCGGATCCTGGTCCTGCGCCAGCCGATCGGCGTCGCCGTCCTGGTCACGCCGTGGAACTTCCCGGCGGCCATGGCCACCCGCAAGATCGGCCCGGCGCTGGCAGCCGGCTGCACGGTCGTGCTCAAGCCGGCCAGCGAGACCCCGCTGACCGCGCTGGCCATCGCGGCGATCCTGGCCGAGGCCGGGGTGCCGGACGGCGTGGTCAACGTCCTGCCGTCGAAACGCTCCGGGCCGGTGGTGAGCGCGATGCTGCACGACCCCCGGGTGCGCAAGGTATCGTTCACCGGCTCCACCGAGGTGGGCCGCCGGCTGCTGGCCGAGGCATCGGACACGGTTCTGAGCGTGTCGATGGAACTCGGCGGCAACGCCCCGTTCCTGGTGTTCGCCGACGCCGACCTGGACACGGCGGCCGAGGCGGCCATGGTGGCCAAGATGCGCAACGGCGGCGAGGCGTGCACCGCGGCCAACCGGTTCTACGTGGAACGGCCGGTGGCGGAGGAGTTCACGGTGCGGCTGGCCAAGGAGATGGCCGCCGTCCGGATGGGCGACGGTATGGCTGCCGGCGTCCGGCTCGGCCCCCTGGTCAACGCGGAGTCCGTGGACAAGGTGGCCTCCCTGGTGGAGGGCACGATGTCCCTGGGCGCCACGGTCCTGACCGGCGGCACCCGGGTGGACCGGCCCGGTTTCTTCTACCCGCCGACGGTGCTGGCGGAGGTGCCCGCGGGTGCGCCCGTCCTCACCGAGGAGATCTTCGGGCCGGTCGCCCCGGTGGTGACGTTCGACCGCGAGGACGAGGCGATCGAGCTGGCCAACGCGACCGAGTACGGGCTGGTCTCCTATGTGTGCACCGGTGACCTGGCCCGCGGCCTGCGGGTGTCCGAGGCGCTGGATTCCGGGATGGTCGGCCTCAACCGCGGGGTGGTCTCCGATCCGGCCGCGCCCTTCGGCGGCACCAAGCAGAGCGGCATCGGCCGTGAGGGCGGCCACGAAGGAATGCTCGAATTCACCGAATCCAAGTACATCGCCGTCGAATGGTGAGCGGCGGCTCCGGTGGTGACCCGTCCGCCATCAGATCCCCGCGTGTCCCCGCGGAAGGAGGCATACCGTGGACGTAATCGTGCCCCAGCTCGGTGAGACGGTCGCCGAAGCGACCGTGACCCGCTGGCTCAAGCGGGCCGGCGAGCCGGTCCGGGAAGGCGAGCCGCTGTTCGAGGTGGCCACGGACAAGGTCGACACCGAGATCCCTGCGGTCACCGGCGGCACGCTGAGCGAGATCCTCGTGGCCGAGGACCAGACGGTCCCCGTAGGGACCAAGATCGCCGTCATTTCCTCAGCCGAACGACAGCCCAGCGGGGCCGGTGGGCCAACGGACGCCGACGCTGCCGCAGCGCCAGCGTCCGCCGCCCCGGCGCCTGTCGGCAACGGGTCTGCCACCGGGTCCGCCGACCGCCCTTCTGCGGCGGGCAACGGCGGCCGGCTACCCCGTCACCACCAGCTCACCCCGCTCGTGCGGCGGCTGCTCAGCGAGAACGGGCTGACCCGCGCCGACGTCACCGGCACCGGGCCGCAAGGCAAGGTCACCCGCCAGGACGTTCTGGCCGCGGCGGCCCGCCGTGCCGCCGGCAGGGGGAACGGGACCCCGGCGCCGGCCGCAACGCCGCCCGCCCCCGGCGCGTCCGCCGCCCCTGCGGCG
>DASQVO010000120.1:0-4448 GCA_035640715.1 Streptosporangiaceae bacterium
CGGCCCTTGGTGTAGAGCTCCAGGCCGCCGGTATGGCGGTTCGCCCAGCGGTTGCCGATGCCGAGCACGAAGTCTGAGGCCAGGAACGAGACGTTGGCGTACTTCTGGTGGGTCTGCAGACCGACCATGCCGACCGCGAGCGGGTGGTCGTCCGGGATCGAGCCCCAGCCCATCAGTGTGGGGACCACCGGAACGCCCGTCAGCTCGGCGAACTCGACGAGGAGTCCGGAGGCGTCGGCGTTGATCACACCGCCGCCCGAGATGATCAGCGGGCGCTCAGCGGCGGCCAGCATGTCCAGCGCCTTCTCGATCTGGGCGCGGGTCGCTTTTGGCCTGTAGACCGGGAGCGGCTCGTAGGTCTCCAGGTCGAACTCGATCTCCGCCATCTGGACGTCGATCGGCAGGTCGATCAGGACCGGGCCTGGGCGGCCCGAGCGCATCAGGTGGAAGGCCTGCTGGAAGGCGCCCGGCACCTGAGCCGGCTCCAGCACGGTGGTGGCCATCTTGGTCAGCGGCCCCGCGATGGAGGGGATGTCCGCCGCCTGGAAGTCCTCCTTGTGGAGCTTGGAGACCGGGGCCTGGCCGGTGATGCAGAGGATCGGGATGGAGTCCGCGCTGGCCGAGTACAGGCCAGTGATCATGTCCGTGCCGGCCGGGCCGCTGGTGCCGATGCAGACACCGATGTTGCCGGGCTTGGCCCGGGTGTAGCCCTCAGCCATGTGCGAGGCGCCCTCCACGTGCCGGGCCAGGATGTGGGTCAGCCCGCCATTGGTCCGCATCGCGGAGTAGAACGGATTGATCGCCGCGCCGGGGAGTCCGAACATCGTGGTGACGCCCTCACGCTTGAGGATCTCCACCGCCGCCTGGGCTGCGGTCATACGCGCCATGTCAGTTGACCTCCCGTCCGGAGAGCCGCTCCACGCCGCGCAGCAGCGCGGAGTGGTCGAGGGAACCATCGCCGTTGGCACGGGCCGAGGCGACGAGCTGGGCCACCAGGGCGCCTACCGGGATCGCGGCGCCGACCGCGCGGGCCGCGTCGGTGACGATGCCCATGTCCTTGTGGTGCAGGTCGATCCGGAAGCCGGGCTTGAAGTCCCGGTTGAGCATGGCTTCCTTCTTGCGGTTGAGCACGGTGGAGCCGGCCAGGCCACCGGCCAGCACCTCGAGTGCGGCCTTCAGGTCCACCCCGGAGTTCTCCAGGAAGACCACGGCCTCGGAGACCGCCTGGATGTTGGCGGCCACGATTAGCTGGTTGGCGGCCTTGACGGTCTGCCCGGCGCCGTGCGGACCGACGTGCACGACGGTCGTGCCCAGCGCCCGGAAAACCGGCAGTGCCTCGGCGAAGTCCGCCGCCTCGCCGCCGACCATGATGGACAGCACGCCCTCGATCGCCCCCGCCTCACCCCCGGATACCGGCGCGTCCAGTACCCGGATACCCCTCTTCTTCGCCGCCTCGGCCACCGCGATCGAGGTCTGCGGGGTGATGCTGCTCATGTCGATCAGTAGCGACCCGCGCGGCGCGTTCGCCAGCACCCCGCCCTCGCCCAGCACGACCTCCTGCACCTCGGGGTCGGCCGGGACCATGGTGATCACGATCTCCGCGTCGGCGACCGCCTCGGCGATTCCTGTGGCCCCTCGGCCGCCCGCCGCGACGAGCGCGTCGATGGGCGGCTGGGTGAGGTTGTAACCGGTCACCGTGTGCCCGGCCTTGACGAGATTGGCCGCCATCGGACTACCCATGATCCCGAGCCCGATGAACGCGATACGCGCCATTGCCTCTCCTTTGTATCTTGTATCCATCAATATTGTATCCTGTATCCAACTTATCAATCATGCCTTGACATCCCTTGTCAGGGAAAGCTCTGCTGTCAGACGCTCGACGGCCTGGCCAGGCCGCCGTCCGCAGCGGCGACCGCCACCGGGCCCTCACGGACCGCGACCGTCACCGCATGCTCACCCGCGGCCGCCGCGCCCAATGGCTGAAAACCACGTTGACGGTGGACGTGATGCTGGAGCCGAAGATGACCTCGCAGCCCGCCGGGAAGTGCTCGTAGAAGCCGGCTCGACCGCCGGGATCAGGCCCACCGACAGCGAGATGCATCACGGCCTATCTTTTCTTCCGCATTATGAAAATTTTTTTCCGCTTTTCAGCTAAGTTAGCCGTCTGGCGCCGACAGGTCAAGAGGGTGGGACGTGGCCTTGACGAGGTTGGCGGCCACGGAGACGGCCGACGGCACCTGCTGCTGGCTCAGCGCCATGTTCACGGGCCCTGCTGCTAGGCCCCGGCCTCATTGCCGGCCACGCGGCCGTCATCGGCAACGGAGACCGTAACCGCGCCTTCGTGCACCGCCACCGTCACCGCGTGCTCGCCCTGCGGGCGCCGGGTCCAATTGTCCGCCGCGGCTGATAACGGACAGGCCGAGCAGTCACGACCCGTTCGGAGCGGTCAAGAGGGAAACGGCGCTAAAGACCATCAAGAACGAGCCCGGACGCCCACGCACTTGGGGCGGCGGGACGCAGCGCGCGGGCCGAGGAGGCCCAGGGGTCAGCGGAGGCCGGCGAGGGTGAGCAGGCGGCGGGATTCGGCGGCCGTGTCCTTGGCGATGGCGTCCTCGTCGGCGCCGGTCAGCCGGCCGTCCCTGACGGCCGGCTCACCGCCGACCAGCAGCAGGGTCAGCGGCGGCAGGGCGCCGAGGACGAGCGCGGCCACCGGATCGGCGATGGTCGAATGCCCGGCGCCGTCGATCTGCCACAGCGCGAGATCGGCGAGCTTACCGGGCTCGATCGAGCCGATCTCGCTGTCCCGGCCGAGGCAGCGCGCGCCGCCCATCGTCGCCGCGTGCAGCGCCTGGCGGGCGGTCAGTGCGGCCGGGCCGCTGCGGGCCCGCGCGAACAGGACGGCCGCCCGGAGTTCCGTCCCCAGCTGGCCCGCCTCGTTGGAGGCGGAGCCGTCCACCCCGAGGCCCACCGGGGCGCCCGCGGCGATCAGTTCCGGAACCGGCGCGATCCCGGTGCCCAGCCGCGCGTTCGAGGACGGGCAGTGTGCGACGCCGGTGCCGGTCTCCCCGATGCGGCGGACCGCGCGGTCGTCAAGATGGACGCAGTGTGCCAGCCAGACGTCGCCGCCGGTCCACCCGTGGCGGTCCAGGTACTCCGTCGGCGTGCAGCCGAACCGCTCGGCGCAGTATTTCTCTTCGTCGACGGTCTCCGAGCCGTGGGTGTGCAGCCGGACGCCGCGCCGTCGGGCGAGGTCCGCCGCACTGCGGAGCAGTTCCCCGGAGACGGTGAAGGGTGTGCAAGGCGCCACGGTCACGCGGACCATCGATTCCGGGGCGGGGTCGTGATAGGCGTCGATCGCCCGCTCCGTTTCGGCGAGCGCGGTCTCGGTGTCCTCGACGATCGAGTCGGGCGGCAGGCCGCCCTTGGACGTGCCCAGGTCCATCGACCCGCGCGAAGGCTGGAACCGGATGCCGAGCTCGCGCGCCGCCCGGATCTCCGCACCGAGCAGGTCACCCGCTCCGGGCGGGAACACATAGTGGTGGTCGGCGGCGGTCGTGCAGCCGCTGGCCAGCAGCGCCGCGACCGCGGCGCGCGCGGCGGCGTACACCATGGGCTCGTCGATCCTGACCCAGACCGGATAGAGGGTTTCCAGCCACCCGAACAGGCCGGACTCCTGCGCGAATCCCCTGGTGAGCCACTGGTAGAAGTGGTGATGTGTGTTGACCAGGCCCGGGGTGAGCAGGTGACCGGACGCCTGGACCCGTTCCGTTGGCACGCTGTCGCGGCAGGTGGGAACGGGACCCGGGCCGACTGCGGCGATCCGCTGGTCCTCCACGACAACGTACCCGGAAGAGAACTCGGCACCGGACGCATCCATGGTGGCCACATGGGCGCCGTCGATGATGATCCTGCGGTCAGGCACGCTGCCGACGTTAGACGGCGTCACGCAGAGACGTCAACGCAGGTTGTTGACTGAGCCCGGACGCCACGGCTAGCCTCGGCCTGCTTCGGAACGTCAACCTTGAGGAGGCTGGTGACCTCGGCGAGCACGACAGCCCCGGACGGAACGCCGGCCCCGGACGGAGCACCGGAGGGCATCGGGCTTCCGGCCTTCAACGCGATGCCGGCCGGGCAGGCACGTGAGGTGCTGCTCGGCTGCTGCCACGCGGCGGACTGGGCGGACAAGGTTGCCGCCGGCCGCCCGTACCTGTCGCTGGTCACCTTGCTCGCCCGCGCCGGCGCGGCCCTGACCGATAAGGACGTCAGCGAAGCCCTCGCCAGGCATCCCCGGATCGGAGACGCCCGCGCCGCGGCGAAGAGTGCCTGGTCACGGGGGGAGCAGGCAGGGGTGGGCGGCTCGGGCGACGCGGTGCTCGCCGATCTCGCCGCGGGTAACCGCGCGTATGAGGAGCGGTTCGGCCACATCTACCTCGTCTGCGCCTCCGGCC
>DASQVO010000121.1:0-2730 GCA_035640715.1 Streptosporangiaceae bacterium
GAAGCTGACGATCAGGATGAGGCCGCCGAACAGGAAGAAGTAGTAGCTGAGCAGGTTCATCCGCGGGAACGCCACGTCGGGCGCGCCGATCTGCAGCGGCATGATCACGTTCGCGAACCCGATGAACAGCGGGGTGGCGAACAGCAGCAGCATCAGCGTGCCGTGCATCGTGAACAGCTCGTTGTACTGCTGGTCCGAGACGATGCGGTTCTCGGGCCCGAGGAGCTGCAGCCGGATGACGATCGCCATGATCCCGGCGAGGAGGAAGAACCCGAATGAGGTGATCAGGTACATGTACCCGATGACCTTGTGGTCCGTCGACGAAGCCCAGCCGGCGAGGACGGAGCCCTTACGCTCGGTCCCCCGTCCCGGGACGGTCGGGGTGCCGGTGACCGGCGGCTGCTGCTCGATAGTGCTCACTGGGCGCCACTCCTGGAAACCGTCTTCGCTGTCGTCTGCCCGCCGGAGACCGACGTGGTCGACGTCTTCGACGCCGCCTGCCGGCTGGCGATCCACTGCTGGAACTGCGCCGGGGTCACGACCTTCAGCGTGAAGAGCATGCGGCTGTGGTAGAGCCCGCACAGCTCACTGCAATGGCCGATGAACGTGCCCGTCTTCGTCAGCGTGACTTCGAAATGGTTCGGGTGCCCGGGGATGACGTCCCGTTTGAACAGGAACTCCGGGACCCAGAACGAGTGGATCACGTCGGGCGAGGTGAGGTTGAACCGGACCGTCTCGCCCTTCGGGAGCTCAAGCAGCGGCAGTGGCCCGGCCCCGTACATTGTGCCGTTGTCCGTGACGTTGTACTTCGGGTAGTTGAACTGCCAGCTCCACTGGTACCCGACCACGTTGACGGTCACGGCGGGGTTGGGCGGCAGGCTGTCGATGTAGTTCTCGTCTTTCGCGGTGTAGTAGAAGAGCACCGCGATGAGGACGAACGGCAGGGCCGTGTACAGGATCTCGATCGGCAGGTTGTAGCGAACCTGCGGGGGGAGCCTGTCCGACCGCTTGCGGTGGAAGATCACCGCCCAGAGGATCAGCCCCCACACGACGATCGCGACCGCAAAGCCGGCGATCCACGATCCCTGCCAGAGATGGAGCGTTACCAGCCCTTGCTTGGTGATGGGATCCGGGAAGCCCAGGCGCGTGAACGTGTCGTTCGTGCAGCCGGTGAGGGCAACCAGCACCAAGGCCAGGGCGGCCGCGCGCGGCACCCAGCGGCGCGATCTGCCGGCTGCGCATCCGCTGTGCGAGGCGGGGGGGAGGGGAGTCAACGGAATGCCTTCCCAATGGGGTGTCTCCGGCTCTGCGGGCCGGTCCTCGGGTCTTTCTACAGCGTGTCGTGCAAAACAGTATCGTGCCCCGTCTGGGTGACGTCGGGGACCCCCGCAGTTTCCCGGGCCCGCTTCCGGACGCGCCCTGGCGACCGGATGATTTCACGGATTGGAGTTGAAAAATTTCGTAACGCATTGTCGAGCGTAGGACATATGCACCGGGGCATGATGGGAAATGTGGGTGATCACGTGAGCAGCCGCTGGTTTGGCCGGGCGGCCGGGCGCCGGGCGACGAGGGCCGCCAGCAGGATGCCAGCGGAGCAGATACCTCCCCGCGGCGCCGACCACGATGGCGGGCCCGGCGCGACGGACGGCGCGCCCGTGCCCACGCCGGCGCTGACGATCGATGCGCTCGGCCGGAAGTGCCCGATCCCGATCATCATGCTCGCGGAGCGCATCAACGACGTCCCGGTCGGGGCGGTCGTCGCCGTCCTCGCCGATGACCCGGCGGCGGAGAATGACGTCCCCGCCTGGTGCGCGATGAAGTCCCACGATTACGTGGTCACGCAGACCCTGCCGCGTGGCTGGGCGTTCCTGGTCCGCCGCGGCTACTGACAGTGCTGGCCCGGGGGGACGACCCCCGGAACCCCCCGTCAGCTTTCCCGGGCTGGGGTCCGGCGCACCGGCCGCTCGCCGGGCCTGAAGGCCCGGACTCGCTGGGCCGGTACAAAACCTTTGTCCGTAACACGCTGGTGTTTGTTCTAACCCTTAACTTTGGCGAACGCGGCGCGCGCGGCGGCGAGTGACCCCGCGGAGAGGTCACTCATGGAGACGGGGCCGTAGTTGCCGCGGTTGGAGCGGTCAAGCCCGTCCAGCACGACGGTGATCACCACGTTGCGGTAGCGGACGACCGTCGTGGCGCGGTCCGTGACGGCGCCGCCGACCTGGTAGACCTGGGCCGCCGTGAACGCCGCGCTGCCCAGGCCCCCCACCGTGGTGACCTGAGCGCGGGGGGCGCCGCTCGAGGCGGCCGGATGTTCCTTCTGCTGCAGGGCCTGGTCATAGGCGTCGATGGCGGCGAAGGTCGCGCTGCCGTCGCCACTGGCCAGGCCGTTCGGCGCGTAGGCCTGGATGTCCAGCCGGAGCAGGCGGTAGGTGGGGGGGTGGTCGACAATCCAGTCGCACTGACTGTCCAGCGCACCGTCCAGCGCCGGGGGGGCTGCCACTGAGCGCTTCCCCGGCAGGTACGCGCCCAGTGTCGCGGCAGGGATAGACGCGCAGGCACCTGGCACTTTCTGGATCTCACCCGGCAGGAACGTGGTGATCAGCGAGCCCGGCACCACCCCGGCGGGGCCGGAGCCACCCTGGAGGACCAGGAGCACGACCACCACGGCGGCCACCGCTACCGCCGCCGCTGAGCCAGCCCAGAGCAGTGGCCGGCCCCGTGTGCCGCGGC
>DASQVO010000122.1:0-9345 GCA_035640715.1 Streptosporangiaceae bacterium
GTACGTGTCGTGAGACGACCAAGAACATCTAAGGTCACCTCTTCGCCCAGGACCGGACGCAGATCCTGAAGGCCATGAACGAGGCCGTGAGCCGTCTCTACGTCCAGGAGGACGCCGCGGAGCGAAGCTGCCTGAAGGCGCACCGGTCGTACAGCTCCAGCCACTCGCTTAGCGCCGCCCACGCGTCCGGGGCGCCGAGCGCGCGTTGCGCGGCAGCGTCGAGCTC
Source organism: Streptosporangiaceae bacterium (assembly GCA_035640715.1). Classification (GTDB taxonomy): domain Bacteria; phylum Actinomycetota; class Actinomycetes; order Streptosporangiales; family Streptosporangiaceae; genus DASQVO01. Next base: position 227 of record DASQVO010000122.1, read on the forward strand.
GTCAACCCGGTCTTGCAGGATGGCAGCGAACAGGTGCTCGCATCAGCTTGGTGCCGGGGGCAGCAGCGTTCGCCTGCTGGCCGCGCCATGAGCAGCTGAGTCTGCCCGGGTCAGCTCCGGCCCGTCATCGAGACCGGAGCCACCACCATGAACACCATCTTCAACCGTCAGGGCAAGCCTGAGTCGAAGTAGATCCCGGCTCCCCGTTTGGCTCTCACGGCGAGACATACGTTCGAAAAACTGGTGGGCGGTACTGGGATTGAACCAGTGACCTCTACCGTGTCAAGGTAGCGCGCTCCCACTGCGCCAACCGCCCGAGACGACGAGAGCCTACCAGATTCAGGCGGCCTCGCCCCTCCCGGCGAGCTGGCCCGGAGGGCTGTCCAGGGAAGCGCTCTCCCACTGAGCTAACCGCCCGGGACTTGCGAGGCGGAGACGGGAATCGAACCCGTGTACAGGGCTTTGCAGGCCCTTGCCTAAGCCACTCGGCCACTCCGCCATAGGAGCCCTTCGGGACGCTGACGCCCGCCCCAGGAGAAGCCCACCATGGATCCCGAGAGCCATGCGGTCAGTCCCGACGGCGTTCGGCGTCTCCGAGCGGACGACGGGATTCGAACCCGCGACCCTCACCTTGGCAAGGTGATGCTCTACCAACTGAGCCACGTCCGCATGCCAGCCTTCCGGCCAGCGCCCGCCACGGCGATGCCCGGCGTGCGAACAGAACTGTAGCCGATCCTGGCCGCCGATCAAACTCGGGCCCCGCGATCGGGGCCGCGCCACGAGCCGTTCCCGGGCACGAACAGCCTGCCGTCGCGGCGGATCCGTTCAGATCAGGCGGCCGGAACCCCGGGCGGCAGCTGCCAGAAATATGTCGCCATGCTTCGATGACGGCGGACAGGCCGGACAGACCGGAGGGACGGGGCGAGGCGGCAAGGTGGCAGGCTGTGGGCATGCGAGAAGTGATCGTGGATGGCAGTGCCCTCACCGTCGAGGACGTCGTTGCGGTGGCGCGGGGGGAGGCGGCCGCGCGGCTGGGGCCGGAGGCGCCGGCCAGGATGGAGCACAGCCGCGCCGTCGTCGCGAAGGCGCTCAGCGGCGGCGCGCCGGTCTACGGAGTGAACACGGGGTTCGGCGCGCTGGCCGACACGCCGGTGGGGGAGGAGGACCTGACCGCGTTGCAGTCCGCGATTATCCGGTCGCACGCGGCGGGCACCGGCGAGCCGCTCGGCGATGACGTGGTCCGCGCGCTGCTGCTGCTGCGGGCGAGGACGCTCACGGCCGGCTATTCGGGCGTCCGGGCCGACCTGCCGGGCCGGCTGCTCGAGTTCCTTTCCCGCGGCCTGCTGCCGGTGATACCGGGCAAGGGCTCCGTGGGTGCTTCCGGTGACCTCGCCCAGCTCGCGCACCTGGCGCAGCCGCTGATCGGGGAGGGGCGGCTGCGCGAGGCGGGCGGCCCGGCGGCGGGACGCCCGGCGGCCGAGGTGCTGGCCGCCCACGGGCTGCAGCCGCTGCGGCTCGCGCCCAAGGAGGGCCTGTCCCTGGTCAACGGCACCGAACCCATGCAGGCGCTGCTGGCCTTCTCCGTGCACGATGCCACGATGCTCGTGCAGGCCGCCGACGTGGCCTGTGCGCTGTCCGTCGAGGCGCTGCTCGGCACCGACCGGCCCTATGACGAGCGGGTACAGGCACTCCGGCCGCATCCGGGGCAACTGGACAGCGCCGCGAACCTGCGCGCCCTGCTCGCGGGCTCGCCGCTGCTCGCCAGCCACCGGCACAGCCGGCACGCGGTGCAGGACGCGTACTGCCTCCGGTGCGCACCGCAGGTGCACGGGGCGGTCCGTGACGTGCTCGGCCATGCACGGCGTGTCCTGGAGACCGAGCTCGGCTCGGTGGTAGACAACCCGGTCATTACCGACGACGGTGAGGTCATGACCACGGGGAACTTCCACGGCGAGCCGCTGGCGTTCGCCGCGGACATGCTGGCGATGGCGCTCGCGGAGCTGGCGAGCATCAGCGAGCGGCGGGTGGACCGGATGCTCGACCCGGCCTTCTCACGCGGCCTGCCGCCGTTCCTCGCCCCCGAGGCGGGCACCAACTCCGGCTTCATGCTGGCCCAGTACACCGCCGCATCGCTGGTCAGCGAGAACAAGGTGCTGGCGCACCCGGCCAGCGTGGACACGATCCCGACCTCCGGCAAGCAGGAAGATCATGTTTCGATGGGCTGGACGTCGGTGCGCAAGCTGCGCGAGGTGGTCGCCAACGTCCGGACCTGCCTGGCCGTGGAGATCTGCTGCGCGGCCCAGGGCGTGGACCTGCGGGCCGGCATCGCCCCGCCGAGCGAGGCCCTGGGCGCCGTGCACGCTGCCGTCCGCGGCCGGGTGCCGCGGATGGACACCGACCGTGAGATATCCGGGCAGATCGTCGCCGTGGACGAGCTTCTGCCGGAGCTATGCCGAACGGCTGCCGCCACCTGTCACGGATTGCGCTAGGCGATGCCTTGATGCGCGCTGCCGGGGGCGCGCCAGCCGCCGCTTGACGGGTGCCCGCCCTCCGGCGGGGAGGAGGCTGGGAAGCCTGCGGCTAGGCCTGCCAGAGCAGGCCGTTGAGCTCGGCGTCAAAGTCGATGACGTCGCTCTCCTTGCCCATAGGGACGATGCGGTACGTCCGGTTGAGGAAGTTCGCGATGGCCTCGGACGACGTCTCGAAAAGCGCCTCACCGAACGGGGACGACAGCTCGATGTTGAGGACGCCGTGTTCCTTACCGGCGGGGCCCGTCTCCGGTGAAGGCCAGACCCGGACGTCGCCGTCGCCTTCGGGCGTCATCAGTCCGTCCGCGAGCAGGTCGCGGGCGAAGATCCACTCGACGGGCTCGTCGGCTCCCACGTGGAAAGCCATGCGGATCGCGTATGGGTCGCTAGCGCTGTAGTGGAGGCTTGCCACGAGAGGCACGATCGTTTGCTCAGCGGCGACGAGCCTCAGGCCGAGTTCGGCTGAGACTGTTGTGCTCCTGTTCATCGTCTAGCTAACCCTTATCCCTCGCGGGTCCCCGGATCTCCGGGCTTCACTCACTTGACGCGGCCGGCCGGTAACTATGACGCTCATACGCCGTGAAGTTCCCTTCCGCCCCAGAATCCTGGCCGCATGCCCGGCCAACTCCCCATGGGACACGATTGTGCGCTCCTGACCTGCTCAAACGTGTCGAGAGCGTCAACACGGTTACGTACGCGTAATCTTCCTCCACCCCCAGGTCAGTGCGTTGTGACCTTCCTCTCATTAGTCCCCCATGCTGCCATGAAGGTTGACGCGTGGTGCCGAGCATCCTGGGCCAGCCAGCCGCGCCGTGTTCGCGAGCCCGCGGGCTAGCGCATCGCGGCGGGCAGGGCAAAGCGGTAGAAAATGGCGATCAGGATCAGGTAGCACAGCATGACCAGCGTCCAGCCCAGGTTGTGCCGGATCACCTCGCCTTCCTTGCGCACGAAATGGGTGGTCGACACGCCGACGCTCGCAGTCTGCGGGGCCACCGGCTTGCCGATCTCGGCGCCGACCGAGTTCAGCGCCGGCAGGATCAGCCGGGGCATGCTCAGCAGGCCGCCGAGGGAGTACTGGAACCCGCCGAAGAGCGCGTTGGCCGAGGTGTTGCTGCCCGACAGCGCCACCCCGATCCAGCCGAGGATCGGCGACAGGATGATGAACGCGGTGCCGACCCGGGAGAAGCCGTGCGCCATGCTGTTCGCCATGCCCGAGTAGTTGAAGACATCAGCGAGCCCGAAGATGATCGGCCCGACCAGCAGCGCGCCCCACATCTGTGAGAACGTCCGCCGGAACGCGGCGGCGATCTGGGCGCCCCGGGCCCTGAGGGCGGCGACGATGAGCAGCCACGAGACGAGGATCCAGGTGCCCGCAATAGCAGGCGCGAACTCCCATGCGACCTTGGTGGCCTTGTGCGAGAGCGAGCTGACCGCGACGACGGTCGGCTTGACGAAGTCGTAGGTGCCGAGGTGCGACCAGGGGCCCGTCGCCGCAACGACGACGACGATGAGGATCCCGAACGGGATGAACCCACGGGCCGCCTCGCGCGCCCCCGGCGGCGCGGGCGCCGCGCCCGGGCCCGGGCTCAGCGTCGCGCCCGCCGGTGTCACGGGCGGGGACTCGATGGGGACGCCGCCGAAGCCGAGCGCCTCACGCGGCCGCCAGAACCGCAGCAGCAGCAGGAGCGCGCCGAACGAGACGACCGCGCCGATCACGTCGGGCAGGTAAGGCCCGAGGAACTGCGACGTCGGATACTGCCCGGCGATGTAGCTCAGCGAGCCGACCACGGCCAGAGGCCAGGCGCCGCGCAGCCCGCGCCAGCCGGTGACGAGCACGATGAGGATCCACGGCGGTAGCAGCGCGAGGATAGCGACGATCCGGCCGATCGCGCCGGACAGGTCTATGAGCGGCACGTTGGTCACGGCGGCCAGGGCGATGATCGGAGCGCCGAGCGCGCCGAAAGAGACGGGCGCGTTGTTGGCGAGCGCAGCGACCCTGATCGCGCTGAGTTCGGCCACGCCGAGCCCGACCAGGATCGGCGTGATGACGGCCCATGGGTAGCCGAAGCCGACGAGTCCCTCGAGGAGCGCGCCCAGCGACCAGGCCAGCAGGATCGTCTGGACCCGGATGTCCGCCGTCGCGTGCGCGACGAGCCAGCGCTTGAAGTCCTCGAACGTGCCGGTCTCCACCATGGTGTTGTAGATGATCACGCCCCAGAACGTGATCCAGTCGATGGACCAGACACCGGTGCCCGCGCCGATGGCCCACGCGCCGAAGGTACTGCCCACCGGCGCCTTCCATACCGTGATGGCGAGGATGATAGTGACCGCAGCGCCGATGATCACCGCCTGCCACGCGGTCATGCGCAGCACGGCGAGCAGCGCGAGAAGCAATGCGATCGGGATGAGGGCGACGAGCGTGCTACCGAGTGTCGAGTGCAGCGGGTCAAGTGTCTGGACGAACGACGATCCCGCTGCGAGGAGCCTGGAATCCGAGGCGAAAGCGGGGACTGCCTGGAACATGGCGTCATTGCCTTCCGGTAAGCCGCTAATCGTTGTCAGATTACTGTGGGTGTTGTGATCGTCCTACGCACACGTTTGCAGGGCAATAGGCGACGCGCCGCCAGTTCCCGCGCAGGCCCACCCGGCTCGCGGATGAACGACCGTGACCGCGACGGGGGCAGGCGACGGCGGCCGGGCAGGACGGCGGGCGGGCAGGATGCGCTACGCTATTGGAGCGCCGGGGATAGGGCCGCGGAAGCCCGAGGGCAGCGCCGCGGAAGCGGCGAGCCGGGCTGCGGCTCCGGTCCCGTCAGGCAGCGGGCGATTGGCTCAGCGGGAGAGCGCCTCGTTCACACCGAGGAGGTCACTGGTTCGATCCCAGTATCGCCCACCATCATCAGCCCAGGTCAGCGGCTTATCCGCTACCTGCTCCCGGGACGCGTGTCCGATTCTGGGAGCAGAATGGGAGCCGATCTTGGTCGCTGCCTACCGCTGGCCGGCGAGCAGGACGTCCACCAGGGGCACATGCGAGCGAGGAGAGAGCCGGGCGCGGTCTCGCAGTGACGTCTCCCAGCATTCTTGCAGCGCCGCGGTGAGTGCGTCCCGCATGGCGGGGCTGACGTGCCCGTACACGCCGCGCATGCCCGGGACCTCATGCCCCATCCGCTCGGACTGGAGGACGTAGGGGATGCCCGCCTCGTCCATCCAGGTCTGGTGACCGTGCCGGAGGCCGTGCGGGGTCAGGCCGGTCAGGACCGGCAACCAGGATGCTATTGCCACATCGTCGGGTGATGATGAGGGTGAAATCCGTGTCGTTCCCGGACAAGGCCGCGCACCGCTCAGCGATGAGGAGTGCCTCCAGCGGCGTGGCCCACACCTTAAGTTCAGTCGTCCCTTCCGGGCTCGTGTGGCGTGCCCTCCACGGGATCGTCGGGATCGCGTAGCGCGTCTTCGATACGCCGTCTGGCTATCTGGTCCTGGCCGTCGATGCACTTGGCGTAGACCTTGAGCAGGACGGCAACGCTGTGCCCGGCCCACTCGGGGAATTACTTGATCAAAGCCCCTGGGGAATTACGTGAGCGTCCACATCCGGTGGCGGCCGCGCCGTCGTCGCATCCGCCAGTGGCTAGCCATCGCGGTTCGCCACCGCCAGCGTGATCCACGCCGGTCAACTCCGGCTCAGCTGGGGCGCCGGCGGTAGGTGGCCCAGCCGAGCCCGCACAGGGCGAGCAGCGCGCCCGCGCCCTCCGCTATCGCGGACACGAGCTTGCCCGGCGGCCCCCATGACGGCTCGTACATGTTCGGCAGCCCCGCCAGTGGCCCGACGTTGACGTAGGTGTACAGCACCACCGCGCCGCAGGCGCTGGCGGCCACAACGAACGCGATCGCCCATGCCAGCCGCCGGGGCCACGCCAGGACCGCTGCCGCCAGGACAAGGGCAATCACCGACTGGGCCTGGAACAGCTGGCCCTGGGTGAGCAGGCTGCCCGCGTTCGGGCCGTAAAAGTGAGCGTCCTGCAGGTGCGTGGCGGCGTCGATGACCAGAGCCGCGGCCGTGCCAGCGCGCAAGACCAGCCCGGCGAGCGTGCTGCTGCCCGGGAGCCTGATGGCGTGAGCGCCCCGTGCGGATGCGTTCAGATGCATGTCCCTTGATGTCCTTCCCGTTGTTGCCATGTGCTGGCCTGCGTCACGTCACCGTGAACGTGCTGACCGCCTGCTCGAGCAGGCCGGCATATTTTCCCCAGTCCCCGGCCGGGGTGGCCGCGATGAGGACGCTGGCCCGGTGGGCGCCCCGGACGTAACATGCGATCTCCCGGAAGTGGCTGGCACCCGCCTTGGTCACGTAGTCGTCGATGACGCATGAGCCGGTGCCGCCACGGAAGCGCAGGCCGGTTGACGCGCTGTCCAGCCTTGCGGACCTGGCGGCGTCCTCGCGCAAGTGGCCGAGACGGAAGGCGGCCCAGTTACCGGGGGTTTCGTCGCCCTGCCTGGGCGTGATGTTAAGGAACATCCGCACCGCGCCGGACTTCGTGGTGAGCTCCTCGGAGACGGTGCCCCGGTCACCTGGAACCTGGTGCAGTGACGGCGGGTAGGACAGGACCGCCCCGCCGCCCGGAAGGCCCGCCTGGCGCCAGTTGCTGGGCGCGCCCCGGGCGCGCAGCCAGCTGAACGCGGCGCTCCCGGGGCGTGCGGCCGCCGCCGGCCCGGCACCGGCGGCGCCGTCCCCCGCCGCGGCGCTCCGGCTGGAGCCGGAGGCAAGGGCCGCCGTCGTGGCTGTCAGCCCCGCAACGATGGCCCCTGCCATCAGCAGAATTGCCGTACGGCTGGGATGAATTCGCATCCGCCGGCCCGGATCAGATGTTGCCATCGCCGTCGCTTGGGCCACCGCTGTTGTCAGCGTCATGGTCGCCCCCGCCGTTTTGCGGGATGCCGCCGCCCGAGGACATGCTGGGGGACGACTTCGCGGACGTCCCGCCCTGGGTGGCAGATGCCGCCGGGGAGGAGTGAGCGGAAGGGCTGGATGACGCTGGTTGCGTTGCCGCTGAGGCGCCGCAGGCAGTGACGAATGTAAGAATGCCGCCGCTCAGCAGGAGCAGCAGCCGGTTGCGCTTCATTGAGCATTTCCTCCATGATTGACTGGTCAGTACTACGGACGTGGTACGCATGCGGCGCCTGGGCGGCTTGACATTGTGCCCGGGATCACATTCGCGACTCAGCGAAGCCGGGGGCGTGTCACCGGTCTCCGTGCTACCGGCCTAATTCACCGCGACGTGTATTCACCCCGCATCGGACCAGACGCCGAGACCCGCGCGCTAGCCTCCGGGACCAGATTCGGTGAGACACCCGAACGGATTAGGCCAGGTTCAATGAGACTGGGACCAGATTCGGTGAGACAGGACAAACAGGGACATGGGGGAGCGCCCGGCGTACCCTTCCTGACTTAACTTTACATAATGTGCATTATCGGCGCCGTTCTAGGACGACTGGCAAAAGGAGTCATCTGCGCTGTCCCGTCTCACGGAAGATGTCGAATCTCACTCATCTTGTCGGAAGACATGTCGGAAGACGGCTCGTACGACAAGAACCTGAGACGAGCCTCCTGGCCGCCGCACGCCAGGACGTGACCCGCTCGATGCGCCCGACACCGGACTTGTCCGTCGAGTCGGCGGTCCACTTCAGCCATTAGGCCACCTCGTATCTTTGTTCTATCTGATCCACAGATTCTTGCGGCGTGTCGCACGAGATTTCGATCCCTCTTCGAGCATCATCGAAACGTGCCAGCACCCCCTTCACGCGATGAAGAACGCGATGTCCATGTCTCCCTGGAACCCTGCGAGCTGCCCGGCGGCATCCAGCTTGTCTATGCCGATGACTGCGACCGCCGTCACGCCGTCGCTCTCGAGGACGCCGCGCTGCTCGACTTCGGCCAGGTGAACGCGTTCCGTGGCTGTCCGGCTACCGGCACCCGCGCTTCGGTGACGAGCACCTTGAGGAGCTGCTCCTCACGATTTTCGCCTGCCCGCAGCCGCTTGGCCAGGCGGCGCGGCAGGCAGGTGATCCCATCCGGGTCCGGCCGGTGCTGTTCCACCTGCTGTGGCGCGGCCGCCTGAGTGCGGACCTTGGACGCCCGCTTAGCGAGACGACCGTCCTGACAGCCTGCACGGACCCGGTGGAGGCAACGTGAGCGAGCGGCTGCTGAGCACCGACGAGCGGTTCGCGAACGCGGCGGCCAAGCCCGTTATCATCCCCGAGACGATCAACTGCGACCGGGGCAGGGTCTACCTGTCGGAGACGTTCCTGCGGGCGTGCGCGTCCCTGGGCATCTCCGTCCAGCCGGCGCGTCCGTACACCGGCAGCGATAAGAGCCTGGTGGAGCGGACGTTCGCGTCGATCAATACGCTGTTCTGCCAGCACGTCGCCGGCTACGCCGGGCGGGACACTAACCGGCGCGGGCCTGACGTCGCTGAGGAAGCCATCTGGACAGTGGCCCAGCTCCAAGAGCTCTTCGACGAGTGGGTAATCGCCTGCTGGCAGAACCGGCCGCACGAAGCCCTCAGCCACACCTGGGGCGAAGGCCGGGACCTCTCC
>DASQVO010000123.1:0-12140 GCA_035640715.1 Streptosporangiaceae bacterium
CGTGCCGTACGGCCGGCAGGTGGCCTGGTCCAACCGGCATTTCCTGCTGCGGGCGGTGAAGTATCTCGCCGGCAAGGGCATCGGCCAGTTCATCGATCTCGGCCCGGGGATTCCCGTCCAGCCTTACGTGCATGAGGTCGCGCAGAAAATTGTCCCAAATGCCAGGATCGCGTACATCGACAACGACCCCATCGCGACCTCGCACAACCGGTCCCTGCTCGCCTCCCACAACGGTCACGTCCTGGCGATGCACGGCGACATCCGCTCCCCGTGCGACATCCTGCTCGATGAGCAGCTGGGCGGGTTCATCGACTTCACCCGCCCGGTCGGTGTCCTGTTCGTGGCGGTCCTGCACTTCCTGACCGGCCAGGATGACCCGTACCGCACGGTCAAGGTCTTCCGGGATCATGTTCCGTCCGGCAGCTATGTGGCGATCTCACACATCACCAGTGAGGGCACCAGGCCGTACGTCATCTCCACGGTCCAGGAGGCTTACACCGGGGCCAGCGCCCCGGTCGTGTTCCGCAGCCGCCACGAGATCGAAGCCCTGCTCGCGGGTTTCGAGCTCGTGGCGCCCGGCCTGGTCGAGGTGAGCGACTGGCGCAGCAGCCACCGCGGCAGCGCCCATCCGCCGGCGCTGCGGTTCCTCGCCGGTGTCGGCCGGAAGGTGTGAGGCCGGCACCGGCGAGGCGATGTGGATGAAGCAGCAGGCCGGTTGCGCCAAGCGATTGATGTGACCGAGATCAACTGAGGCGGTGGTGGCCTGAACTGTCAGCTGCCGGAGGGAGCGGTGCAGGTGGTGGTGTAGGTGCAGTCGTTGAAGCCGTCGCTGTCGGGGTCCGGCGCGGACGGGGTGGCCAGACGGGTCCCGCTTGAGTTCACAAGCTGGATCTGCTCGGACGGCGAGAGGCCAGCGGGCGCGCCGTTGGTGGCCGCGTGGTCGAAGCTCGCACCGGAGAGGTTGGGCATCGGGGCCACGCCCGCCCCGCTGGTGCCCACGACCGTCGGCGCCTCTTCGACCCATTCCGCCGTGAGGTGGGTGGACGGGTACGGCACGGTCTGGCTGAACGTCTGGCCGGACGTCACGTCCTTCACCAGGATCGTCCACAACTCGGAGCCGGGCACGATCTCGCTGACGCTCACGCTCATCTGGTCACCGGGGTGCACGGTGAAGCTCGAGATCGTGGTGGACGGCACCGGAACTATTTCCCACCAGGCGGAGTAGGAGGCCACGCCGTTCGGGCCGACGTCCTGCTCAGTCCCGGCCTGGATGAGCGTCGGGTCGGTGACGGAGCAGCCAGCGTCGACGCAGCCGCCGCCGATGCCGACCCAGCTGGAGGAGTACTCGGCCTCGCCCTTCGTGTGCGCGGTGGCAGTCGGCACCGTCCAGGTGGCGCTGACCGAGTGGAAGAGCGTGTCGTTCTTTTCAAGAAAGCCCTGGTTGTAGCCGGACCAGTTGCTGGAGTGGCTGGCGTCGATCGTCGCGATCGGCGGGTGGAACTCGGGGAGGATATGGGGCTGGGCGGATGCGTGGGCGGGGAGGCCAATCAGCGAGGAGGTGGCCAGCAGGGGGGCGGCGAGGACAGCAGCATGGCGCATGACAACTACCAATCGGGGGGCGATATTGGCGGTTCTTGGTGATCTTAGGCTTATAAGTCATTGGTGACAATAGCCTTTGTTAACGGTCGCGTAACGTGACCGGTTGTGGCCATGCTTGATCATTCAGCGTGAGCAGTCGGCCGTGCAGGCGGATCAGGAGCAGTCGTAGCTCCGCACGCAGTCACACTCCGTGGCCGGTCGCGGCCCGGACATCTGGCGTTTGAGGGCTTTGACGTGGCTGAACATCGTGTTCGGCGACGGCCGCGAATTTCGCCCGTGGCCGGACGTGCCGGTTGTGCAGGATGTACAGGACCGGGCACCGTGTCGGAGTACGCCTCTGTTCTGAGGCTGCCCCATAGAGCCGCGGCGTTGTTCACGCAGTCCGCGATGTCATTGGCGTACGCCGGTGTGCTGTCGTCCTTTCCGGTGGCCGGATTGACGCGCGCGCCCGCGAGCAGTTCGTGCCCACGGGCGCGCGCCGGGAGTCCGCTGTCGCAGGTCAGTACCGCAGCAGCGTGAGGTTGATGGCGTTGGCCATCACCTGAAGGAGTCGTGGTTCAGGAGCAACGACGGCCCGGGGAGGTCACCTACCGGGGGTGAGGGTGACCGAGCCGCCCTGCGGGAGGGTGATGTCCTTGCTCCATGCGCCGGACCGCACCGTCGTCGAGGTGCCGCCGACGCTGTGGATCGTGGCCGTTGTGACCTGGCCTTTTTCCCACTTGAAGTCGACGGCGAAACCGCCGCGCGCGCCGATGCCGCTCACGTGGCCCGATTCCGCCCAGGCGGACGGCAGCGCCGGCAGCAGCTCGATCGTCTGAGACCTCATCGAACTCAGACATGTAACTCTCCTTCGAGTTATGCCGATTCATCCCATGACTCTCGCCATAACGGGGCGAAATCGGGTCCTGGACATGCGCCGAGTATCGTATACATCCGATCTCTGTGCAAGAGTGTATGAACCTGTTGTATTGACGGGCTCGCGACTCGGGATGCTGAGGCTGTGGCGGTTGGCCAGGCGCGCTCAGCTTCGCTTGCCCTTCACTTCTGGACTTTGTCGAGGATGGCCAGCATGCTCCCGTAGTCGCCGGCGGGGAAGTCTGTCGGCAGGCCCCTGGTGAGCAAGGCGATGCCCGGGTAGTCACGTCCTTCCACCCGGTAGCTGCTCGCCGGGTCCAGCCCGGCCAGCCGGATCGGCCGCGCCGGCTGGCCGTAGCGGGGCGCGGGCCGCCACGCCAGCACCACTGCCCGGTTGCCGGCGACGTACTGGACGGCGGTCACCTCGGGGTCGAGTGGGGCCAGGCGGTACAGCGATCCGTGCTGCACGACCTTGCGCACGTCCTTGTACACGGCGATGAGCGCGGAGGCTTCGGATAGCTCAGCGTCTGTCCAGTTCAGCAGATTGCCGCCGATACCCAGCACGCCCGCCATCGCCACGTGGAACCTGAAGCGAAGCGGGATCCGCCGGCCGGTCAGGTTGTTCGGGCTATCGGTTACCCAGGCGCTCATCGTGCCTGGCGGGTACAAGTGCGCGTACCCGTCCTGGATCATGATGCGGTCGAGCGCGTCGGTATTGTCGGAGATCCAGGTCTGGTCGGTGTGCGCCATGATGCCGAGGTCGGCGCGCCCGCCGCCGCCGCTGCATGACTCGATGCGCAGGCCCGGGTGGTCGGTGCGCAGGCGCTCCATGATCGCGTAGACCGCGCGGACGTGGTCGATCCACAGCCGCTCCGCGTCGCCCGGCGCGTCCGGCCAGCCAGCCTCGCTGAACGGCCGGTTCATGTCCCACTTGATGAAGTCGATGTCGTTCGCGCCGATCAGCTCGTCGAGCCAGCCATGCGCCCACGCGGCCACCTCGGGCCGGGCGAAGTTCAGCACGAGCTGGTTGCGCGACTCGGTGCGCCGCCGGTTCGGGAAGTGCAGCACCCAGTCTGGATGCGCGCGGTACAACTCGCTGTCCGGGTTGACCATCTCCGGCTCGACCCAGATGCCGAACTTCATCCCCAGGTCATGAACGGCACTGGCCAGCGGGCGGAGCCCGTGCGGGAAACGTTCCGGGTTGGGTGTCCAGTCACCGAGAGCGCGCCCGTCGTGGGTGCGCGTACCGAACCAGCCATCGTCAACCACGAACAGCTCGACGCCGATCGCAGCGGCCGCCTTTGCGAGTTCCAGCTGGTTCTGCTCACAGACGTCGAATCCGGTAGCTTCCCACGAGTTGAACAGCACCGGGCGCGTTTCCTCAGGGCGGGGCAGCACGTGCGCCCGGATGTAGGCGTGCCACCCGCGGCTGGCGGCGCCGAACCCGGCGGAGGTGTACAGGCCGGCGAAGACAGGGGTGGTCAGCGACTCGCCCGGGGCCAGCGTCCAGCGTGCGCCGTCGTGCCCGAATCCGCCGGTGACCGACACCCGGTCGTCCGCGGTGCGCGATGCGGTAATCCGCCAGCTGCCGCTCCAGGCCAGCGCGACGCTGCGCACCTCGCCGGCCGTCTCGGCCGCTGTTCCGTCGTCCAGCATCACCCACGGATTGACGTGGTGGCTGGTGATGCCGCGGCGGCTGGTGAGGGTCAGCTCGCCGGCCGGCAGCTCATGGCGGCGCAGCCGGGTCTCGCCGGACCACCTCCCGGTGGTGTAGCTGACCCGGTACCCGGCCAGCGGCGGTAGCACCCAGGCCGCGGAATCAGCGCGGTACACCTCGATCGGCTCGCCGTCGCCGAGGTGCACGAGAGTGACCCTGCGCTCGATCACGTCGCAGTCGTCGAAGACGCGGTACTCCAGCACGGTCCCGAGCGGGTAGCTGCGGTCCCGCAGCCTGATCTCCAGCCGGCACTGGCCGCCGTCTTCATCCGTCGCGGCGCCATCGGGCAGCCATTCGACGGCGCGGGTGCCGTCCGCGAAGCGGACCTGGAGGGACGGGACGCCGAACCGCAAGCCACCCTCGGCTGGCAGTTCCTCGGTGCCGTCCCATGGCGAGTCGAACCCGAAGACGGGCGGCCGGTCGCGCCCCGCGGCCAGCGCCTGCGGGAGGGTCAGCCTGGCGCCCCAGTACAGGTGCCGCAACTCGCCTCCTGGCTCAACGCGGAACGCGTACGCAGTCTCGGGAGTGGTCAGCAGCCACGTGTCGGTGGCGGGGTCATGCTCGATGGCTGGCACGGCGCCAACCCTAAAGTCATTTCCTTACGAGCGTCAATAAAAGCTCCCGTTACCCTACTGTGACGCAGGAAACTCGGGTCGACTGTGCGTATGGTTACTTTCTTGACATTCGCAAGAAAGTGCGGTTAGGGTCTGCGGGCATGGACATCGGCGTCGCGCCACGCGGCGTATTCCAGAGCCGGGCCGCGGCGCAGGTGTTCACCGCGCTGCTTTCCCGCGGGCCTATGTCTCGCGTCGATCTCGCGCGGCACATCGGCTTGTCCCAGGCCGCGATCACCCGCGCGGTGCGGCCGCTGCTCGACGACCGGTACGTCGCCGAGGTGCCCGCGCAGCCGGACCGGGATGCGCGCGACAACCTGATCGGCCGCCCGGCGCTGGCGCTGCGAGTGCGCGCCGAGCGCGCCGCGTTCATCGGCGTCAAGATCACCGAGGACGAGGTGTTCGCGGTGCTCACCGACCTGCGTGCCGAGATCAGCGCGACACGGCACGCGCCGCTGCCGGCGCGGGACGCGGGCGCGGTGCTGCCGGTCGTGGCCACCGTGACGGAGGAGCTTCGCGGCCACCTGGGCCGCAACCAGGGACGGTTGCGGGCACTGGGGGTGAGCGTCTCGGGTGATACCGATCCGGTCACCGGCTTCGTGCGCTCCTCGTCTTTCCTGGGCTGGCACGACGTCCCGCTGGCCTACCTGGTACAGACCGCGACCGGCGTGCCGACCACGCTCGACAACGATGTTCGTGCCCTGACGGTCGCCGAGCAGATGTTCGGCGCGGGCGCTGGCGCGTCATCATTCGTGCTGGTCACCGTCGGCGCGGGCATCGGCTGCGGCATCGTCGTCCACGACAGGGTTATCGCCGGTGCGCACGGCGTGGCCGGCGAGCTCGGTCACATACCGATCATGCCGGAGGACGGGCCCCAGTGCGGGTGCGGCAACCGCGGCTGCCTCGAGGCGATTGCGTCGGACCACGCGATCCTGCGTGATGTAAGGAGGGTGACGGGGGACGAGGGGATGACGCTCGGCCGCTGCCTCGCGCTCGCGCACCAGGGAAACACCGAGGTACGCGCGGTTTACGCCCGGGCCGGGCACGCGATCGGCCTGGGCATCGCGGCCGTGGCGAACCTGGTCGGGCCGTCACGGATCATCCTGTCCGGCGAGGGACTCGCCGCCTATGACCTCCTCGAAGGGCAGATCAGGCAGGTCTTCGCCGAGCACGTGTTCGGCGCGGCGGCCGACTGCGAGCTGATCGTACGGCCGCTGCCCTTCGACGAATGGGCCCGCGGCGCCGCCGCGATCGCCATTCAGCGCACCATGACCTCCGCAGCCTGAGAAGGGAGAAGCCATAATGAAGTGGCCGAGACCGAGGCCGGGACGCGCGACGAGCATGCTCGCCGCGCTCGGGCTCGCCGTCACGTCGTTGTTCGCCGGCAGCGCGAATGCGGCGACGTCGCAGCGCACGCCGCAGCACACCTACAGCCAGACGGCTCAGTACGGGTACGCCCACCCCTACATGGGGTGGAGCAGCTGGAGCATGCAGGCCATCAGCAACTCCACGATCAACCCCAAGGGATCCTACAGCTGGCTGACCGAGAAGCACGTGCTCGAGCAGGCCGACGTGATGGCCGCGAAGCTCAAGCAATACGGCTACGACTACATCAACATCGACGCCGGCTGGTGGATGAAGTGGGACTGGACCATGGAGTACGACGCCTACGGGCGTCCGGCCCCCGACAAGGTCCGCTTCCCTGACGGGATCGCCTACGTCGCGCGATACGTCCACAGCAAGGGCTTGAAGCTCGGCATCTACGTGGCGGTGGGGCTGAACAAGGGCGCATACGGCGACGGCAAGACGCCGGTCTGGGGCGCTCCCGGCTGCACGACGGCCGACGTGGTCTACAGCGATCTGCGGACCACCAACGGCTGGGACAGCTCGTATGCGATGGACTTCGCCAAGCCGTGCGCCCAGAAGTACATCAACTCGATCGCCGACGAGTTCGCGTCCTGGGGCGTCGACTTCATAAAGATCGACGGCGTTGGTCCCGGCTCACAGCGCACTTCGGGCGCGCAGTACGACAACCGTGCGGACATCGCCGCGTGGGACGCGGCGATCGCGCAGTCCGGCCGGCCCATGCAGATCGAGCTGTCGTGGGCGCTCGATCAGAACTACGTCAGCGACTGGCAGCACCTCGCCGCGTCGTGGCGGATCGAGAACGACGTCGAGTGCTACTGCTCGACCGTGACGTCGTGGAATGGCATCAGCGCGCGGTTCACCGACGCCCCGAAGTGGGTCGGCGATGTGGGCCGCGGCCAGGGCTGGATGAACCTCGACTCGCTCGACGTCGCCAACGGCAGGCTCGACGGCCTGACGGACGCCGAGCGGCAGACTGCCGTGACGCTGTGGTCCATCGAGTCCGCGCCGCTGTACTCCGGCGATGACCTGACCCAGATGGACAGCTACGGGTACGCACTGCTCACCAACCGGGAAGTGATCGCGATCGACCAGTCCGGGCGGGCGGCGAAGCCGCTGTCCACCTCGACTGACCAGCAGGTCTGGTACACGAAGAACGCTAATGGGTCGTACACGGTCGCACTGTTCAACCTCGGCTCCGCGAGCGCGACCGTGAGCGTCGGCTGGCCAGACCTCGGCTTCAGCGGCACGGCGGCGATTCGCGACGTGTGGCGGCACACCTGGACCGGCACGTCCGGCAGCGGGTACAGCGCGACCGTGCCAAGCCACGGTTCGGTACTGCTCAAGGTTTACCCACACCGATCCGGCCTGTCCAGCTAGCCGGACCACGACCGCTCCTTCCAGACCCGATAACTCTTGAGCAAGGACAGTCATGCCCGCATATGACAGGTACTCCCCAGGCCCCTTCCACTCACCCCTGAGCCGGCGTGCCGCCCTGCGCACGTTCGCCGGGGCGGCCGGCCTCGCCGCGCTGGGCCCGGCGCTGGCCGCCTGCGGCAGCAGCACGCCGGGATCGGCCGCCCCGAACGTCGTCAGCTTCGGCTCGAACTATTCAGACGCGGCCCCCAAGGCGGCCTTCGCCGGCATGATCGCCGCCGCCGGGAAGGCCACCGGCCTCACGGTGAAGATCAATACGGTCGACCACAACACCTTCCAGAACGACATCACGTCGTACCTGCAGGGCACCCCGAACGACGTGTTCACCTGGTTCGCCGGGTACCGCATGCAATATTTCGCCCAGCAGGGCCTGGTGCACAATCTCAACGCCGTCTGGGACAAGATCGGAGGCCACTTCTCCGACTCGATCAAGGCGGCGTGCAAGGGCCTCGACGGCAATTACTACATCGTGCCGATATACAACTATCCGTGGGTGGTGTTCTACCGCAAGAGCGTCTTCGCCTCGAAGGGTTACGCGATCCCCACCACGTGGGCCGAGTGGATGACCCTGCTCAAGCAGGCCCAGAGGGACGGGTTCGTGCCGCTGGCGTTCGGCGACAAGGACAAGTGGGAGGCCCCCGGGACGTTCGACATCATCAACATGCGGCTCAACGGCTACGCATTCCACATGGACCTGATGAAGCACAAGGTCAAGTGGACCGACAGCCGGGTGGCCGACGTCTTTGCGTACTGGGCGAAGATGCTGCCTTACGTGCAGACCGGCGCCAACGGCCGGATCTGGGAGGACGCAGCGACGCTCTTCGAGAACAAGAAGGCGCTGATGATGTTCCAGGGCACCGACCAGGTCGCGGCGGCGTTCTCCAGTGCGGACCTGCCCGACCTGGACTTCTTCCCGTTCCCGCAGATCAACCCGGCCTACGGCCAGGACTCCGTAGACGCGCCCATCGACGGGTTCATGATGCCCGCCAGCCCGAAGAACCTGGCTGGCGGTGAGAAGCTGCTGGAGTACATCGGCACGCCCACGGCCGAGAAGGTCTACCTCGAGAAGGACAGCAGCGACGTCGGCGTGGCCTCCGACATGGACACAAGCGCCTACAACGCCGTCCAGAAGAAGTCGGTGGAGATCATCAAGAACACCAAGAACATCGCCCAGTTCATGGATCGGGACTCCGTGCCGGGGTTCATCGACAACGTCGTCGAGCCGCAGATCCAGCAGTTCATCACCAACGGCGGATCGGGCATCTCGTCCGTCCTCTCCACCATCGAGGGCCAGGCCGGCCAGTACTTCACCGGCTGACATGGCGACGGTCAACGCCCAGGCACCCGCCGGGCCTGCCTCCTCCGCCGCCGGAAGCCGCCGGCGGCGGAGGAGGCTGCGCACGCTGTCCCGGCGCGACAAGCTCGTCATCGCCTTGATGGCGGGCGTGCCGCTCGCACTCGACATCGGTTTCATCTGGTTCCCGACCATCACGTCGGTGCTGCTGTCGTTCACCCACTGGATGGGGATCGGCGGCCTCGGCACCGCCCAGTGGATCGGGCTGCACAACTACGCCTACGCCGCCACCACCGACCCGGCGTTCTGGCCGGCGATCGAGCACAACCTGATCTGGCTCGGCGCGTTCGTCTGCGTCGCGACGCCGTTCGGCATTCTGCTGGCGGTGCTGCTCGACGGGAAGATCCGCGGCAGCCGGATCTACCAGAGCATCTTCTTCCTGCCCGTCATGCTCTCACTCGCGCTCATCGGCACGATCTGGGAGCTGATGTACTCGTCGAACTACGGCCTGATCAACAGCGTGCTCGGCGCCAACGGCGCGAACAACGCCATCGACTGGCTCGGTAACCCCAAGCTGGACCTGTGGGCCGTGCTGATCGAGGCCTGCTGGCGCCAGGCCGGGTACGTGATGATCTTGTACCTAGCCGGGCTGAAGGCGGTCGACCCGGCGCTGCGCGAGGCAGCGGTCATGGATGGCGCCACGCCGTCGCAGACGTTCTGGCGTGTCGTCTTCCCGGTAATGCGGCCGGTCAACGTCGTCATCGCGGTGATCACCTTCATCGAGTCGCTGCGCGCCTTCGACATCGTGTACATCACCAACCGGGGTACCAACGGCCTGGAACTGCTTTCGACCCTGATCACCAACAACATCCTGGGCGAAACGACCCTGATCGGCTACGGAGCCGCGCTCGGCGTCGTCCTCCTGGTTGTGTCGCTGGTGCCGATCATCACATTCCTCGTCGTGCGGCTACGTCAGGAGCGTTCGACATGACAGCACTCGTCACCCAGCCTGCCGCGGTCGCGCACACAGCGCCGGCGAAACGCCGCCGGCGGCCTGGCGCCGGACGTGCCGCGGCTCACGTCTTCTTGTTCGTGGCGGCGTTCGTCTGGCTGGTCCCGCTGGCGTGGACGGTTTACACGTCGCTGCGCCCCTACAATGAGACCGTCAAGGACGGCTACTTCTCCTGGCCGCGCACGCTGACGTTCAGCAACTTCACCAGCGCGTGGAGCCAGGCGGACATCCCGAAGTACTTCTGGAACTCGGTGATCATCGCCGTCCCGTCGGTCATCGTGGTGCTGCTGCTGGCCTCCTTCGTGGGCTACGTGCTGTCGCGGTTCAACTCGCGGTTCAACATCCCGCTGCTCATCTTGTTCGCCGCGGGGAACCTGCTGCCCCAGCAGGTCATCATCATCCCGCTGTACCGGATCTACCTGTCGATTCACCTGCCCAAATGGCTGTCCAGCTCGGGGCTGATGTACAACTCGTACTTCGGGCTCATCGTCATCAACGTCACGTTCCAGCTTGGCTTCTGCGTGTTCGTGCTCTCGAACTTCATGAGGTCGATCCCGCAGGAGATCACCGAGGCCGGCCTGATCGACGGCGCGTCGGTGTGGAGCCGGTACTGGCGGCTGACGCTGCCGCTGTGCCGGCCCGCGCTCGCCGCCCTCGGGACACTGCTGACCACGTGGATTTACAACGACTTCTTCTGGGCGACCGTGCTGATCGAGGACGGCAGCAAGCGGCCGATCACCTCGGCGCTGGCCAACTTGCAGGGCGTGTACTTCACCAACAACAACCTGCTGGCCGCCGGCGCGCTGATCACAGCGGTCCCGACTCTCGTGGTGTACCTGCTGCTGCAGCGGCAGTTCATCGCGGGACTGGCGCTCGGTTCGACGAAGGGCTGAGACGGCGGAATCCTATTCGGTCGTGCCCTCGCAGTTCCAGTGAGCTCAGCGGCGGTCCGTGCGGCCGCTCTCACGCCTGGCGGCAGGTGGGGCCCGGCCGCGCCGCTAATCCGGGACGGCCTGGGCCTCGGGGGCGCTGCCGGAATTCTGCCCGCTCAGGTGGCCTTGGTTTCGGCGTCGTCGCGTCCTCATGAGACACCGCCGTCGGCGCGGGCGTACAGCCGCCGATGTCGCCGAGGTGCCGCAGGGTAGCGTCGCGGCGTGCGACGGCCGTACGCTCATCGCATTCGAGCGCCGCGGCCAGCCCGGCGTCGTCGCGCCCATCGATGCAGGCGAGCACGATGACCTCCCGCTCGTCGGGTGACAGCTGCGTCAGCGCGGCGCGGAGCTCCTCCCAGGTCCTGCCAGCAGGGACCAGGCCGCTCCGTGCCTCGGCGATGCCGACCTCGCCGAGATGGGCTACCCGGCCCGAGAACGGCAGTCCGAAGTACTGGAATATCTTGGGCTTCGCGAGCAGGCCGGTGATGACCTGCATGCTCACGCGCTCGGCAGCGCCGCGATCACCTTCGAGCCGGTAGTAGCAGCAGTTGGTGAGCGCCTCGTAGGTCATCCTCAGCCGCTCGAGCCACGCCTCGTACTCCCGAACGAGCCATGCCTCGTACTCCTGACGGAGCGCGGGGTCGCCGGCGGCCGGGCGTCCACGAGCGGGCTCATCACGAGGAGCAGACGGCCGGGCGCGCGGCCCCGCTGAGGTTCTGCGCTCCCGGCCCATCTCCTTCCCTCTCGGCCGCCACGCTCACGGCGTCGGCACGACGGTCGGCACCGCCTCCGCGATGCCGGCTGTCAAGACTTCCGCCACGTGCGCCGACACGGGTGCCTCCCCGCGAATGGCCGCGTACGGGACCACGGCCCAGCAGTCGCTGCCCATGATGCATTCGCCGGCCATGCCCTCGAAGCGGGCCGACGGCTCGCAGAGCAGCGTGTTCAGTTCCAGCAGCCACGAGTGGGCGAGCAGTTTCTCCTCCCGGCTCAGCTGGTCGTACTTATCCCGTGCCGCACAGAAGACGGTGAGGTCGGTCCGCGCGACGCCCGGCATGATGACGTTGGTGTAGATGGTGAGCTCGTCGAAGAACTCGCTGATCGAGGTCTTCAGCGTCCCGTCCTCGCCCGGCAGCAGGTACTTCTTGAGCGTCTCCTCCAGCTTCCGCTGGAGCGTGCCGTTCCAGCGCGCGCGCGGCGCGAACGTGTGGGCCTCGATGTAGTCGGTCTTGAAGCCCTCCTTCAGCCCCGTCCATTGCGGGATGTACTCGATCCAGCTGCCGAGGACCTCGCGCCACTTGCTCATCGGCTCGCC
>DASQVO010000124.1:0-4644 GCA_035640715.1 Streptosporangiaceae bacterium
CCGCCGGTGGGCGCGCCTGTCGCGCCGGGGCCGGCCCGGACGCCCGCCGGCGCGCCGCAATATCCGGTCGGTGGTGCTGCGGCTGGCCCACGAGAACGAGTCATGGGGCTACCGCCGGATCCACGGCGAACTCGCCGGACCCGGCATCACCGTGGCGCCGTCAACGGCCTGGCAGATCCTCAGGGATGCCGGCATCGGCCCGGCGCCGCGCCGGAACGGCCCGGGCTGGGCCGGGTTCCTGCGGTCCCAGGCGCAGGGGATCCTGGCGCTAGACTTCTTCACCGCTGACCTCCGGAAGCTGTCACCGGCTTGGACCAGTTCCGGGTCCGGCGGCGCGACCGCGCGGGCGGCGTCATCCGCGAATATCGACTGGTGGCATAGGTTTTCGGCACCCACAGGTCCGCCGACGGCGTCCCCGGAAGGGAAATATCGTCGGCGGACCGGCACTGGCTCAGCCCTTTTCGCCTGGGTCGCTGGGCAGCGGCGGCGTGGTGCTCGGCGGCCGGCGCAGGTGGGTGGCCTGCTCGAAGGAGTAGGACAGCGCGATCAGTTTCGGCTCGCTGAAGGCGGTACCGAGGAAGGCCAGGCTGATCGGCAGCTTGTTCGTCGTGAAGCCGTTGGGAACCTGCACTGACGGGTAGCCGGACAGGCTCGCCAGGTCCGAGCTACCTGGTACCGGGCTGCAGTTGTTCGTCGCGGAGCTGCCGGGGATGGCCGCCGGAGGGCAACTCGCGTTCGCGAAGACAAGCGCGTCGAGGTGATTGTCCCGCAGTGCCGCGTCGATCCCCGCCCGGAACGACGCTGGGCCGGTGGCCAGTGCCTGCTGGTAGTCCGGATCGCTCAGCGAGCCGCGGGCCTCGGCCTGTTGCAGTCGTGTCAGCACCGCCGGGGAGATACCAAAGCCCGGCTGGCTGCTCTTGGCGATCACGTCGGCCAGCGTCTTGACCGGAACGTCGGCCGGACGGGTCGCGAGGTAGTCGGCGAGCTGGTACTTGAACTCCAGGTCGGAGATGGTCGAGTACACCTGCCCGGCGGAGGCGAGCAGGTGATCCGGCAGGTGAACATCGACCACGGTCGCGCCCTTGGCCTGCATGGTGGTCAGGGCGCGGTGTGTCGCGGCGTCGATCTCGGCGTTTCCGCCCCAGTAGTTGTCGACGACACCGATGCGCGCGCCGTTCAGCGCGCCGGCACGCAGGAACTGCGTGTAGTCACGGTAAGAGTGGCCCGCGCTGGCCTGGGTCCGTGGGTCTGCCTGGTCGACGCCGGTCAGCGGGCCCAGCAGCGCCGCGGCGTCGGAGACCGTGCGAGCCAGCGGACCGGCGACGTCAAAGGTCAGGCTGAACGGGATGATCCCGTTACCGCTGACCAGCCCCATTGTCGGCTTGATGCCCACGAGGTCATTCGCGGCGGCCGGTCCCCGCAGCGAGCCGCGCGTGTCGGTGCCGATGCCGGCCTCGGCGAGGTTCGCCGCGACCGCGGCTCCGGGACCCGCGCTCGACCCGGACGGGCCGCGGGTGAGGTCGTACGGGTTGAGCGTCTGGCCGCCCATCGAGCTGTACCCGCCACCCGGCGAACCGCCGTGTGCCCACTCGTCGAGGTTACCCTTGCCCAAGATGATGGCGCCCGCTGCCTTGAGCCGCGCGGTCACCGTGGCGTCGTGGCTGGGATAGGTCCCGGCAAGCGCCTTCGACCCTCCGGTCGTCTGCATGTCCGCCGTGTCGATGTTGTCCTTGAGGATCATAGGCACGCAGGTCAGGGGGGCGGCCACGCCGTGGCGCGCGATCGCGGCGTCCTGCTTCGCCGCCTGCTTCACCGCGTCCGCCGACACCGTGATGTAACTGTTGATTTTCGGTCCGGCGTCGTCGTACGCCTTGATCCGGCGCAGGTAGGCGCTGACGAGGCGCACGCAGGTGACCTGATGAGAAGCGAGGGCGGCGTGAATACCGGAAATGGTCGCCTCGCTTAGCGAGAAAGTTTTTTCCAGGTCCTGAGCCGATGCCGGCGAAGCCAGCGGCGTCGTGCCGATGGCGAAGACGGTGAGGGCGGTGAGTGGCAGCAGCATCCGCCGTCGAAGCCGGGTAGATAGGGGCATCTTTTTCCTTCGTGATGGCGCCTGGTCGAGCGTCGTGAAAGCGCCTGCGGCAGACGCTTACCTGGCAGGCGCCGGGCAAGACTACGGGCACGGGCATTACCTCACATTTCGGCACAGTAAACACTTCATTGCACAGATCAGGAAAAACTCGGCCCTGTCAACCTCGATGATTCAGGGGTCCGGCGGGTCTGGTTACTAATCGTGCTGGCGCCAGGTTTCGGCTGTGGCGTCTGGTTGACATTGCTGTCCGGGTCGCGGCAGCACGTGCTAGCCGGGGATGCCCGGGCAGCACCGGCTCCGACCGCGCCGACGCGTGCTCCTTTCGCGCCGCAGGGATGGTTTGTGCTGGTCAAGCGGGTGCGGGCAGTGCGCACAGCCGCTGCCAGCAAGTCAGGAACGCCTCCTTCGACGGCCAGTCCGGGCTGGTCTTGAGGGCGCGCTGGCGGCGTGCCGGACGAGGCGGGACGGGGATGTGCCAGATCCGGTAACGCAGCGTGTCTGGCTCGGCGTGTAGGAAGTCCGCGGACTTGTCGTCGCGGTGCTGAGATGGTTGTCGTTGCTATCGGATCCGTGGTGTCAGCCCGGCCGTTGTACTTGTCGTTTCTCTCAGGCAGTGCCGGAGATCCGGGCGGTGGGCACCGCGGGCATACGATGCCGAAGCGGCAGAAGGCGGTACCAGGAAGGTGACCCAGAACTAGACATTCTGTGCCGCTCGCCCGCTCCGAGGTGTCCCTTAACGGGCAGCCCGTACTCGGCGTTACGTGTCATCCGTCCGGCTGTAACACTAGTGGTGCGATCACCCTCCGTAACGCTCACCATCCATGCGTGAGAAGCAGTGGGCAGACTGTTGGCAAACGCCATGCTCACGAATATGTCGCCGCCGGACAGGACAGTACGGTCTGGGCCGTGTTCAGGATTGGCGGCGCATCGAGTGGCACGAGAAGGCCGAGAAGGTGTGGGCCACGCCGCTGGAGGCACTCCTCATCGCTGAGCGGTGCGCAGCCTTGTCCAGGAACGACACGGACTTCACCCTCATCACCACCCTGGCCTACACAGGCATGCGGTGGAGTGAGGTCATCGGCTTCTCCCCCGAATCCGTGAAATCCCGCCCTGCCGTTCCGGTCCTGGCCGACGTCGACAGCCCGTTCCCCGGCGGCCCGCTGCCTCCCTGGCCAGCGGCGGTGCCCGGCGAAGCATTCACGCCCCCGGCGGGCCGGGGACGGCCCCGGCTGGTCAGCGGCACCGCCACGGGCCGCTGCCCGGCGTGCGGGCGGGCGCAGCGCCGCCGCCTGGACGGCCGGCTGATCACCCACAAGGCAGGTGGGCACCCGTGCGACGGGTCCGGCCAGCCCCCCGCCGACGATGTGGCAGTAGCATCCTGGTTGCCGGTCCTGACCGGCCTGACCCCGCACGGCCTCCGGCACGGCCACCAGACCTGGATGGACGAGGCAGGCATCCCCTATGTCCTCCAGTCCGAGCGGATGGGGCATGAGGTCCCGGGCATGCGCGGCGTGTACGGGCACGTCAGCCCCGCCATGCGGGACGCCCTCACCGCGGCGCTGCAAGAATGCTGGGAGACGTTACTGCGTGACCGCGCCCGGCTCTCCCCTCGCTCGCACGTGCCCCTGGTGGACGTCCTGCTCGCCGGCCAGCGGTCGGCAGCGGCCAAGATCGGCTCCCATTCTGCTCCCAGAATCGGACACGCGTCCCGGGAGCGACATGGAAGCAGGCAGCGGATAGGCCGCTGACCTGAGGCTTTACTGGTGGGCGGTACTGGGATCGAACCAGTGACCTCTCGGGTGTAAACCGAGCACTCTGCCTGCTGAGCTAACCGCCCGTTCACTCGCTTCTCACCGTTTCGAGGGCCTTGCTGGGCCGCGAAGCGGTGGAACCTCGTATAGACCTCCGCTGACCTGGAGTTTTCTCGCCAAATCACTCGCTTGCGAGTGCTTTACCACTGAGCTATGCGCCCGGCGTCCCGGCCACCCCGGCCGACGACGGGATCCCAGCTAGAGTACCGGTTCCGGCACCCCGCCGGGCCGCGAGCACCCCCTTCGAGCGCAGTGCCATGGCAAGCATCTCGGCGCTAGACCGCTTAACTTAACGCTAAAAATGCGGTCTAGCTCCCCATCGCCTGAAGGGAGCCCCATGCCCACCAGCACGGCCACCGCCCGCCGCGCTGCACATCGGCGGCTGCGCAGCCTGCTCGCCGTCCCCGGCGGACGCCACCACCCGGCCGACGCAGGCCCAGCCGAGGACACAGGCAGCGACCTGCCCGCAGGGCTGGCCGCCCCGCGCACCGTGACCCTGGCCGACTTCCACGACTTGTGTGTGCCGAAAAGCCTGTCACCTCATGCGACCTGGGCATATTCGCGGATCAGGCCGCCGAGCCGGTCCCGGCGCAGAACCCCGACGTTTGCACCCAGAACAGGTTGATGCGGACGCCCGGCAGGCGGGCTCTGTGCCAGCGCTCGGTGCGGCCGATGCGCGTTGTAGCGATAGATAGACGAGGCGGATGAGCACGAGCGCCGAGCGTAAAGCACGAGATCAAA
>DASQVO010000125.1:0-2417 GCA_035640715.1 Streptosporangiaceae bacterium
GCGGCCCTCGCCAGCAGGGAGCTGTCGTCGAAGCTCGACGCCTCGGACGTGATGGGCGAGATGCCGTATACGCTCGAGGTCTCCTCGCCTGGCGTGGACCGCCCGCTTACCCAGCCACGTCACTGGCAGCGGGCGGTGGGCCGCCTGGTCCGCGTCCAGCTGGCACCGCCCGGCGCCGGCCATGCCAGGTCAGGCGCAGGCCATGCCAAGCCACCCGCGTCCGGTGCCGTTCAGGGACGTGTTATCGCCGCGGACGTGGCAGAGGTCATCCTGGACATCGACGGGGAACATCGCCGGTTCGGCTACGCGGTCCTGGGCCCCGGGGCGGTCCAGGTCGAGTTCGGCCGCGCGGAGCAGTCGCCGGAAGCACGGGGGCCGGAAGCACGGGGACCGGAAGCACGGGGACCGGGAGCAGAGCCCGATGAACATTGACCTGAGTGCCCTCCGCATGCTGGAGAGCGAGAAAGACATCTCGATGGATACCTCGATCAAGGCCATCGAGGACGCGTTGCTCGTCGCCTATCACCGGACCGAGGGCGCCGCCCAGGCGGCCCGCGTCGAGATAAACCGGAGGACCGGGCATGTGACCGTGTGGGCGGCCGAGCCCGCACCGGACGGATCCGTCGCCCGCGAGTACGACGACACGCCGGACGGGTTTGGCCGGATCGCCGCCACCACAGCGCGTCAGGTCATCTTGCAGCGGCTTCGCGATGTCGAAGACGAGATGACCTTCGGGGAGTACGCGGGCCGCGAGGGCGACATCGTCGCCGGCGTCATCCAGCAGGGCAAGGACCCGCGCGCCGTGCTCGTGGACCTCGGCAAGGTGGAGGCCATGCTGCCTCCCGCGGAGCAGGTACCCGGCGAGCAGTACCTGCACGGTGAGCGCATCCGCTGCTATGTGCTGCATGTGCGCAAAGGCCACCGCGGTCCTTCCGTCACGCTTTCGCGCACCCACCGCAACCTGGTGAAGAAGCTGTTTGCCCTTGAAGTGCCGGAGATAGCCGCGGGCTTGGTAGAGATCGTCGCGATCGCGCGAGAGGCCGGTCACCGCACCAAGATCGCGGTGCGGTCGCATCAGCCGGGCATCAACGCCAAGGGTGCCTGCATCGGCCCGATGGGCAGCCGTGTGCGCAACGTGATGGCAGAGCTGCACGGCGAGAAGATCGACATCGTGGATTATTCTGACGATCCAGCTTGTTTTGTAGCTAACGCCCTGTCGCCCGCACGGGTGACCCGGGTGAACGTAGTTGACGCGGACGCTCGCGTCGCGCAGGTGATCGTCCCCGACTATCAGCTCTCGCTCGCGATCGGGAAGGAAGGCCAGAACGCCAGGCTGGCGGCCCGCCTTACCGGCTGGCGCATCGACATCAGGTCGGATGCCCAGCCCGAGGGACCGCATCCCGGCGCGCGGGCCGGCTCAGATCTACCGCCCGATGTCGCGGCGGGCCCGGCGCCCGGCGCGGTCGGCGGCCACGGCGCCGCGGACGCGCCGGCGCGGTAGAGTTACGTACGGAATGACCGGACGATCCCCGCAGGCCGCGCGGAGCGCGCCTCCGGTGCGCACGTGTGTAGGCTGCAGGGAACGTGCGGTCAAGTCCACATTGCTTCGCCTGGTGGCGGCCGGGGACGCCATGGTCCCTGACCCCGGAGCGACCCTGCCTGGCCGGGGTGCATACCTGCATCCCAGCCAGCGGTGCTTCGAACTTGCGCAGCGCAGGCGGGCGTTCGCGCGTGCCCTGCGCACGCCGGGACCGCTCGGCACCGCGCGGGTCAGCGAGTACCTGGAGGATCGGCCCCGCTAGGCATAGCATAAGGGCGGGTGGCCAGGGCCGCACCGGTTCTGGGCGTTCCCATCAGGGGACGTCATGTCCTCCGGTCGCCGCTTCGCGGGGACCGGGCAAAGTGAAGGCAAGAACGGCAACCTGTCGGGAAAGCGGGTCGAGACTGCGATGAGCGCTCGATGAGCACGAGGCGATGAAGACCACAGGCTGACGCCGGCCCGGAGCACGCTCTGCCCCGGACCGGTGTGATGGTCCGGGTAGATGGTCCGGAAGTCCGGGCCGAGTAGAGGAGCGTAGTGGCGAAAGTCCGGGTATACGAGCTCGCGAAAGAGTTCGGTGTAGAGAGCAAGGCCGTCATGGTCAAGCTCCAGGAAATGGGCGAGTTCGTGCGGTCGGCGTCCTCGACGATCGAGGCGCCTGTCGTTCGCAGGCTCAAAGAAGCTTTCGGCCCCGATGGGGCCAAGCAGGGACAAGGCCAGCAGGCGGGACGTGGCGCCCCGACGGCGCCGTCCGCGCCGCGGCGTGGCACCCCCCGGCCGGGTGCCGTGCCGTCGGCCGGCAACGGGCAGCGAGACGCAGGAGGTAACCGCGGCGCGGGCCGGCCTGATGTCACTGTGCCCGCCGTCCCTTCAGCCG
>DASQVO010000126.1:0-13437 GCA_035640715.1 Streptosporangiaceae bacterium
TGAGATGGGAGCCCGCCGCATCGGCGACATCGCCGAGCTCACCGGCCTGGTCGCGCCCGACATCGCCGTCGTCCTCAACGTCGGCCAGGCCCACCTCGGCGAGTTCGGGTCGCGCGAGGCCATCGCCAAGGCCAAGGGCGAGCTGGTGCAGGGGCTGGCGCCCGGCGGCACCGCCGTCCTCAACGCCGACGATCCCCGGGTGGTCGCGATGCGCTCGCTCACCGACGGTCCGGTGCTGACCTTCGGCCGGGCGGAGCACGCCGACGTGCGGGTGCTCGACCTGGCGCTGGACCGGCTCGGCCGGCCGTCCTTCACGCTGCGGACCGCCGACGCCTCGGCTCCCGTCGCGCTGCCGCTCGTGGGCGCCCACCAGGCGCTCAACGCGTCGGCCGCCGCGGCGGCGGGGCTGGCGGCCGGCGTACCCCTCGACGTGGCCGCGGCGGCGCTGGCCACCGCCTCGCTGTCGAAATGGCGCATGGAGCTGCGCGACCTCGCTGGCGGCGCGACGCTGCTCAACGACTCCTACAACGCCAACCCCGACTCGACCCGCGCCGCCCTGGACGCGCTGGTGGCGATCGAGGGCGGGCGCCGCATCGCCGTCCTCGGCGAGATGCGCGAGCTCGGCGACGACAGCGAGGCCGAGCACCGCGCCGTCGGGGAGTACGCCGCCTCCCGGGCCGACGTGGTGGCCGCGGTCGGCGAGGCGGCCCGGCCGATCGCCGACGGCGCGGGAGAGCGGGCGGTGGCGCTGGCCGGCAACGACGCGGCCGTCGACTGGCTGCGCGTCCACCTCGCCGCCGGCGATGTGGTGCTCGTCAAGGCCTCCCGCGGGGCGCGCCTCGACGAGGTCGCCGCCGCGCTCGCGTAGTTTGGCGGGGCGCCGGCCGCCGTGTACGTGAAGGTGCCAGTACCCGTGAATCATGGCCGGCTGGCCGGCCATGATGGCGTTCCTGGTGATGGGTGCCAGCCTGCTGACCGCGTCCAACAGTGACCGTTTCTCCACCCGTATCGGGCGCAACGCCATACTGACCGGGGCCTCGGCCATGCTCGCCGGGCAGGCACTGGTGCTGCTGGCCATCCACGCCGGCGCGCCGAGCCCCAGCGCGTGGCTGCTCACCGGCCCGCTGGTGCTGGCTGGGGCCGGGAACGGGCTCGTCATCGCGCCGAACCAGGATTTCGTGCTCGGCTCGGTGCCGCGCCGCGAGGCGGGCACGGCCGGCGGGGCGCTGATCACCGCGCAGCGCGTCGGTGCCGCCCTCGGGATCGCCGCGATCGGCACGGCCCTGTTCGGCTCCGGGAAGGCCGGTAGCTCGGCCAGGGTCATGCCCCAGTTCGTGCACACGGCGCAGTCCGCCCTCATCGTCGATCTGGGCTTTGTCCTGGTGGCGCTGTGCTGCGGGCTGGCCATGCCGCGGAGCCTGGGAGCCGACCGTGCCGAGGAAAATGCCTGACCACGTGACCGGAGGCCGATACGTCCCGGGCCTGCTGAGCAGGATCGCCTCCGGCGGAGCCGACCCCACCACCGTCCTGACCCAGCAGGAAAGCATGCCCACCGTGCTGGAGGCCTCCGAGGGCTTCGACCGCAGGGGAGCCGGGCTGGACCAAGGTCACCCTCGAACTCAGTGGCTGAGGCCGAGGGCAGGCACGCACGCCGGTGCCCACCTG
This sequence comes from Streptosporangiaceae bacterium, assembly GCA_035640715.1. Classification (GTDB taxonomy): domain Bacteria; phylum Actinomycetota; class Actinomycetes; order Streptosporangiales; family Streptosporangiaceae; genus DASQVO01. The sequence goes on from DASQVO010000126.1 coordinate 1,666, forward strand.
ATCGGGTGGGCACCGGCGTTTTAGCTGTATGTCGACTTCCCAGCGGGCAGATGCCCGCCTGCTTATCCCGGCAGGGCGATGCCCTGGTTGCGCCTCCGTAAAATGAGCGCGAATGACGCTTAATTCACGTCTATCGAAAATTCATATATTGTCTTACATATTGTTATAATATGCGCAAAACCATCTCCAGCTGTATACCGGGACGGGTGCGATCGCGGGAGTCTTAGACGCCAGCGGCAAGGACGCGATTATTCGGCGCCAAGCTGGGCATATGTAGCGACACGTAAGATGATCATGTGCCCTGACAGGAGGCCCCCCATGTTTGAGGCACCCCCCATCTTTAAGGCCGAAAATATCCGGGAGTGGCGCGGCCGCCAGGTCGTCGACGCCAAGGGGGCGAAGATCGGCGAGCTGGAGGCATTCTACGTTGATACCAAGACCGACCAGCTCTGTTTCGCAACGGTGAAAACCAGGCTACTGTCGCGGTCCCGCCTGGTATTCGTCCCCCTTACCGGCGCGACAGTGGGGCCGGAATACCTGAAGGTCACCTACCCCAAGAAGCTGGTGAAGAAAGCACCCTCGATCCACACCGACGGCGAACTGCTCGCCGCCGACGAGCCAGCCGTGTTCCGTCATTATGGCTTGCCCTACGACGTAGGCGAGACTGAGCGCCTTCTCGCCCGGCGGTGAAAGGCTTCAGCCAGCAAGAACGTGATGGCGCGGCACGGCGGGGAGGACATTGACATGGCTCTGTTCCTGCTCGTGATCATTATCGCGATAGCCCTCGGCATCCTCGGCGCGGTGCTCAAAGGGCTGTTCTATCTGCTGATCATCGGGATAGTTATATTCGTGGTGAACCTGCTCCTTGGCGGACTGCGGCTGGGCAGGCGCCACGCGGGCAGACCGGCCCGTTAGGCGGTGAACATAACCCTGGAGGGCTGGAGCCCAAAGGCCGCGGCAGCCGTGGCCTGCGATCGCTCGTAGGACACGGCTGCTCGCTTCAGATCACCGGGGCGGTTGCCCCGTAGCTGCCGGGGACCGGCTGTGGCGCGTGTCCGAGGCCCTGCCGAGCACCTTCGCAAGCGCCCGCGCGACCTCTTCGGCCAGGTCCGGATCGGGTCTGCCGCCCGCGGCGGCCGCCAGCCCGGCCGGTGCCTCGTGGCTGTGGTCCGCGTCGGTCAGCCGGATGAGGCCGCAGTCGCGGCATTCCACCTCGTCCAGCCGCCGGACCATATGGGCGCTGCCGCACCGGCCGCAGCGGTCGAGTTCCGTGGCCCAGTCACGCGATGTCTGGCACTTGGGGCAGATGAGGACCTGGTGGTCGTGCAGGACACCGCGTGTCCACGGGCTTTCGCCCCTGTCCGGGTCAACTTGCCGCATCCCGCAGCGGTAGCAGGGCATCCCCGCTTTCCACTCCTATCGTGCGTCGCGCCCGTCCGGCCGCGCCGTGAGCCACCCGCGAAGTGAGCACGGCGCGACCGGGATCCGGAGCTTAGGCCAGCTCGGCGAGCGCCTTCTGGTAGTCGCTGATGTCGCGCGCCTGCGGGATCGGGTTGACGACCTTCCACCGCACGACGCCGGCCTTGTCGATGATAAAGGTGCCGCGTGTCGCAATGCCCTTGGCCTCGTCGAAGACACCGTAGGACTTTGCCACGGCGCCGTGCGGCCAGAAGTCGGACAGCAGCCCGAAGCTGAAGTGCTCGGCATCCGCCCATGCCCTGTGGGTGAACGTCGAATCCACCGACACTGTGAGCAGCTCGACGTCGTCCCGTGACACCTCGGGGAACTCGTCGCGCATCGCGCACAGCTCACCGCTGCACACGCCGCTGAACGCCAGCGGGTAGAAGACGAGCACGACGTTCTTCGAGCCGCGGAAGCTCGACAGCTGCACCGGAGTGCCGTGCTGATCGGTCAGCTCGAAGTCAGGGGCCTGCTCGCCGATCTCTACCGCCATGCCTGGTCCTTTCCATGGAGCGCCCGGTGACCGGGGCATGAGATTTCCTCCTGCGCCCCAAGTCTGCCACTCGTGGCGGACACTCCTTCCGCCGCCCGGTCGGCATGGCTCAGCCAGATCGCACTATGGCGGGAACGCTGGGCCCGCGGCGGCGACCGCGGTCCCGGCGGCCCTGCGGCGCCAGCGGGCCCGGCGGGGCCTGCAGCAGCCCCGGCGAGGCGTCGGTACGGTCAGCGGCGCGCTTTCGGCGCCACCAGCCGGGACCCCGACCAGTCACGCCCGGCGCTGATGCTGGACGTCTGGGACAGGCCCGCGGTCGGCGCGGCCTCGCCGATGTCACTCGGCTCGATGTGGCCCGGCCTGCCCGCCTTGGGCGTCAGCAGCCAGATGTACCCCCCGTCGGCAAGCGGCGTGAGAGCATCCATCAGGGCATCGACGAGATCACCGTCCTCGTCGCGCCACCACAGGAGGACCACATCGACCACATCGTCGTAGTCCTCGCCGACTAGCTCCACGCCGTCTACTTTGCCGATCGCGTCGCGCAGCTCCTCATCGCAATCGTCGTCATAGCCGATCTCTTGCACCACCTGGCCCGGCTTGATGCCGAGCCGCTCGGCCTGGCCGCGTTGATCCTGGGCCTGGCCCGCGGTCGCGCTCACTGACGTCCTCCTTGCACCCTCCCCGCGCCATCGCACCTGCGCCAGGCCCGTTCCCGCGGCACCCGACCGCGGAGTGGTACCTGGCGGCGATAGCCGCGTCTGTACTACTTGTTGGGACAGTTCACACTGGGTCGGCGCGGCGCGCAAGTAGCAATCGCCGCCGCCGGGCAAAACTGCCGACACAATTTGGTTTCCCGCCCCGCGCCCGGCTTACTCGCAGCCCCCTGTGATCGTCCGGTCCCGCCATGTCTATGACCTCTTATGACCGCCTGTCCCGGTATATCCGCAACCGGCCGTCCGGCGCCACCCCGCGCCCGCGCCACGCGCCTCCGCACTATATGCGCTGCGGCGGGCGGTGGGCGGCGCCCGCTCCGCCTGGCCGGCGCAGCCGGGGCCGACGCGGACGAGTCCGGCCCAGCGGGCTCCCGCCAGCGGGGGTTATCGTGCGCTTCGCCCTGGTTACCTTGTAGTAGAGATGCAATTCCCGGCCATACGTACGACGATTGGTCTGGACATCATCGAAATCAACCGCGGCGAACAGCCGCCCTGAACCTGCGGAAGGCGAGGCTACCCCGTGGCTTCCGGACGCCAGCGCTTCTCGATCATCAGTGACGGGCTCCCGACCCAGCTGCCCGACATCGACCCGGACGAGACCCGGGAGTGGGTCGACTCCTTCGACACGGTCGTCCAAACCCGCGGCCGTACCCGCGCCCGCTACGTCATGCTCCGGCTGCTGGAGCGCGCACGTGAGCAGCAGGTCGGCGTTCCCGGCTTGCGAAGCACCGATTACATCAACACCATCCCGCCCGAGCGCGAGCCATGGTTCCCGGGCGACGAGTACATCGAGCGGCGGATCCGCGCCTACATCAGGTGGAACGCGGCGGTCATGGTCTCCCGGGCGAACCGCCCGGGCCTGGGCGTCGGCGGGCACATCGCCACCTACGCCTCGGCCGCCAGCCTGTATGAGGTCGGCTTCAACCACTTCTTCCGCGGCAAGGACCACGGCGAGTCCGGCGACCAGGTGTTCTTCCAGGGCCACGCGGCCCCGGGCATCTACGCCCGCGCGTTCCTGGAGGGCCGGCTGACCCAGGAGCGGCTGGACGGGTTCCGGCAGGAACTGTCCCACCCGGGTGGCGGCCTCCCGTCATACCCGCACCCGCGGCTGATGCCGGGTTTCTGGGAATTCCCCACGGTCTCCATGGGACTCGGCGCGCTCAACGCCATCTACCAGGCGCGCTTCAACCGCTACCTGCTCGCCCGCGAGCTGCACGACACCAGCCGATCCCACGTCTGGGCGTTCCTCGGCGACGGCGAGATGGACGAGCCGGAGGCGCTCGGCGCGATCGGCCTCGCCGCGCGTGAAGAGCTGGACAACCTCACGTTCGTCATCAACTGCAACCTGCAGCGGCTGGACGGCCCGGTGCGCGGCAACGGCAAGATCATCCAGGAGCTCGAGGCGTTCTTCCGCGGCGCCGGCTGGAACGTCATCAAGGTCATCTGGGGCCGCGACTGGGACCCGCTGCTCGCGCAGGACACCGACGGCGTGCTGGTCAACAAGATGAACACCACGCCCGACGGCCAGTTCCAGACCTATTCCGTTGAATCCGGTGCCTACATCCGCGAGAACTTCTTCGGCGGCGACCCGCGGCTGCGCAAGATGGTCGAGCACCTGTCCGACGACGACCTGCGGAACCTGTCCCGCGGCGGCCATGACTACCGAAAGGTCTACGCCGCGTTCAAGTCCGCGCGTGAGCACGTCGGGCAGCCGACCGTGATTCTCACCCACACGATCAAGGGCTGGACGCTCGGGCCGGACTTCGAGGCCCGCAACGCCACCCATCAGATGAAGAAGCTCACCCACGCCGAGCTGAAGGAGTTCCGCGACCGGCTCTACCTGCCGATCCCGGATTCGGCCCTGGAGGCGGAGCTGCCGCCGTACTACCACCCAGGCGAGGATTCTGAGGAGATCCAGTACATGCGGGAGCGGCGGGCGGCGCTGAACGGCTACCTGCCCCGCCGGGTGGTGCGGGCCAAGCCGCTCCCGCCCGTCCCGGACAAGGCGTACGACGAGCTGAAAAAGGGCTCGGGCAAGCAGCCGGTCGCGACAACAATGGCGTTCGTCCGGCTGCTGAAAGAGCTGATGAAGGACAAGGAGATCGGCGCGCGGTTCGTGCCGATCATCCCGGACGAGGCCCGCACGTTCGGCATGGACTCGCTGTTCCCGACGGCGAAGATCTACTCGCCGCACGGTCAGACTTACGAGGCCGTTGACAGGAACCTGCTGCTGTCCTACAAGGAGTCCGAGAAGGGCCAGATCCTGCACGAGGGGATCACCGAGGCCGGCGCGATGGGGTCGATGATCGCCGCCGGCACTTCCTACGCCACCCATGCCACGCACATGATCCCCGTGTACATCTTCTACTCGATGTTCGGCTGGCAGCGGACCGGCGACCAGATGTGGGCGCTCGGCGACCAGCTCGGCCGCGGGTTCTTGCTCGGCGCGACCGCGGGCCGGACCACGCTCACCGGCGAGGGCCTGCAGCACAACGACGGCCACACGATGCTGCTGGCCTCGGTCAGCGAGGCGTGCGTCTCCTACGACGCGGCGTGGGCCTACGAGCTGGCCTACATCGTCAAGAACGCACTGCGGCGGATGTACTCCTCGACGCCGGATCATCCGGACGGCGAGGACATTTTCTACTACCTCACCATCTACAACGAGCCGTACCCGCAGCCTGCCGAGCCGGCCGCGTTCCCTGGCGGCAAGGCAGCGCTGGAGCAGGGCATCCTGCGCGGGCTGTATGAGTACGCGGCGGCACCCGGCCAGAAGCCGTTCGGAACCGGCGCTACCAGGATGACCGAGGGAAGTCAGGCTGCCGAACGAAGCGGTGGTGCCAGCCCGGACGAAAGCCCGGAAGCGGGCCCGGCCGGCGGCGGCCCCCGCGGCCTGCACGCGCAGATTCTCGCCTCCGGCGTGGCGCTGCGATCGGCGCTGGACGCGCAGAAGCTGCTCGAGCAGGACTGGGGCGTCGCCGCGTCGGTGTGGTCAGCGACGTCATGGACGGAGCTGCGACGCGACGCGATGTCGTGCGAGGAATGGAACCTGCTGCATCCGGAGGCGGAGCAGCGGGTGCCCTATGTGACCCGGATGCTGGACGGCCGGCCCGGGCCGGTCGTCGCGGTCAGCGACTGGATCCGGGCCGTCCCGGACCAGATCGCACGATGGGTCCCAGCCCCGTACACGTCGCTGGGCACCGATGGTTACGGCTTCTCCGACACGCGCGCGGCGGCCCGGCGGTTCTTCCACGTCGACGCCGAGTCCATCACCCTGGCCGTGCTGAGCCAGCTCGCCAAGCGCGGCGAGGTGAAGCCGGACCTGCTCGGCCAGGCCATCGGGAAGTACCGCCTCGACGTCCCCGTCAGCGAGGCCCTGTCCTGACACAGCGGCTCCGGGACCGTGTGCGCTTTCCGCCGCCCTGGCAGCGGAAGGCGCACACGTTCCAGCCGCGTTTATCAGGACAGGCTGCTGCCGGAGCTTATGCGGTCGCCGGCGTATTCGTGCATCGCGTCCAGGTTGTCGTGGGCGAGGTACCTGGCCGCGGCTGGGCATTCTGCGTAGAGGCCGCCGCGCACGGCCGCGGCACCCAGCACTCGCGCCGGGTGCGCCTCTGATAGATCATTGACGCCAGGCCGCCAATCCTGCGCGGCAATATTGTGTTGACCACGCCCGGCCCGGGAGGCACGCTGTGGGAGGTCTGTGTGCACGCTGATAACGAATCGATGGAGACCCTGGCGGTTCACGGCGGAGAACGGCGGCCGGGGCCCGAGGGCTCCGTAGTCTTCCCGATCTACCAGGGAACGGTGTTCTCGGTCGAACCTGGCACCGACTATCACGACATCCCCTACATCCGGCTGAACTCGACACCGTCACAGAGGTACGTGCACGACAAGCTAGCCGCGCTGGAGGGCGCGGAGGCCTCCGTCGCGACCGCATCGGGCATGGCAGCGGTGACGACGGCCCTGCTCAGCATCCTGCGTGCGGGGGATCACCTGCTCGCCAGCGACTGCCTGTACGGCGGCACCCATGACTTCCTCACCGGCCACGCCGAGGACCTCGGATGGCGCTACAGCTTTGTTGACGTGCACCGGCCGGAAACCTGGGCGGCCGCGCGGACCCCGCAAACCAAGGTGTTCCTTGTGGAGACGATCACCAACCCGCTGATGAGGGTCGGGCTGCTGCGCGAAATCGCGGACTTCGCGCGCCGTGAGGGCCTGCTCACAGTGATCGACAACACCTTCGCTTCCCCGGTGAACTTCCGGCCGCTGGCGGCCGGGTTCGACCTTTGCTTCCATAGCGCCACGAAGTACCTGGGCGGGCACTCGGACCTGGTGGCCGGCTGCGTCATGGGCGGGACGGAACTCATCGACCGGGTCCGCAGGACGCTTAACCACTACGGCGGAAGCCTTGATCCGCACACCGGTTTCCTGCTCGCCCGCGGCATCAAGACACTCGCGCTGAGGGTGCGGGCGCAGAACGAGAATGCGATGGCGCTGGCCCGCTTCCTCGCCGGGCATCCCGAGGTCGCCGCCGTCAACTACCCGGGGCTTCCCTCTCACCCGGACTACGCGCACGCCGCGACGCTGCTGTCCGGGTTCGGCGGGATGCTGAGCCTGCGGCTGCGCGGCGGCGAGGCCGCCGCGCAGACCCTGCTCGACGCTCTGCGGCTGCCGTACGTGGCGCCGAGCCTCGGCGGTGTGGAGACGCTGATCACCCGGCCAGCAACCACATCGCATGCCGGGATGCGGCCCGAGGACCGGGAACGCCTTGACATCACAGCCGACCTCATCCGGGTGAGCTGCGGCATTGAAGGCCAGCAGGATCTGATCGCCGACTTTGACCAGGCCCTGGCCAAGGTTCAGTCGTAGAGATCGTTGATCGGCATAACGCATGCTCATTTCGGGTGACATGCGCGGGCGGCGTGCCCTCAGAGCGCGGTGATCCGGCGCAGCCACTCGTCAACTTGCGCGATTGCCGCTGGCTCGGCCGTACCCAGCCGCTGCCGCAATCTCCGCTGGCTGATCGACCTCACGTACTCGGGCATGGCGAACGATGCCCTGCCGAGGCCGCCGCCGGTCACCGGTACGTGGTGGGCGAAGCCCCGGTCCCGGGTGGTGACCGGTACGACGACTGCCAGACCGACCGGCCACGCGTTGAACGCGACCGCCGAGACAATCAGCACCGGCCGCGAGCCGCCCTGCTCACCGGGCATAACCGGGTCAAGATCAGCAAACCACACCTCGCCGCGATCAGGCGTCGAGGTGCTCAATCGTAGCTTCCTCCCACGTCATGCCCTCGTGGACATAGTCGGCCCACGCGCCGGGGTCGCTCTCGCGCATGTGGTTCATCTGCGCGGCGACCTGGTCCATCAACGCCCTATCGGCCACTTCGCGTGATAGCTGGTCGAGGAGCGCGCTCATCGTCACATTCCGCGCCCTGGCCGCCGCGGCAAACCGGTCTCGCACAGCCCGGGATACCTTTACGGATGTCAATTCAGACATACCGATATGGTACCTGTACAGGTCCCGTCAAGAGCTGGATTGTCTGAGCGGGGCTCGCTGCTTCCTCAGCCGAGGAAGGACAGGCGGACCTGGCGGGTCTGGTTGTCGACATTCAGGTCGACGAGGGCGATGGACTGCCAGGTGCCCAGGGCCAGGCGGCCGGCGATGACCGGGATCGTCGCGTACGGCGGGACGAAGGCGGGCATCACGTGGGACCGGCCGTGCCCGCGTGAGCCGTGCGCGTGCTGCCACCGGTCGTCGGCCGGGAGTAGCTCGGCGAGCACGGCGAGCAGGTCACGGTCGCTGGATGAGCCCAGCTCGATCAGCGCGAGGCCGGCCGTGGCGTGCGGCACGAACGCGTGCAGCAGCCCGTCCCCGCCTCCCGAAGCGCCGGACGCGAAGTCCGCGCACTCACTGGTGATGTCGAACACACCCTCGCGGCGGCCGGTGTGCACCTGGATGATCTCAGTCTTCATGCCCCTGTCATACACGGCGGCCGCCGCCGGGTGCGCCCGGACCCGCGCCCGGCCGTCATGCGTGCCCGGCGCCCGCCGGGCACGCATGACGGTATGCGCGGCCGCCGCGCATGGCGGCCGCGCACGCCCACCCGGCTGCGTCAGCGCCTCGGCGCGCCGGCGGCCGCGGGCTCCACCACTGCGTCCGGGCCGGGGAACACCAGGCAGGTGTGCCCGTCGTCGAACCTCACCAGATAGGGCGGCTCCCCGGATTTCCCGTGTACCTCAATGATCACACTGATCCTGTCCGGCTGACCGACGATGTTGCCGTGCACGTGCAGCCGGTCTCCGACGTTCGCATGCATGTCCGGCCTCCTCCCCGTTGGATCCGTGGGTACATTCCAGGCTTACCCGCCCGGACGCCCCTCGCCAAGGGCCTGCCCCGCACCGGCGACAACATTCGGCGCTGCCAGGCGCTGCGGCGGCGCGGAAAACCAGTACCACGACTTCGTTCGGCCATTATCGAAAAACGTGACACCCTAGGCGCATGGCGGTGAACGAGCGGCGCGGTGCCAGGGAAACCGGACGGCGCATCACCGGGAGGAGCCGGGTGCACGAGGAGACCGTGCGCCGCATCGAGCGGTCGATGAGCAGCCTCGGCACCGCCGCGATGGCCACGATGGATGAGCGGCTGCCGTGGTTCCGCTCGATGTCGGCGGAGAACCGGTCGTGGCTGGGGCTGGTCGCCCAGGCCGGGATCGCCGCGTTCGTCGACTGGATCCGCCATCCCGAGCGGGGCCGGCCCGCCGTCGCTGGCGAGGTGTTCGGCACGGCGCCCCGGCAGCTGGCCCGAGCCGTCAGCCTGCAGCAGGCAGTGGAAATGATGCGGGTCATCATCGACGTGGTGGAGTCCCAGGTCGACGAGCTCGCGGCACCCGGATGCGAGGCGGAACTGAGAGAGGCCGCACTCAGGTACACCAGGGAGGTCGCGTTCGGCACCGCGGTGTTCTATGCACGGACCGCGGAGGCGCGGGGCGCCTGGGACGCCCGGCTGGAGGCGCTGGTCGTGGACTCCCTCGTCCGCGGCGAGTCAGAGGAGTCCTTGCACTCGTGGGCGTCGGCACTGAGCTGGTCGTCGTCACCCGTCGCGGTCGTCGCGGGCACCGTCGAGGGTGAGGAGACCGAAACGCTCATCGACGACCTTCGCACCCAGGCGAAGCGAAGCCGGCTGGACCTGCTGGCCGGCGTGCAGGGCAGCCGCCTGGTGATCGTGCTGGGCGGTACCGACGATCCGCTCAGCGCGACCGAGCGCTTCGCCGGGCGTTTTGGCGCCGGCCCCCTTGTCGTCGGGCCCGTCGTCGCCGACCTCCGGTCTGCGTCCGTCTCCGCGCGCGCCGCTCTGGCCGGGCTGCGCGCAGCTGCCGCGTGGCCGGATGCTCCCCGGCCGGTCAGCGCCGACGAGCTGCTGCCCGAACGGGCGGTCGACGGCGATGCTGATGCCCGCGCGGACCTTATCAGGCAGGTGTATGAGCCGCTGCTGGCCGGCGGCTCGGCGCTCGTGGACACGCTTGTCACATACCTGGAACAGGGATCATCGCTGGAAGCAACTGCACGGCTGCTGTTCGTACACCCCAATACGGTGCGTTACCGGCTGCGTCGCGTCACCGAGTTGACCGGCTTCGCGCCCGCCGACGGGCGGGACGCGTTCGCGCTCTGGATATCGATCGCCCTGGGCCGCCTCGCCGCCAAGCCAGGCTAGAGCCGTCGCGTGGGGCCCAGCGAGACGGCCAGCCGCCGCTTCATCGCGGGGTGCCACCGGGCCATTACGCGGACGGCCACAACCGGAGAGCGCCCGGCGCGCCCGGTTACGGGCTGGCGACACGCGGGTGAACGCTATTTGTCGAAACTGTACAAAGTTTTCCCGTAAAACTTCGTCGCGTCCGTCGTATATATAGCGGACTCCTACAGTGCAGGGTAAAACAGTGCTCGTTATTACCGCTCCCGGCCAGGGCGCCCAGGCTCCTGGCTTCCTCACGCCCTGGCTTGAAGTCCCCGGTGTGGCCGAACGTCTCGGCGCCTGGTCTGAGCTGGCAGGCTGCGACCTCATCCGGTACGGCAGCACAGCCGGCGCGGACGAGATCAGGGACACCGCCGTCGCCCAGCCGCTGCTGGTCGCCGCGGGCCTGGCTGCCGCCGGCGCCCTGTTCGGGGGAACCGGACCGGCTCTGGAGCCGCCCGGCTCCGGGCGGCCTGCCGCCGGCGCCGTAGCGGGCGGCCCGGCACGTGCGGCGGCGGGGCACAGCGTCGGCGAGCTGACCGCGGGGGCCATTGCCGGGGTGCTCAGTGCCGATGACGCGCTTCGGCTCGTGGCGGTGCGCGGCAGGGCCATGGCCGCCGCCGCGGCAGCCCAGCCCACCGGCATGACCGCCGTGCTCGGCGGCGATGAGGCCGCCGTCCTAGCCGCGATCCAGGCACACGGCCTGACGCCCGCGAACGTGAACGGGGCCGGCCAGATCGTCGCCGCGGGGACGCTTGAGCAGCTCGCCGCGTTCGCGGCCGACCCGCCCGCCGGGGCACGCCTGCGCCCGCTCTCGGTGGCCGGCGCCTTCCACACCAGCCACATGGCCCCGGCCGTGAACGCACTCCAGGCCGCGGCCGGCGGGATCCGGGTCAGTGATCCCGCCATCGCACTGCTGTCCAACAAAGACGGCGCGGTGGTCTCCTCCGGCACCGACTGGCTGGACCGCATCGTCGGCCAGGTTGCCGCCCCGGTCCGCTGGGATGAGTGCATGCGGACGATGGCGCGCGCCGGCGTCACCGCGCTGATCGAGCTCCCGCCGGCCGGCACGCTTACCGGCCTGGCGAGGCGGGCGCTGCCCGGCGTGACCCTGCTGGCCCTGAAGACCCCTGATGACCTGGACGCGGCACGCAAGCTGCTCGCCACCCGCGCTGCGGGAGATACTGGTATGCGCTCCGGCCCGGCGGCCGGCCTCCCGCACGCGGGCGCCGCCGGCGCCGTGGCGGCCGGCCCGGCACTTGCGGCGGCGGGACACAGCGTCGGCGAGCTGACCGCAGGGGCCATTGCCGGGGTGCTCAGCGCCGATGATGCGCTTCGGCTCGTGGCGGTGCGCGGCAGGGCCATGGC
>DASQVO010000127.1:0-28406 GCA_035640715.1 Streptosporangiaceae bacterium
GTGCCGGCATAATAGCGAGGTGCATCAGCCGGAGATCCGGGTCAGGCCTGTCGGTGATGGCGACCGCCCAACGATCGCATGGCTCATGACGGAGCTGTGGGGCTCCACGCTACAGGTAGTCCATGGCACGGTCTTCCGGCCCGCTGAACTGCCGGGACTGATCGCCGAGCGTGCCAGCAGGCTGGCCGGGCTGCTCACCTATGACGTAGTCAACGGTGTCATGGAAATCGTCACGCTCAATGCACTCGAGCGCCGTGCTGGCGTCGGCACGCTGCTGATGGAGACGGCGGCGGCTGAGGCGAGGCGCCGGCGCTGCCGCGAGATCCGGCTGACGACCACCAACGACAATATTGACGCACTCCGTTTCTACCAGCGGCGCGGCCTGCAGCTGGTGGCGCTGCGGCCCGGCGCGGTCGACAGGGCCCGGATCGACAAGCCCGAGATCCCGCGGATGGGCGACTACGGCATCCCCCTCCACGACGAAATCGACCTAGCCCGCCGCGTCTGATCCCGGCCGCGTTTCATCGGCCGGAAACCGCGTATACAGCGCAAACGGCCATAATCATGGAAACTTCACCGTCCGCGCGGCCCGTCGGCCCGTGATTGTTGCATTCGGCCGGCATGAGATGTACTTGACGTGCCCGCAGCGGCCGGGTCCATCATGGTGGAGCCCTTGCGGTCCGCCTGCTTCATCCTGAACATGCATGCCATGAAATTTCACCCCGTATCTGGGTCGTGTGCTGACGCCGACGATGAGTGACGCGCTATACAGGGACTGAATGCAAGGAAGCGAGATGCCGCCAGACGACACAGCTCAGCCCGCGGCGCCAGCCTTTCCCGGCTGGCGTACCCGCGTCCTTGGTGTATTCAGGCGAGCACCGCTGCCCCTGAAGATCGCACTGACCGCCCTCGTCGTCGTTTTCTTCCCGGCGCTCCTCGGGGTTGTCCTGCTCGTGGCCATGGGCTATGCGGTTGTCGCGGTCGTCCAGGGGCGGCGCAGCATCGTCGCGTCGTTGTCGGTCGCTGTCTGGGGACTTGTCGCCGCGGGCGGCCTGGCGGGGATAACCGGCGGGTGGCTCTACCCGTTTCTCGTCCTGCCGTTCGTCATCGCCGCCGTCGCCCATGCGGGGCCGCTGGCCCGCTGGCATGTGCCGTGCCGGACCGTAGCCTGGGCGGTGGCGTGGTCGGTCCCGGTCGGCGTGGCCGCGCTGCGCGGCTGGCCCGCCGAGCCGTTTATCGGAATCGCCGCCGCCTGGCTGCTCGCCTGCATCGTGCTTGTCTGGCGGCTGGCCAAGGGCTCACAGGAAGCCCACCTCTACGGGATGGACGCGGCACGCGGCGTGGCGTCCGGGCCGGGCATGGCCGCTCCTCCGCGCGCCGGCTACGGCGTCCGTGCGCAGGCCGCCGCGGCGCCGCACACGGACCAGGGCGTGCGGGACCAGCCTGCCGTGGGAACGCTGCCGGAGATCTCGGTGGCCGAGGCGATGGCCGAGCTCGACAAGATGATCGGGCTCGCGCCGGTCAAGGAGCAGGTCCGCTCGATTGCCGCTTCGATCGAGGCGGCGCGCCGGAGGGCCATAGCCGGGGTCGCCACAGAGAAGCCGATGCGCCATTTCGTCTTTCTGGGGCCGCCGGGCACGGGCAAGACCACGGTCGCCCGGGCTGTCGCCAAGATTTTCTACGCATTCGGCCTGCTGGACAAGCCGACGGTGGTGGAGGCGCACCGTGCGGACCTTGTCGGGGAGTACCTCGGTGCGACGGCGATAAAGACAAACGAGCTGGTCGACTCGGCGCTGGGCGGCGTGCTGTTCATCGATGAGGCGTACAGCCTCGTGAACGAGGGTGATGGACAGAGTGACCGGTTCGGCATCGAGGCCGTCCAGGCACTGCTCAAGCGCGCCGAGGACGACCGGGAGAACCTGATCATCATCCTGGCCGGGTATGAGAAGCAGATGGAGACGTTCCTGGGCTCGAACCCGGGGCTGGCTTCACGGTTCGCCACCAGGATCAAGTTCACGAGCTACTCGCCGGCGGAGCTGCTGGCCCTTGCCGAGTCCCTGCTTGATCGCCGCAGCGAGACCCTCGACGCCGACGCCCGGCCGGCGCTGTGGCGCATGCTGGAGGACGTGGGGCGCCGTCGGCTCATCGATGAGCTGGGCAACGGGCGGTTCATCCGCAGCCTGCTCGAGAAAGCGGGTCAGGCCCGTGACGTCCGGGTCATGACCGGGGGCGCCGAACCAGAGGCGGCCGACCTCGTGACGATCCGGCCCGGCGATCTGCAGCGGGCCTTCGCCGAACTGACCTCCCGCCTCCGCGGCTACAGTGATACGCCGACGCTCGAAAGCGCGGTCGCCGAGCTTGACGAGCTGATCGGCCTGGAACCCGTCAAGCAGCAGGTCCGCGCGATCGCGGCACAGCTGCGGGTGGCGAAGCTGCGTGACCGGCAGGGCCTGATGAGCCAGCCGCCGACAAGGCATTTCGTCTTCACGGGGCCGCCGGGCACGGGCAAGACCACGGTCGCGAGGATTCTGGGCCGCATTTTCGCGGCCCTCGGCCTGCTCGTCCGCCCGGAGGTGGTCGAGGCGCAGCGGGCGGACCTCGTCGGCGAGCATCTCGGCGCGACCGCGATCAAGACCAACAAGCTCATCGACTCCGCCATCGGCGGCGTGCTGTTCATTGACGAGGCGTACTCGCTGCACAACGAGGGCTACGCCGGCGGTGACGCGTTCGGAGCCGAAGCCGTGCAGACGCTGCTCAAGCGCGCCGAGGACGACAGGGACCGGCTCGTGATCGTGCTGGCCGGCTACCCAGCGGACATGGACCGCTTCCTGCGCAGCAACCCCGGCCTGGCCTCCAGGTTCAGCACCCGGATCGAGTTCCCGAGTTACTCGCCTGCAGGCCTCTCGCAGATAGCCAGGCTGCTCGCCGAGCAGGCCGGTGACGCGTTTGACCAGGACGCGCTGCAGGTGCTTGACGAGATCTTCGCGCACGCCTGCGCGCAAGGGCGCATCGACGAGCTCGGCAACGGCCGGTTCGCCCGGTCCCTGTTCGAGCGTGCCTGCGCCCAGCGGGACCTGCGTGTGGTGCGGCTGGACGAGGCGGCGACGGCTGAGGACCTTACCACCGTGACCGCCGATGACCTGCGGGCCGCGTATCGGGAGCTGGCGGGCGACCGCGCGGTGCCCCTCCCCGGCGACCCCGCAGTACCCCTCCCCGGCGACCCCGCGCCCGGTTCGTGATGTGCCGCCGCTGGGAGTTCTGGATCGACCGCGGCGGCACGTTCACCGACATCGTCGCCCGACGGCCCGACGGCACGCTCGTCGTCCACAAGCTGCTGTCCGAGAACCCGCGCGCCTACCGGGACCCGGCCCTGGCCGGCATCCGTCACCTGCTCGGCGTCCCGCCGGGCGAGCCGATCCCGGCCGACCAGATCGGCGTGGTCCGGCTGGGCACCACGGTGGCGACCAACGCCCTGCTCGAGCGCAAGGGGGAGCCGACCGTCCTGGTCATCACCCGGGGCTTCGCCGACGCACTCCGCATCGCCTACCAGAACCGGCCGCACATCTTCGACCGGCACATCGCCGCGCCGGAGCTGCTCTACTCGCGGGTGATCGAGGCCGACGAGCGGATCGGGGCCCGTGGCGAGGTGGTCGTCCCACTCAAAGAGGACGAGCTGGCCCGCGAACTCCGCGACGCGGCCGCCGATGGCTTCCGGTCGGCGGCCGTGGTCTGCATTCACGGCTACCGCTACCCGGACCATGAGATCCGGATCGGCGAGATCGCCCGCCAGGCCGGGTTCACCCAGGTGTCCGAGTCGCACCGGACCAGCCCGCTGATGAAGCTGGTCTCACGCGGGGACACCACGGTCGTCGACGCATACCTGTCTCCCATCCTGGCCCGGTACGTGGACGAGGTGGCCAGCGAACTGCGCGGTGTCCGGCTGCTGTTCATGCAGTCCAACGGCGGTCTCACCGACGCCAGGACCTTCCGTGGCAAGGACTCCATCCTCTCCGGCCCGGCCGGGGGCATCGTCGGCATGGCGCGCGTCTCGGAGGCGGCCGGCTTCGGGCAGGTCATCGGGTTCGACATGGGCGGCACGTCCACCGACGTCTCGCACTACATGGGGGAGCTCGAGCGGCAGTACGAGACGCAAGTGGCCGGGGTCCGGATGCGGGCGCCGATGCTGAGCATCCACACCGTCGCGGCGGGCGGCGGGTCGATCCTGCACTTTGACGGCAGCCGGTACCGGGTCGGCCCCGACTCGGCCGGGGCCGTCCCCGGGCCAGCTTCGTACCGGGGCGGCGGCCCGCTCACGGTCACCGACGCCAACGTCATGCTGGGCCGCATCCAGCCGGGCTATTTTCCCGAGGTGTTCGGTGAGAACGGCGACCAGCCGCTCGACGCGGACGTGGTAGCGGAGCGGTTCGCCGAGCTGGCGCGGCGGATCGGGGACGCCACGGGCGACCAGCGCGGCCCGGAGGAGGTGGCCGCCGGGTTCCTCGACATCGCCGTGGCCAACATGGCCAACGCGATCAAGAAGATCTCAGTGCAGCGCGGCTACGACGTGACTGGCTACCTGCTGACCGTGTTCGGCGGCGCCGGCGGCCAGCATGCCTGCGCAGTCGCCGATGCCCTGGGGATCAGCAGGGTTCTCGTCCACCCGCTCGCGGGCGTGCTGTCCGCGTACGGGATCGGGCTGGCCGACATCATCACCATGCGCGAGTCGGCCGTGGAGAAGCCGCTCTCCGCGGAACTGCTCCCGGAACTGGACGGTGTGCTGAAATCTCTCGAGGCGCAGGGACGCGAGGAACTGGCGAACCAGGGCGTCCCCAGGCCGCTGGTGCGCGCCGTGCGCCGGGCGCACCTGCGCTACGAGGGGACGGACACGCCCATTCAGGTCCCGGCCGGCGAGCTGGCCGACATGGTCCGCGCCTTCGAAGAGGCCTACCGGCGGCGCTTCTCGTTCCTCATGCGGGACAAGACGATCGTGGTGGAGGCCACCTCTGTCGAGGTCATCGGGAGCCAGGAGCCGGTCGGCGGCGCGGACGGCCAGCCCGCCGGTCCCGCCGGTCCCGCCGGTCCCGCCGGCCCTGGCGGCACCGGCTCTCCGGGTTCTGCCGGTGCGGACCGTCCCGCGCCCGCCGCCTGCGTCCCGATGTTCACCTCGGGTTCCTGGGCCGATGTCGGCCTCTTCCGCCGGGCGGACCTGGGTCCCGGCGGGGCCGTCGACGGCCCGGCGATCATCGCGGAGGATTTCGCCACCACCGTGGTCGAGCCGGGATGGCGGGCGGCGGTGACAGACCGCGGCGACCTGTTGCTGTCCCGGGTGGCGGCGCGGCCGGCCCGGGCATCGGTCGGCACCGACGCCGACCCGGTGATGCTGGAGATCTTCAACAGCCTGTTCATGTCCGTGGCGGAACAGATGGGCGTGCGCCTGCAGAGCACGGCGCACTCGGTGAACATCAAGGAGCGCCTGGACTTCTCCTGCGCCATCTTCGACGCCGACGGCGGCCTCATCGCCAACGCCCCGCACATCCCCGTGCATCTCGGCTCCATGGGCGAGAGCATCAAGATGATCATCAAGCGCAGGGCCGGCCGCATGGAACCGGGCCAGGTCTACGCGCTGAACGATCCCTATCACGGCGGCACCCACCTGCCGGACATCACGGTGGTCACCCCGGTCTTCAGCGAGCAGGGGGACGAGATCCTCTTCTACGTCGCCTCACGCGGCCATCACGCGGAGATCGGCGGCATCACTCCCGGCTCGATGCCCGCGTTCAGCACCCGGGTGGAGGAAGAGGGGGTGCTCATCGACAACTGGCTGCTCGTGGCGGGCGGCGTCCTGCGGGAGGCAGAGACGGCGCGCCTGCTGCGGTCGGCCGCCCATCCCTCGCGGGATGTGGCCAGCAACCTGGCGGACCTGCGGGCCCAGGTGGCGGCGAACGAGAAGGGCATCAGAGAACTCCGCCGCATGGTCGGGCACTTCGGGCTCGACGTGGTCCGCGCCTACATGGGCCACGTGCAGGACAACGCCGCGGAGGCGGTGCGCCGCGTCATCTTCGCGCTGCGCGACGGTGAGTACGCCTACGAGCACGACAGCGGGGCAGTGATCAGGGTGGCGGTTCACGTCGACCATGCCGCGCGGACCGCGGAGATCGACTTCACCGGGACCTCCGCGCAGGTTCCCGGCAACTTCAACGCCCCATCGTCCGTCGCCATGGCGGCCGTGCTCTACGTGTTCCGGACACTGGTGGCCGACGAGATCCCGCTGAACGCCGGCTGCCTCAAGCCGATCCGCGTGACGATCCCGCCGGGCACGATGCTGTCACCGGAGTACCCGGCCGCCGTGGCGGCGGGAAACGTCGAGACGTCACAGGCGGTCACCGGTGCGCTCTACGCCGCCCTCGGCGTGATGGCCGAGGGCTCGGGAACGATGAACAACGTCACGTTCGGCAACGATCGCTACCAGTATTACGAGACGGTCGCCAGCGGGTCAGGCGCCGGAGAGGGATTCGACGGCACGGACGTCGTGCAGACGAACATGACCAACTCCAGGCTCACCGACCCGGAGGTGCTCGAATGGCGCTACCCGGTCCGCGTCGACAGCTATGAAATCCGCCGCGGCAGCGGCGGGGCTGGACGCTGGCGGGGAGGAGACGGTGGCCGGCGCCGTCTTCGTTTCCTCGAGCCCATGACAGTAACGACCCTGAGCAGTCACCGGCGTGTCCCGCCGTTCGGTATGGCGGGCGGGAAGCCGGGCGCGCCCGGGCGCCACTGGGTGGAACATCCCGATGGCTCCGTCACCCCGATGCGCGGCTGCGACTCGGTAGACGTCAACTCCGGCGATGTGTTCGTCATCGAGACGCCAGGCGGTGGCGGATACGGGCCGCCATAAGCCAGCCAATCCCGGCCCGCCTCGGGTCGGCGGATGCGGGCCGCCCCGGGCAGACCCGGCCGCCTCGGGCCAGCAAGCCGGCCGACGGTGAGTCAGGCACACCATGGCCCGAGGCAGCGGTCTGCCCTGTCACGGTTCGCCGGCGGTGAGGTCGCGCAGGGCGGCGGTGAGCCTGCCACGGTCATCGCCGACGGCCTCGATCACGTCCATCAGCGTGTGCAGGACGAGATGCCGGTCCTGGCCGGAGTCGAGGAGGTGCTGTGCGGTCTCCCACAACGCGGGCGGCTCGCCGCGCCAGAGCCGGTCGGCGAGTTCCAGATGCTGGTCGATATGGCGGTCGGCGCTGCCGCCCGCCTCTCCGGCACCGTGGTCCGCAGCGAGCAGCATCCGCCGGTCGGCCGTGTCCGCCGGGTTGAGGCTGCCCAGGTCGACGCCTGCGTGCCAGCCGTCCAGCAGCGGGAACGCGAAGGCCCGTCTCGGCAGGGCCTCCAGGTCACCGTCGGGAAGCAGCCGGGCGACCAGTGCGGCGTCGAGGCCGAACTCGGCCGGGTCGCGGTACGCGCGGCTGAAGGCGCCCATCGCGTTGAAGACAGCGTCGAGCGTTTCGCCGATCGCTCTCTTGCCGAGGCCCCGTCGCCGGCCCGCCCAACGTACCCAGGCAGCGAGCACGTGCGGCATCGCCTCCTGCTCGGCGGGGGAGAGCATGACCTTGCGCGGCAGCCATTCCAGCAGGAACGTCTCCACCTTCACCGGGCTCACCCGGGTCGGCCGCCCGAAATCCTTGTCACAGCCGTAATCGATGATCCGGTCGGCGCAGTGGCTGGCCGCGCCCCGGTCCGACAGGTCCTCGGCCTCGTCGGAGGCGAGAAACTCGGCCGCGAGCATGGCCCTGCGGTCCTTGCTCCAGGGCCGCCGCTTGGCGCTGGAGCCGCCCGGGCCCACCGGCCAGCCGGGGCCCCGGGCGGGAGGAAGGACGCGGATCCGGGACCTGATGAACGCGTGATAGGACGCGAACGACTCGCTGACCGGAGGGTTGTCGGCCGCATCCGTCTCCGCCAGCGCCGCCTCGAGCATGCGCCGTGCCTGCGGCGGGTCCAGTGGCCTGAATCCGTTCCCGTCGCCCTCGCCCGCCGGCTTCCGGCACAGTTCCAGCAGCTTGGTGACCTGGGACGTGACCCAGCCGTCCCGTATCATCCCGTCGGCGTTGTAGTCCACGATCATGACCAGCGCGTGCGGCTCCTCGCCGGCATAGCTGAAGACGCAGACGACCTCGTCGGTATCGCCGTAGGCGTCGGTGTTCACATAGCAGTCCGACGCGGAGACCGCCCCGAGGTGCTGCGCCCAGTTGGGGCTGCGGACACCGCGTTCCATCAGTTCCAGCGCCGCCTTCTCGGCCTTGGATGCCTGCCGCGGGGTGCCCAGGCAGGCGATGCCGGACAGCAGGGCAAGGGCGGCGGAGCTGCCCCGGCGTGCGGCATAGTCGACGAGCCCCTCGCCGACAAGCCGTTCCACGTCCGCTCCGCGCGCGTTGTCGCGGCGCTGCCCCCACCACGTGCCCAGCAGCTCGCTGACCATCAGCTCTGCGTCGAGCGCGCTGCGCACGGCGAGAAGCTCGCGCGCCGCGCGCAAGAGTTCCTCGAACAGGGCGTTCGGAGGCGGGGCAGCCGCCGGTGACCTTTCCTGGCCACTGCGTCCGCCGGGAGATGGGCTTCGTCGGCTCTGCGGACTCACCTTGATAGCCTCTCAGATCTGCGCATGTCGACGCTACGCTACGGGGCAATGCCCGCTGTAGTTTCGGGCACGACCCGATTTGTCCGGCCGCGTTCCGCAACGCGCCTGGCGTCCTCGGGAGGAGGAGCCAAATGCGGCTGAATGCGCCATATGCCCGTCACGTAGACGTCACAGTCACCATGTATAGCCACCTGGCCGCAGCGGTGCCGGGAATGTGGCACGCTTGTCTGAATAGCTGGCGTGAATAGCTGCTGTGCTGACGGCTGCCGGGGACGATAGTGGGAAAGGGCGTGTCGCGGGGCGCAGTTCACCCGGCCAGACCGCGCCCATGGTCGTTTGCACCTGTGAACCTCGAGGGAGCAGGAAGGAGCTGCCGATGGCAGGTCCCTGCGCGGGATGCCGGTGCCCGCGGTGAGCACCGATATGTCCGTGCCCCAGCCGCGCGTGTCCGACCTGGATACCTCCGACGCCGCGCTGCTTGACACGCTCCTGCGCGAGGCGCCGATCGGATTCGCGTTGTTCGGCCCGGACCTGCGCTTCCGCCGCGTCAACCACACCCTGGCACGATTGCATGGCCACAGTGCTGATGAGCATATCGGCCGGCTGCCCTCGCAGGTGTGGCCGCCTGCGCTCGCCGGCCGGGTCGAATCGGCTGTGCGCAAGGTGCTCGCCGAGGATCAGCCGGTCTTCGGGGCGGACCAGCTTGTCGTCACGCCGCCCCGGGCGGCTGCCGGGGCGCCGCGCCAGGCGGCTACCGGGCTGCCGCAGGATGCTCCGGGGCAGGTTCCCGTCCGGGAGCAGGTTCCCGTCCCGGGGCAGCCCGGTTCCCGGCAGTCCGCGGGCGCGGCTCCGGCGGCTGGCGCAGCTCCGGCGGCTGGCGCAGCTCCGGCCGCTGGCGCGGCTCCGGCCGCTGGCCACTGGGCCTTTTCCTGGTTCCCCTCGCATGACCCGCAGGGGCACATCACCGGCGTCGTGCTGATCGCGGTCGATGTCACGAGCAGGCAGCTGTCCGAAGAGGCCATCAGGCGGAGCGAGGAGCGGTACCGGTCACTGGTCCAGGGCGGCGCACAGGTCGTCTGGGTCGCGAACCCGGACGGCGAGATCACCGAGGACTGCCCCGAGTGGCGCTGGATCACCGGGCAGTCCGCCGAAGAGTACCTGGGCAGCGGCTGGCTGGACGCCATCCACCCGGAAGACCGTGACCGGGTGGAGCGCGACTGGCGGGAGTGCGTCCGGTCCGGCAAGATCTTCGACGACTGCTACCGCATCCGTGCCAAGGCCGGCTCGTACCGGCATTACGACGTCCGGGCCGTGCCGATCGAGCGGGACGGCAAGATCGTCGAGTGGGTAGGGGCGAGCACCGACGTCACCGGCCAGCGCGAGGCTGAGGAGATGCGCGGCCGCCTCACCGAGCAGCTGTCCGCGGCGGCGCTGCGAACCGCGCGGCTGCAGCAGGCGACGTCGATGCTGGCCGAGGCGCTTACCGTCGAGCAGGTCGTCGAGGTGATCACCGAGGTCGGCCGCACCGCGATCGGCGCGCAGCGGTCCGCCGTGGCACTGCTTGACGGCGGGCGGCTGCACATCGTCAATACGGCCAGCGTGCCGCACTGGCAAGCCGCCGCAGCCGACGGCATCCTGCTGGACAGCCCCGGCCTGATGACCCGGGCGATCGCCACCCGCCGCCCCGTCCTCGCGGAAGACCCGGATGCCCTGCGCCAGCTGCTCGACGACCAGCCGCTGGAGCTGGTCGCCGACGCGGACGAGCAGTCCTGGGTCGGGCTGCCGCTGCTGGCAGCAGGAGCTCCGCTCGGCGCGCTGCGGTTCTCGTTCGCCCGGCCGCGGAAGATCACTGAGGAGGAGCGGGTCTTCCTCGAGGCCCTCGCCGGGCAGTGTGCGCTGGCGGTGGAGCGGGCCGCCATGTACGAGCGGGAGCACACGACGGCGGAGACGCTGCAGCGCAGCCTCCTGCCCGATCGGCTGCCCCGGGTCCCCGGCCTGGTGATGGAGGCGCGGTACCTGCCGGTCGCCAGGAACATGGAGATCGGCGGCGACTGGTACGACGCGTTCCGGCTCCCGGACCGGCGGCTGGCCATCGCGGTCGGCGACGTGATGGGCAAGGGGCTGACGGCGGCTGCGGGGATGGGCCGGGTGCGCAACGCGCTTCGCGCGCTCGCGCTGACCGATCCGCGGCCGGCGGCCGTGCTGACCGGCCTGGACCGCCTGTTCAGCGCCACTGAGCTGGATGAGCAGGTGACTACCGTCGCCTACCTGGTCATCGATCCGCAGACCGGTGACGGGCTGATGGGAAACGCGGGGCACCTGCCTGTGCTGCGGCTTGGCGCGGGTGCGGCCCCGTGCCTTGACGATACCGAGGCTGGCACACCGCTTGGCTGGCCGAGCCCGCGGCAGCAGCATCCTTTCCGGCTGCCGCCGGGGAGTACGGCGGTGCTTTATTCGGACGGGCTGGTCGAGAACCGCATCCGCGGCCTCGACGCCGGCCTCGATGATCTGGTCGCGGTGGCCGCCCGCGCCCGTGCGGACGTGGTTGGCCACCCGGAAAGCCTCTTGAATTACTTGGTTGACGGGATGCTCGCGGGCCACGAGCAGGATGATGACGTGACGGTGCTCGTGCTGCATGCGCCGGAACGCGATCAGGAAGGCATGGGATGACGGCGGCCAGGAATGTAAGGAATACTGCGCGGCCGTTGCGCGTCGCATCTGGGCAGGCGTCTGGGGGCTGGCCTTCATGGACCATCATGTACAAGTCATCCTCGGCCGCAGCCTATGGTGGTGTGAGCGGGGAGACAGGTGAGCCAGATCCGCGCTCAGCGCGGACTCCGATCCTGTTTCCCGGCTCGGTCCATGCATCCGGACCCTCGCGGGAGGACCTGATTCTCGCAATAAGCACGCAGGAAGGGCGCCGTTACCGGTCGCCAGTCCGGCATGCGGGCCGCCGTCGGCGGCTGTGCATGCTGCTATCCAGCGAAGGAAGGGGTGACCGTGGTGGTGCGCGCTGACTCCGCAGCGCGGAAGCGCTCCCGGCCGTCGTCGGGTCAGGACAAGCGGGCTCCTGCGGAGCGACGCGGACCGGGGCCGGCAGGCGGCCGCGGTACCGGCACCGGAGACGGTGCGCCGGTGCCGGGTGCCGACCGTCCCGGCGAGGTTGCCGTCGTCGATCTCGATGACGCCGAAGGCCTTACCGGCGGCCTGGACGAAGCGGTCGACCTGGAGAACTTCGACGACCTGGCCGTACCCGATGACGCGGAGATCCACGAGTCCCTCACGGCCGCGGATCTGGATGAGCCGGAAGACATCGGTGCCGTCGACGAGGACACCGACGACGAGGACTCGGCGGACGAGGGAGACGCCGTAGCCGATGCCTCGGCCGAGGCCGTCTCCGAGGCCGCCGGAACGGCCACGGCAGCAGAAGCCGCCGCCGTCAAGCCGGTCGGTGAGGGCGGCGAAGGTGACGATGAGACCTTCGTCTTCGGCGACGACGATGAGGACCTCCCGGCGGCACAGGTTGCGGTCGCCGGTGCCACCGCCGACCCGGTCAAGGACTACCTGAAGCAGATCGGCAAGGTGCCGCTGCTCAACGCCGAGCAAGAGGTGGAGCTGGCCAAGCGCATCGAGGCCGGCCTGTTCGCCGAGGAGAAGCTCGCCGAGGATCTCCAGCTGAACGCAGACGAGCGCATCGACCTGGAGTGGATCGCCGAAGACGGGCGCCGGGCCAAGAACCACCTGCTCGAGGCGAACCTGCGGCTTGTCGTTTCGCTGGCCAAGCGCTACACCGGCCGCGGCATGCTCTTCCTCGACCTCATCCAAGAGGGCAATCTCGGCCTGATCCGCGCCGTCGAGAAGTTCGACTACACCAAGGGATACAAGTTCTCGACCTACGCGACCTGGTGGATTCGCCAGGCGATCACCAGGGCCATGGCCGACCAGGCGCGGACGATCCGTATCCCCGTGCACATGGTCGAGGTCATCAACAAGCTCGCGCGGGTACAGCGGCAGATGCTCCAGGACCTAGGGCGGGAGCCGACCCCCGAGGAGCTTGCGGCCGAGCTGGACATGACGCCCGAGAAGGTCATTGAGGTCCAGAAGTACGGCAGGGAGCCGATTTCGCTGCATACGCCTTTGGGTGAAGACGGCGACAGCGAGTTCGGTGACCTGATTGAGGACTCCGAGGCGATCCAGCCGGGTGAGGCGGTGAGCTTCACGCTGCTGCAGGAGCAGCTGCACTCCGTCCTCGACACGCTCTCCGAGCGTGAGGCGGGCGTGGTGTCTATGCGGTTCGGGCTTACCGACGGCCAGCCCAAGACCCTTGACGAGATCGGCAAGGTGTACGGGGTGACGCGGGAGCGCATCCGCCAGATCGAGTCAAAGACAATGTCCAAGCTGCGTCACCCGTCACGGTCCCAGGTCCTGCGGGACTACCTCGACTAAGCCGGGTTAGGCGGAAGCCAGGAACATAGGCCAGGGGCCGGGTTGAGCGTCTCGCTCTCCCGGCCCCTGGCCTGTTCTATAGCCGCGCACCTCGGAATGCGGGCACGCAACCCCGCTGCCCTGGACTATCCGCCGGGCAGGAACGGGTGCTGACGGCTCCGGCAGCAGCCCTTAGTTTTCCGATAGCCGCTTTGTCTCATCCTGAATCTCGCTGGCCACCTTCGCGAGCGCCTCGGCGTGCTCCCGACTGTGGTGAGCGCAAAACAGCAGCTCCCGCGAGCTGGGGAGCATGACGCGGACGTACGCCTGGGCGCCGCAGCGATCGCACACGTCCGCAGCCGTAAGCGGCTGGGTGGGGGCTAGAGCTCCGGTCAACGTCGCCTTCCTCGCCTCGTGCCTCCGGCTTCTGATATCCGGCTGGCTTCGTGATCTGCGCTATACCTACAGCAGAGCACAACACGTACCCGGACGTCAGCCTTCCCCTCCGGGTGACGCGTACGCCGAAAGCGAAAGCGCCCGGTTACCCGTCCTGGCCAGCGACTTCTCCGTCTACTCGTCCCAGGGCCAGCGACTCCTCCGTCACCATGTTGTCGTGGGCCCGGCCGCCGAGCGCCAGCGTCACGAGCAGCGCGGCGACGACGGCGGCGATGCCGCAGACGACCGCAGGATCGATTCCAGATCCAGATCCAGATGCGGTGTGGCAGGAGGCAGCACTCGCCGCGGCGGGCTAGTCTGCCATGGGGCACCGTTGACCCTTCCGGGCCTTCCGGGCCCTGGATTGGGTAACGCGGCCCGGGTAACGCGGGCACCTGCTCGCGAACGAAGCCGCTGCCGAGCATGTTGTAAGGAGACCCCCCGCCCGTGACCACCCTTGCCGCCGCCGCCAACGCGTCCGCGGCCGCTGCCGAAACTGACGGCTACACCGCCCGGCATCTTTCCGTCCTCGAGGGACTCGAGGCTGTCCGCAAGCGGCCCGGCATGTACATCGGCTCCACCGACGGCCGCGGACTGCAGCACTGCCTGTGGGAGATTTTCGACAACTCGGTGGATGAGGCGCTGGCCGGGCACTGCTCGCGGATCGAGGTAGTGCTGCACGCCGACGGGTCCGCGGAGGTGCGCGACAACGGCCGCGGTATCCCCGTCGATGTCGAGCCGAAAACCAAGCTCACCGGCGTGGAGCTGGTGATGACGCGGCTGCACGCGGGCGGCAAGTTCGGCGGCGGCTCCTACACCGCCTCGGGCGGCCTGCACGGCGTGGGGGCCTCCGTGGTGAACGCCCTGGCGTCCCGCCTCGACGTGGAAGTCGACAGGGAAGGCCATACCTGGGCCACCAGCTTCCGCCGCGGTGTCGCGGGCGAGTTCGCGGCGGAGGGACCGGCGGCCAGCTTCACCCGGCGCTCCGGCCTGCGCCAGATCCGGCGCGTGGCGAAGAAGGTGACGGGCACCCGGATCCGGTTCTGGCCGGACAAGCAGGTGTTCCTGCGCGATGCACAGTTCAGCTTCCCCGCCCTCACGGAACGCGCCCGGCAGACGGCGTACCTCGTGCCCGGCCTCACCATCAGCGTGCGAGACGAGCACCCGGCGGAGGCCGCGGCGGCGCAGCACGATGCGGCGGCAGCTGAGCGGGCCGCGGCCGACGGCGCGGCGGCCGGTTCCGATGATCTGGCCGAACGAGGTGGTGATGGCACCCCGGGCAGCGCGGCAGGCGCCCGCGAGGCCGAATTCCGCTTCGACGGCGGCATCAGCGAGTTCTGCTCCCACCTGGCGGCCGGCGAGCCGGTGACCGATGTGCTCCGCCTGGTCGGCTCTGGCCGCTTCACTGAGACCGTCCCGGTCCTCGACGACCGGGGCCACATGACACCTACGGAGGTCGAGCGCGAGCTCGAGGTCGACGTGGCGGTGCAGTGGACGGGCGGCTACGAGACCGCCACGCGGTCGTTCGTCAACGTGATCGCCACCCCGCACGGCGGCACGCACGTGTCCGGCTTCGAACGCGCGCTGGTCCGCACCCTGAACGAGCAACTTCGCGCGGCCCGGCTGCTGAAGAATGGCGACGAGCCCGTCACCAAGGAAGACGTGCTCGAAGGGATGACCGCGATCGTCACGGTCCGGCTGCCCGAGCCGCAGTTCGAGGGCCAGACCAAGGAGGTGCTCGGCACCCCGGCCGCGTCCCGGATCGTGTCGCAGGTGGTGTCGGCCGGGCTCAAGTCCTTCTTCGAGGCGCGCGGCAAGAGCAGGCAGCAGGCGCGTGCGCTGCTGGAGAAGGTGATCTCGGCGGCGAAGGCCCGGGTGGCCGCTCGTGAGCACCGGGATAACCAGCGCCGCAAGTCGGCGCTGGCCAGCTCCTCGCTCCCGGCCAAGCTCGTCGACTGCCGCACCGCCGACGACCGCAGCGAGCTGTTCATCGTCGAGGGTGACTCCGCGCTCGGCACGGCCAAGCTGGCACGCAACTCGGAGTTCCAGGCGCTGCTGCCGATCCGCGGCAAGATCCTCAACGTGCAGAAGGCGTCCCTCGCCGACATGCTGAAGAACGCCGAGTGCGCGTCGATCATCCAGGTGATCGGCGCGGGGTCGGGGTCGGCGTTCGACCTGGACGCCGCCCGGTACCAGCGGGTCATCTTCATGGCCGACGCCGACGTGGACGGCGCTCACATCCGCTGCCTGCTGCTCACTCTGTTCCACCGCTACCTGCGGCCGCTGCTGGACGCGGGCCGGGTCTTTGCCGCCGTGCCGCCATTGCACCGCGTCGAGCTGTCCAGCCCGCGCAAGGGCCAGCAGAAGTATTCCTACACGTACTCCGACGCGGAGTTGCGGCGCGTGCTGCTGGACCTCGAGCGGCGCGGCCAGCGCTGGAAAGAGCCTGTGCAGAGGTACAAGGGCCTCGGCGAAATGGACGCCGCGCAGCTCGCGGAGACCACCATGGATCCGCAGCGCCGTACGCTGCGGCGGATCAGGATTGAGGACGCCGCGGCGGCGGCCGACATTTTCAACCTGCTGATGGGCTCGGAGGTGGCGCCGCGCCGCGAATTCATCGTGGGCGGTGCAGCCGAGCTGGATCCCTCCCGTATAGACACCTGAGCTGGCCTGGCTTTCCGCTCGCCGGTGCCGGCGGCAGCTCCTGCCCAGCGGCGTATCCACCGGGGCTGCACGGTGCCAGCGGCACCGTGCAGCCCCGGCACTTGCGCACGGGCATCCGCCAGGTGTGGCGGGCCGCCTGGACCGGAATCTGCCTGGCTAGCACGCATCGGGCCGGCACCCGGTGTGCTCCCGTGCAGCGGCGGCTCATCTGCCCGATGGAGATGCCGGCATGTTAGGGCAGGTGTGAATCGGCATCGACGGCAGTGTGACGGTCGTCGTGGAGACTGACGCCGACAGAGTGCAGCCGTGCGTGGCAGCCATGGCAGCTGTGGCCGTACCCGCGCCGAGCCCTCCCGCCAGTGCGGCAGCGAGGATGGCGCGGCGCAACAGCACGCCCTTTCCGTACGGCATGAGCGTGTTCCTTTCCCCCGGCGGGCCGTGATCCGGCCTCAGTAATGAGGATCGGCGCCATAGCTTGCGATAACCCTGCGCGATGTTCTTATCCGCCTCTGAACCGCCTGGCTGGCCGGGTGCCACGGGCCCGGGGCGCTGCGCGGGATCGGTGGCCCGGTGGGCCGAGGTACACCGGTCACGGTGTACGTCCCGGCGAGCGGGTCGCGAGCAGGATGACGGCACAGACCAGCCCGATCCACACCCACGGGGTGAGCGACCACACCAGGACGTGCCTGGCGACGGCCACCACCGCGACGACGAGGATCAGGAACAGGACCCGGTGGCCGCGGCCCCCGAAGCGCCCGAGGCCCTGCTGGCCCGGTACCTGATGCACGCCGGCGCTCCCCCGGCCGCCGGCCCCGCCGGATCCCCCTGACCCGCTCGGTCCCCCGGTGAGCGGCAGGTCGTTGAACAGGCCGTTCAAGTCCTTGTAGGTCCTGGCCTTCATGGCCTGGTCGAGCCGCTGGTCGAATTCGGCCTGGTCGAGCCGCCCGTCCTCGTAGTGGGTGGACAGCAGGTCGACCACCTCGGCCCGTTCGGCATCAGAGATCCGCATATCGCCGTAGTTGACCCGGCGGCGGCTGGCGGCCGCGATCCAGCTGGTGCTGCGTGACGCTGACATGTCGACGGCCTCCTCGGTCAGCGCGCCCGCGCGGATAGGGACTGGAAGAAGTCGGCTGCGATGGACTGCGCGGCGCCTTCCTCGGGGATCAGCAGCCAGCCGGCCAGGTAGGCCGGCACGGCCGCGCCGCCGACCAGGGTGAGCACGGCCAGGACGAGCCGCATGACGGTCACGTCGGCGCCGAAATAGCGGGCGATACCGGCGGCGACGCCCGCCAGCATCCGGCCCTCGATGGGCCGGCACAGCGGCTCTGGCCCGGCGGGGCCCCCGGTTCCCGGGCTGGCAGTGGTCTGATCGGACTCTTGCGGTATGGCAGTGGTGTTCATGCCTCCACCGTGCCCCGGTGCGCCTGGCCTGGGTATCGGGAAGATCCGCCACCCGACCCTGATGCTGCGCGGGCCGGATCAGGGATTGCCCCGATAGCGGTCCGGGTGCCCGCGGGCCATGATGGAGCCGTGGAACCACCACTTGGCACGCTGCTGAACGAACCGGGGCCGCGCCGGGGCCGCCTCGGGCGTCTCGGTTCCCGGCTGTGGTCACGCGTCCCGGCCCGGGGCGGGCCGCTGCGCCGGGGCCGGGAGGACCGGCTGCTCGGCGGGGTGGCGTCCGGCATCGCGGCGCGGACGGGCCTGGACGTCATGCTGGCCCGGCTGCTGTTCGTGCTGGCCGCCCTGGTGAGCGTCGGCGCCGCAGTCTACGTCCTGGCCTGGCTCCTGGTACCGATGGCTGACGAGGACAACAACATCGCGAGCAAGGCGCTGACCGACCGGCGGGGCATGGCACTGGCCGCGGGCCTTGGATCGGCGCTGATCATTGTGCTCGTGCTGGTCTCCGCGCTCGGCGCCAGCTGGGTCGGCAATTTCTCCTGGCCGCTGATCATCAGCGCGGCCGGCATCGTGCTCATCTGGCGGAATGCTCCCGCCGACGAGCAGGCGATGATGCGGGAGCGGGCCGAGCCGCTGCTCGGCCGGACCGGGGACACGCTGGGGATGAACGGGAACCAGAAGCGGTCGGCGACCGTGCTGCGCGCGTCGGTCGGGGGTCTGCTGCTGATCTGCGGCCTGGTCATCCTGCTGTCCGGGCACGACCTGCAGCTGCTGAAGTCCCTGGGCGGGCTCGGCCTGGTCATCGCGGCGATCGTGCTGGTCCTGGGTCCCTGGTGGCTGCGGATCGCCCGTGACCTCGTCGTCGAGCGCCAGGCCCGCGTACGGGCAGAGGAACGCGCGGACATGGCGACCCGGGTGCACGACTCAGTGCTGCAGACGCTGGCCCTCATCCAGCGGAACGCCGACCAGCCCCAGCAGGTCGTCCAGCTGGCCCGGGCCCAGGAACGGGAGCTGCGCTCGTGGCTGTTCGACGGCCGGGCGCCCGGCTCGGTGCGCGCCGAGAGCGCCACCCTGGCGGCCGGGGTGCGGCTCATCCAGCAGGAGGTGGAGGCACTGCACGGGGTGCAGGTCGAGGCCGTCACGGTGGGCGACTGCGAACTGGACGACCGCCTGGAGGCCTTGCTGGCGGCGGCGCGCGAGGCCACGGTCAACGCGGCGAAATGGTCGGGCGCCGGGGTGGTCTCGGTGTTCGCCGAGGTGGAGCCAGGTGAGGTGTCACTGTTCGTGCGGGACCGGGGCCGCGGCTTCGACCCGGCGGCGGTCCCCGGGGACCGCAAGGGGCTGGCCGGGTCGGTCCGGGCCAGGATGACCCGCCGGGGCGGCACCGCGACCATCCGCAGTGCCCCCGGCAAGGGCACCGAAGTATCCCTGCGGATGCCCCGCATGGCCGGGAAACGCCAGCCGAGCCAGGCATGAGCGGGCCGTCGCCCGGTCCGTCACGCCCGCCAGGCGCGTCAGGCCCAGCGGCTGCGCGGCCGCGGGTCTTCATCGTCGACGATCACGGCCTGTTCCGTGCCGGGGTCCGGTCTGAGCTGGGGGACCAGGTCGAGGTCGTGGGGGAGGCGGACGACGTCGAGCCGGCGATCACCCGGATCGCCGCGTGCCTGCCGGACGTCGTCCTCCTCGACGTGCACCTCCCCGGGGGCGGCGGCCAGGCGGTGGTCAGCGCGGTGAAGGCCGCGCACCCGGAGGTCCGCTTCCTCGCCCTGTCGGCCTCGGACGCCCCCGAAGACGTGATCGCCGCCATCCGGGCGGGCGCGCGGGGCTATGTGACCAAGACGATCTCCACCGCCGAACTGGTGGACGCGGTGCGCCGGGTGGCGGCCGGGGACTCGGTCTTCTCGCCGATGCTGGCCGGGTTCGTCCTGGACGCCTTCGCTGCCACGCCCGCGGCCGGCGAGGACCGGCCGTCGTTCGATCCCGAGCTCGACCAGCTGACACCCCGTGAACGCGAGGTACTGCGCCTGATCGCCCGGGGCTACACGTACCGGGAGATCGGGCGCGAGCTGTTCATCTCGGTCAAGACGGTTGAGAGCCACGTGTCCTCGGTGCTGCGCAAGCTCCAGCTCTCCACCCGGCACCAGCTCACGCGCTGGGCGACCGAGCGGCGCCTGGCCTGACCTGCGCGCCGTCAGGCTGGCGGGGGCGTCAGGTCGGCGGGGGCCCACAGGGCTTGCCCGCCAACCGGTGGGGCGATCCCTGCGGGCAGCGCCGCCTAGGAGCGCAGCCCGGCCCCACGGCCACCCCACGCTAGGTGGTATCTCGTCGATGAAGCCCTGTCGGCCAGGCGCCTGACCCCACGCAGATCACCCAGTTCGGGCGCAGCGCAGACGGCAACGCACAGCGGAGGGACCTACGCCAGATCAGGCGGGTCAGGCGCGGCCGTAGCCCTGCGGGCAGTCGCATTCCGTGATCGGGATAGCCGTCTCCGGGCAGGTCCTGGGATCTGGCCCCATATTTCGTGATGGATACGGTGGCGTCTCGCATCCGATCAGGTCCGGCTGTGAGCAGGACTCGCTTGCGGAGCAGCGGCAGCCGGCCCGGCCGAAGCAGGCGCACAGGCAGCGATCCGCCAATGGCAGATGGCCAGCGGCGTGCCTCGGCCTGAGTCAGCCCGGTAGCGTGGGCCGGCGTGCAACGCGAGGCTCTCCCGCGACAGGAAGGGGGTGTGGATCCCGAGACACGTTTCCGCGCGGTGTTCGATCTGGCGTACGCGCCGCTGTGCCGCTATGCCCGGCATCGCGGGCTGATCGGCCCGGACGCGGAGGACCTGGTCGCGCAGACCCTGGAGATCGCCTGGCGCCGCATCGACGACATGCCTGCGGCGGAGCCGCTTCCCTGGCTGTACGCGGTCGCCCATAACCTGTGGCGCAATCAGGCGCGCCGGGACCGGCGGCGGCGTGAGCTGCTGGCCCGCTTCTGGGCGTCGCTGCCGGCTGCGTGCGAGGATCCCGCCGGGCTGGAACCCGGCGTGCTGCGCGCCGCGCTGGCCTCGCTCAGCGACAGCGACCAGGAGGTGCTGCGCCTGGTCGCCTGGGACGGCCTGACCCCCGCCGAAGCCGCCGTCGTGCTGGGCTGCACGCCCGTCGCGGCGCGCGCCCGGCTGCACCGCGCCCGCGGCCGCCTGGCGGCCCGGCTCGGCATCAGCCCGGGCATGCAACGGCGCGCTGCTGCGGGACAGAAGCAGGGTGACAGTCTCGATTCGATGGAGGTGCCGTGATGACCCCGCTCGACGATGAGCTGCTGACCGCGCTGCGGGCGGCGCGTCCCGCCCCCGGCTATCAGCCGTCGGCCACCTCGCCTGAGGCCACGGCGATGCTGGCCGGTATCCTGCAAGCCCGCCAGGATCCGGCCCCGCGCGTGACCCGTCGCCGGCTCCTGCTCGCCGGGCTCCCGGCGATGGCCGGGGCGGCCGCCGCCGCGGTGCTGGCGGCGTCCGTGACCTCATCCGGCCCGGGCAGCACCCATCCCACGGTCTCCAGCGTGCGCACTGCGGTGCTCGCCGCGTTCGAGCACGTCAGCGGCGACATTGTCTATACGACCCGGACGACCCGGCGGCCCAAGGGACCCATGATCACCCAGCGAGCCTGGACCTACCCGGCGTTCCCGGCCCCAGGGGAGCAGGTCCGGTTCCGCCTGTTCGTGCTCAATGGCGGCGTCCCGGTGGAGGACACGGAGTCCATCTACGTCCAAGACACCGCCTCTGGCGGCCTCACGCAGCCGACCACGGAGGGTCCCCGCACCGCCGAGATCATCGACGTCGAGTACGCCACCCGGACCTGGTCCCGGCAGCAGAGTTCCTCGGTCCTCCTGGCGGGAAACCTCAGCCCGAGCCTGATCCGGGATCAGATAGCCGGCGGCGGCTTCACCGTGGTCGGCACGGTGCGCGTGCAGGGCCACCAGGCTGTCGAGCTCACCTGGTCCCGGTCGCCCGGCCGGCTGACCGTGACGACGACCCTGTGGGTAGACGCCCGGACCTACGTGCCGCTGCGTTCGGTCGCGACCACGCGGGCCGGACTCCATGACATGCTGCTCTGGACCGACACCACGGAATACCATATGCTGTCGGCCACCTCGGCCAACCTCGGTCTCCTCACCCCGCCGATCCCCACCGGCTTCACCCGCATCGCGAGGTCACCCCACTTCTAGGCCGGGCACATGACCTGATCGCGGTTGTCCGAACACTGCTGCTCCCTGCCCGCCCCAGATAGCGGGGCCTGCAGGAGCCGTATCCATCACGAAATAGAT
This sequence comes from Streptosporangiaceae bacterium, assembly GCA_035640715.1. Classification (GTDB taxonomy): domain Bacteria; phylum Actinomycetota; class Actinomycetes; order Streptosporangiales; family Streptosporangiaceae; genus DASQVO01. Next base: position 21,860 of record DASQVO010000127.1, read on the forward strand.
GCTGTTGGTGATCTTTAAGGGGTCAGCTGAGCGTGGCTTCCGCCGGAGCTGTTGTCGTCCGGAGCCGTCGCGGTCGGCTTCGCGCAGGGCGGTGTCCTCGATGAGCTAGCTCCTGGCCCGGTACTGGCGACGTTCACCGCCGAAGCGGCGGGAGGCATCGGCGGCACCGGGCTGACTGCCCCCACAGACCAGACGGCTGGTGCGGGGCAGGCCGCTGGCTGCGCGCCTCGCACCGCTGGACAGGCTGGCGCCTGTCCCACGCCGCGCAACGCCGGCGCGGCTGGCCGGGCACGCGGCCGCCTGGCGGCCATGGCGTGCCTACACTGCGCAGTACCTGTGGGCGACCGGCGGCACCTGTGGGCGACCGGCGGCCACGCCGTCGACTGAAAGGATCGCTCCTGCACGCCTTGCGCAGGATCTTCAGATCCCCGGGTCAGCGCCGGGCCGGTAGCACCCGCTATCTCGCGGCGCTGGGCGCTGACGTGCTCCGCACCGATCCGCCGACGGTGGCGAGGGGCTGCATGAGAGCGACCCCTGAGCCGTCCCTGCGGCCGAACGCGCCCGGCAGGTCGACCGGCGCGCCGGCCTCCGTCGCGCCGAGTGCGGGCGCCGGCCCGGCCCAGGCCATGATCAGGGTGTTCTCGTCCTTGAGGAACCGGTGGCAGCGCACGCCCCCGGTGGCGCGGCCCTTCGGGGGAAACTCGCTATACGGGCTGACCTTGACCGTGCCGGGGGCCGTCCCGGGCAGCGCGCCCGCGCTTCCCGCCACCGTGACGACGACGGAGCCGCCGGGCGCACCGGGGTCGGCCGCGCCGAACCACACCACCGAGGCGTCTGCCGAGAGCCGGATTCCCGCCATGCCGCCGGCCGAGCGGCCCTGCGGCCGGACTGCCGAAGCGGGGAAGCGCAGCAACTGCGCGTCGCTGGTGATGAAGATGAGATCCTGCTCCTCGCTGGCGAGCTGCGCCGCGCCGACGACGCGGTCACCGTCCTTCAGCGCGATGACTTCGAACTCGTCCCGTGCCTGCGGGTAATCGGGCAGTACGCGCTTGACCACGCCGCCGGCGGTGCCGAGCGCCAGCCCGGCCATCGGCGTATCGAGCGACGCCAGCGCCACGACGGTCTCGTCGTGCTCCAGGGAAACGAACTCAGCGACGGGGGCACCGCCGGCTAGGCCGGGGAAGCTGGCGTTCGGCGGGAGCGCGGGAAACTCCAGCACGCTGAGCTTGATCATGCGGCCTGCCGAGGTCACGGCGCCGATCGTGCCGCGCGTGGTGGCCGGCGCGGCCGAGACGATGACGTCGTGGGCGGCGCGGGGAAGCGGGCTCCCGGCGTCACCGCCGGGTGCGGTCCGCGCCAGCAGGCCGGTGGCCGACAGCAGGACCGTGCACGGGTCGTCGGCCACCTCCAGCGGGACCGCCGCCTGAACTGCCGCGCCGCCGCCCTCGAGCAGCACCGTACGCCGGGGCGAGCCGAACCGCTTGGCGATGTCGGCAAGCTCGCTGGAGACGACCCCGCGAATTTTCGCGTCGGAGGAGAGCATCTCGGTCAGCTCGGCGATCTCGCGCCGCAGCGTGTCCTGTTCACGCTCCAGTTCCAGCCGGTCGTAGCGGGTGAGCCGCCGCAGCGGCGTGTCCAGGATGTAGGCGGCCTGGATCTCCGACAGGTTGAAGACGTCCATCAGCCGCTGCCTGGCGGTCGCGGCGTCGTCGCTTGACCTGATCACGCTGATGACCTCGTCGATGTCGAGCAGGGCGATCAACAGGCCATCGACCAGGTGCAGGCGGTCCTCGCGCTTGCGGCGCCGGAACTCGCTGCGCCGCCGCACGACCTCGACGCGGTGCTCGACGTAGATACTCAGCAGTTCGCGGAGGCCGAGGACGCGGGGCTGCCCGTCGACCAGCGCGACGTTGTTGATCCCGAACGTCTCCTCCATCGGCGTCAGCCGGTAGAGCTCGGCCAGGACCGCCTCCGGGTGGAAGCCGCTGCGGATCTCGATGACCAGGTGCAGGCCCCGGTGCCGGTCGGTGAGGTCCTTGACATCGCTGATGCCGGTGAGCTTCTTGGCCTGCACGAGGTCCTTGATCCGGGCGATGACTTTCTCCGGGCCCACGCCGTAGGGCAGCTCGGTGACGACGATCCCGGCCCGCCGGGGCGTGATCTGCTCGATCTTGCACGTAGCACGCGTGCGGAAGACGCCGCGGCCGGTTTCGTACGCCTCCCGGACGCCCTCCATGCCGACGATCTTCCCGCCGGTCGGCAGGTCGGGCCCGGGCACGAAGCGCATCAGGTCGTCCAGGCTCGCGTCGGGGCGCTTGATCAGGTGCCGTGCCGCGGCGATGACCTCGCCGAGGTTGTGTGGCGCCATGTTCGTGGCCATCCCGACCGCGATGCCGGAAGCACCGTTGACCAGCAGGTTCGGCAGCGCGGAGGGAAGTACCTCGGGCTCGTTCTCCTGGCCGTCGTAGTTCGGCCGGAAGTCGACGGTGTCCTCGTCGATCGAGCCGACCATTTCCATCGCCGCGGCGGTCAGCCGGGCCTCGGTGTACCGCATGGCCGCGGGTGAGTCCTCGCCGCCCAGGGAGCCGAAGTTGCCGTGCGGGTCCACCATCGGCAGGCGCATCACCCACGGCTGCGCCAGCCGGACCAGCGCGTCGTAGATGGCGCTGTCGCCGTGCGGGTGGAGCCGGCCCATCACCTCGCCGACCACGCGGGCACACTTAACGTGCCCACGGTCGGGCCGCAGCCCCATCTCGTTCATCTGGTAGAGGATCCGGCGCTGCACCGGCTTGAGGCCGTCGCGGGCGTCCGGGAGGGCACGCTGGTAGATGACCGAGTAGGCGTACTCGAGGTAACTGCCCCGCATCTCCTCCGCGACGTCGATGTCGATGATGTTCTCTTCGAAATCCGGAGGCGGGGGCGGGGTTGCTGAACGTCGGGCCATGTCCGCCATTGTGCCGCCAGCTCCGACCAGATATGCCAAACGGGTACGGCGTGGCGTCCCAGTACCCCTCGCGCGCACAGCTTGTGAGCCGTTTCGCAAGGAGCTGGTACCGAGCCCGGCGCCGGCGTCACGGTCAACGTGTTCCGTCCCGGTGCGGTCGACACCTCGATGCAGGCCTGAATCCGGGACCAGGCGCCACCACCCATCCAAAGATCCTTCAGGGAGCGATCGGCCGCCTGCTACCCGAGGACGTCGTCGGCCTGGTCCGCTACCTGGCCCAGCACGCCGACAGCACGAGCGCGTGAACCCGGAGGGATAATCGGCTGATGGCTGATGCGGATATCCACTTCTACTTCGACCCGCTGTGCCCGTTCGCCTGGATGACCAGCAAATGGGTCCGGATCGTCACTGCGCAACGGGACTACCGCGTGGACTGGCGGTTCATCTCGCTGCGGATGATCAATGCCGCCATCGACTACGACGTCCATTTCCCGGCTGGCTACGAAGCCGGCCACACGGCAGGGCTGCGGCTGCTGCGGGTGGCCGCCCGGGTCCGGGCCGAGCACGGGCGTGCGGCGGTCGGGCCGCTGTATGCAGCGATTGGCGGCCGCGCGTTCGACACCGCCCCCGACCCCGAGCAGACAGATCCGGGTTATCGCGGTACCCGGGCTTTCGCCGAACCCGTCCTGGCCGAAGCAGGCCTGCCCGCTAACCTCGCCGAGGCGCTGGAGGACGAGTCGTTCGACGCGGAGCTGCGGGATGAGACCGACGAGGCCCTCGCGCTGACCGGCAAGGACGTCGGCACCCCGATCATCCACTTCCAGCCCCCGGCCGGAGTGGCGTTCTTCGGGCCGGTCATCAGCCGCCTCCCCAGCCCGGAGGACGCGGGCCGGCTGTGGGACCACGTCGTCGGACTCGCCACGTTCCCCGGCTTCGCCGAACTGAAACGTAGCCTCCGCGAACGCCCCCAACTGGCCAGCTTCGGCGTGCAACCCGGTCAGATCGGGCTGCAAGAGGACTGGCACGGCGGCAGCCGCCGGCTCAAGAAATAGCCCCGGGATCGCGTGCAGGGAAGAGGCCAGGTGGCGGAGAAGCCGCCGTCCACGTAGATGGTCTGGCCGGTGATGTAGTCGCTGGCGGGGCTGGCCAGGAAGACGGCGACGCCCTTGAAGTCGCCGGGTTCGCCGTTGCGGCCGGTCATTGTGCGCGCGGCCAGGGCCGCTGAGCGCTCCGGGTCGCTGGCGACGGGGGCGGTCAGCGGCGTGGCGACGAAACCGGGGCACCCGGGGTTCGGAGATTACAGACGGTCGCCCGTGGCCCGGCCCCTGGTCTGATGTGGTCCTCCTGGGGGCCGGGTCCTGACCGCTGAGGGCCGCCGTGAGGAAACTCATGAACCAGTTTCCCGACGAGACGCCGGTCGAGGTCCGCTACCCGCGCTCGAAGGCCGAGGAGCGGGGCGACCGGGAGGCGTGGCGTGGCTGCCCGGCACCATCGTGCAGCAGTCCCTTGTCCTCTCGTGGCTTCATGGCACGTCCTGGGAACGTCTGGGGGTCTTCTGTGCCCGTCGTTGGTACCGGGAGCATCACGTCGTCGGGAGGCGGCCCAGGGTAGAGCGCTCCTGGTCGTCGCCATAGCTCCGCCACGACATGCCGCCGTGTGGAGTGTGCGCCCAGTGCCGGGCATGGCCGATGGGCCGGTTATACGCGTTCAGCGGTGGGCATTGAGGACCTCGTACCCGGCCAGGTCAAACCACTGGCTGCGGTTGCGCCAGGGCCGTTCGGGCAGCTCCATCTTGCGCAGATTGCCACATGGTGAGAGCGGACCAATACGCATGCGCAGCGGTAACGAACTACACGCGTGAGCAGAGCAGACCGGACCCGGCGCGGTCTGCAGGACGGAAAGGCCCTCGATCGGGGGTGCTCGCGGTTAAGGCGTCGCGCGCGGCGACTTCGGAGGCGGGCTTCTGGCTGGGCCAGGGCGCCGGGCTGGTGGTCCTTGCGCACGGGGGCTCCTTCCGGGGGTCGGGACGGGCACAGGGGCCTGTCACGCATGGTGTTCGCTTGATCGCCTAAAGTGGTATAAGGTAAGACCATTAGCAAGGAACTCGTATATACGCTTAGAAGGAGGCAATTATGCGTTACCCGCGTCTCAATCTCAGGCATCACTCCCGGTGGGCGGCCGTCCCGGTCGTCGTCGCGGCCGCGGCAACGCTCGCGGCCACCTCAGCGGGCCAGGCTCCGGCAAGCACGCCGGCAGCGCAGGGCGGGGCGGCACAGTCCTCGCTGGTGCACCGGCTGGCAACGTGCCTGCCGGCCAGGCACGCCAGGCCGACTGTTGTCCTGGTCCACGGCGCCTGGGCGGACGCCTCCAGCTGGAGCGGCGAAGTCACCACGCTGCAGGCTGCCGGCTACAACGTGCGGGCCATCGCGAACCCGCTGCAGAACCTGACCACCGACGCCCAATACGTCGCCGACTACCTCAAGACGATCCACGGCCCGGTGGTGCTGGCCGGGCACTCCTACGGAGGGGCCGTGATCACCAACGCCGCGGCCGGGCTGGCCAATGTCAAGGCGCTGGTCTACGTCGACGCGTCCGCCCCTGCGCCCGGCGAAACCAACGGCCAGCTCAGCGGAGCCGGCTCTATCCTGAAAAAGGACACCCCGGCCCAGCTGTTCTTCACCACCAGCTACCCGGGCGCACCCGCCGGCGCGTCCGAGCTGTACCTGAAGGAGAACATCTTCCTCCGCAATTTCGCCAACGATCTCCCCAGGGGCGAGGCCGCGAGGCTGTGGGCGTCCCAGCGCGGCGCATCCACGGTCGCGTTCAACACACCGTCGAAGGCGGCGGCCTGGAAGACCATCCCGTCCTGGTACTTCATCAGCACCGGCGATCAGATCATCACGGCCACCTCGGAGCTCGCAATGGCCCACCGTGCACACTCGCACATCACCATGTTCCACGGCGGATCGCACCTGACCCTGATCTCCCACCCGAACGCGGTCACCGCCGTCATCGCGTCCGCGATCTGCTCGCTTCGCTGACCGCACCGCACCGGTACACCTGGATGGGCGCTGCCGGGCCGGTCTTCGGCCAGCTCAATCTGCCCGGGCGCCAGTTCGCGGCAGTCCCGGCAACAGCCATGCCAGGCTGTATCTGGTCCCGTGGCACAGCCCCCGGACCCGTCAGCGGCCGGGCGCAGTTCGCACACGCATACGTAGGCATCGGCCAGCTCGTCGTCGGGCTCGATCGGCCATCCCGGCGCGTAGCCGCTACCCGGGCACGGGCTCATCACGATCATCCAGTTATTGGAGCGGCCGGTGCCGATAGACAGTGATGTGTGAATCGAGTCTTTCTAGTGACAACACATTTTCGAGGTAAGGTCATGCGGCTACTCAACATCGAATCCTCTCCGCGTGGATCCAGGTCTGCATCTATCGCCGTCACCAGCGCCTTCCTCGAAGCCTACCGTCAGGCTTGTCCTTGGGTCATGGTCGATGCCTTGAACGTCTGGGAGGAAATGCTGCCGGACTTCGACCAGGAGGCCATCGGGGCGAAGTACAAAGGCGTGAACAAAGAACCGATGGACCAGGCCGAGACCGCCGT
>DASQVO010000128.1:0-2508 GCA_035640715.1 Streptosporangiaceae bacterium
GACGTTTGCACCCAGAACAGGTTGATGCGGACGCCCGGCAGGCGGGCTCTGTGCCAGCGCTCGGTGCGGCCGATGCGCGTTGTAGCGATAGATAGACGAGGCGGATGAGCACGAGCGCCGAGCGTAAAGCACGAGATCAAATCCTGCGCAGAGTTTTGGCACAGCACAGGCTCTGCTGTAGTGTCCGGTGCGGCCGAGATGCCGGAACATAGGATGACACCGCCGTCGCTCGCGGCTCTAGCGTCGTCTTTGCCAGCGGCGATAGGTGCTCCTGGCCTCGTCAGCTGAGCGGCCCCATAGAGCCTTCGCCCCGGCCGGGACGTCCGTGAGCCCGCACTGGCGGGCGGCACGCACGGGGTCGCCGCCACCTGACGACAGTGCCCACTCCCAGTTCTCGCGCTCGAATTCGGCGATGAGGTGGAGTTCGGAATCGAAGAGAAACGCCCGCTCGTTACGCTCGCGCCGCCGCGCGCGCTGCTCCCGGGGACTCAGCCGTTTGCCCACGGCAAATCACTATGCCATGGGCCGTTCGCGGTGGCGAACGTTGCGCTGATGAGATGGAACCTCAGCGGCCGTCAAGCGCTGCGGCGATGTCTGTGCTGCTAAAACCATCGCCTTTGAACAGCAGCGGTTCGCCGGTCTCCTTGGCCAGGGCATAAGCGAAGCAGTCACCGAAGTTGAGCGAAGCCTTGTGCCCCGAGCCCTTCCCGTAGTCACGGTAAGCATCCCGGGCGATACGCGCCTGGGATGGCGTCACGGGCTCCACCCGGATGCCGGCTTCCGCGATGAACTGGTCGAAGCGGCGTGACGCTACGGGATCGCGGGCACTGTCGATGACGATCGCCGCCTCCAGGTGGTTGGCCGCCGACATCCGCAACGCCTCGGCCGCGTCGATCGCGTCAAGGTAAGTGTCCGCGTCCGTTTCCTGGCGCAGGATGGCGATGACGGCGGAGGAGTCCACCACCGTCATCCCGGCAGCCCCCGGTCGTCATACAGGTAGCCGCCGATATCAGTGCTCTCGCTAATCCCGGCCAGCCGGGGTGCGGTGTCCCGGGCGATCGCCAGCAGCCGGTCCCTGCGGCTGTGCCGCAGCCGGTCCTGCTCGCGGTCCAGCCGCGCCAGCCGTTCCATGACCGCCACCTTGACCGCGGCGACCTGGGTCTCCCCTGTCCGGCGTGCGAGCTCGCGAATGAGATGATCGGTGTCCGGATCCTTGATGCTAACCGCCATCGCCGTCAACCTTTCTAGACATGCTAGCTGCCATTCTAGACAGCGGCGACACTACCCGCAACCGCGGCGGCGCCGAACCCTGGAGGGTCCCATGACCTGGATCGCACCGGGCTTCTTGGAGGCTCTGATTCCTGGGAGGATGCAGGGCCATGGCAGCACAGCGGAAGCATCCTGAGGAGCTGCGCGAGCATGCGGTAAAGGTGGTGCTGGAGATCCGCGAGCAGAACGGGCAGGGGCACGGCTCGCCGCCCCTGGTACCCACTAGAGGTGGCCTCTTCGCTGTGCCGGTTCCAGCCTCCGGTTCTCCCGCCGTGGCACACCAGCGCAAGGCCTCCGTACAGATGAATGATCTGCTGGAGAATCCGCGGCGCTGGCGGGACGCCTGACGGCCCGCCGCTGCCAGCGGCGGCCGAGGCCGGGTGCTCGTCACGACAGTGGTGGCAGCAGCGGCGCACCTCCTGCGCCGTGGTCAGGTCGCGCGGGGCCGGGAACGCCGGCCGGCCGATAGCGGACCGGTTCCCGGCCAGGCTGCAGGGCCCATAGCGCGCCTGGCTCGGCGGCGCGCCAGGCATGCTCGACGGCTGCGGCGGCGTGCTCCGCGCTGATCAGCGGGAATCCCGCGGCGGTGAACCGGTGGCGGGCCCCTGCGATCAGCGGGGTGTCGACGAAACCGGGGCATAGGGCGCAGATCGTGATTCCCTCGGCTGCGAGCAGTTCGGCTAGCGAGCGCACCAGCCCCACCACGGCGTGCTTGGTCATGGTGTAGATGGGGTCGGGCGGGAACGGGGTGAGTCCTGCCAGCGAGGCTGTCACTACGATGGCCGATGGCGGGGTGCCGTGCAGAACAGGCAGCGCCGCACGGATGCCGAAGACGACCCCGTCCATGTTCGCCCCGACGGTCGCCAGGTAGGCGGCCAGATCAAGTGATCGCAGGTCAACCACTGCCAGGTCGCGCGTGGTCATGCGCCCGGCGTTGAGATGCAGCAGATCCAGCCGCCCGTAGCTCGATGCGGCCGCCCGTACCGCCTGCTCGCTGACGGCGGGATCTGCCACGTCGCCGACTACCGGGACGGCGCCAAGCTTCGCGGCGAGCTGGCGTACCCGGCCGGGCTCTGTGTCTACGAGGACGAGCCGCATCCCGAGGCGGTGCAGCCGGTGCGCGGTGGCCAAGCCGATGCCCGCGCCGGCGCCGGTGACAATCGCGGCCGGCTGCTGCGTCACGTCGGCCGACCCGGGCTGCGTACCGCACCGGTCCGTTCTAGCGCGTCGATGTCCGCC
>DASQVO010000129.1:0-21407 GCA_035640715.1 Streptosporangiaceae bacterium
GCCCGGCGCATCCGGTGCGCCCAGCGCCCGGCCGGCTTATTACGCCGCGCCGCCGGGACGGTGGCGGGACTGGTGGACGCTGCTGCATCCGCCGTACACGGCGTGGCACCTCTCATACACGGTCATCGGCGCGTCCCTGGCCCCGCGGGTCTATCTCAGCCGCCTCCTGTGGACCGTCGCGGCATTCTTCCTCGCAGTCGGGGTTGCGGCGCACGCGCTCGACGAGCTACGCGGCCGCCCGCTGCGCACGAACATCCCTGCCGGGGCCCTCACCGCCGCGGTCGCGCTCGGCATCGCCGGCGCGGTGGGCCTGGGTGCCTACGGCGTCACGAAAGCAGGCTGGATTCTCGTCCCCTTCATGGTGGCCGGCCCGGTCCTGGTCATCGCCTACAACGCCGAACTGTTCGGCGGCGCCCTGCATAACGACCTGGGTTTCGCGGCCGCGTGGGGTGCCTTCCCCGTGCTCACCGGCTACGCCGCCCAGGCCGGGAACCTGGCCGTGGCACCCGTCGCCGCGGCGGCCGCCGCCCACGCGCTGTCCGCGGCGCAGCGCCGGCTGAGCACCCCGGCCAGGAACATCCGGCGGCGCGCCGTCCAGGTTGACGGCAGCATCACCTTCGCCGACGGCAGGACGACGCTGATAGACGCCGGGACCGTGCTCGAGCCGCTGGAAGGGGCGCTCCGGGCAATGTCCTGGGGCCTTGTCCTTCTCGCTGCCGCGCTCGCCATCGCCCGCCTGACCTAAAGCGGCACCCCGCGGCTAAGGGGCCGCGGTGAGCGCCACGGCGGCGTTGAGGGCGTCCAGCGCGGAACTCTGCCGGGCGGCGTCGGCCCGGTCGAACGGGCCGGTCCAGCGCAGCCCGAACTGGTTCTTCCGGTTCCTGTCGTTCTCCCAGATGGAGCGGGCATTGGCCAGGATGAACACGCGGTAGGCGGGCCGTGGGCTCTGCCGGTAGAAGTCATAGAGATTCCGGATGAAGATGCCCTTGAACTGCGCCTGGTCTCCGTTGGAGCCTCTGCCGGACTGCTCGGAGGGCTCAACCAGGATGCCGGCCGGCCCGGCGCCTGCGGCCAGCGCCTGGCCGCAGGCGTCTTCCGGGGCCCGCGCCGGCGTCGCCGGGCTGGTCAGGTGGCGGAGGACGGCGCCGGCGATCGTGTTCCCCTGCTCCAGATAGCCGGGGTCGCCGGTGATCTCGTGCAGCGCGGCCAGGCCGCCGAGGATGACGCCCTGGTTGTAGGTCCAGGTGGTACCGCCATTGTTCTCGCACGCCGACGTCAGCCCGTCGTTCACCAGGCCCGTGGCGCCGATCATGCCACTGGCCGTGAACCACTCCCATTCCCGCAGCGCCCAGTCAAGATAGCTGCCCGGCCCGCTATCGCCCTGGGTGCGCTGGTGGAGGCGGGCCGCCAGCAGCAGGAACAGCTCGTTCGGGATGGCATTCTTATAGGTCCTCGCTACCGTCCACCAGAGACCGCCGCGGCACTCATTGTCCCAGCCAGTTGTCATCTGCGCGAAAATCGCTTTCGCCGTCTCCAGGTACTTCGGGTCCCCGGTCAGGTCGAATGCCGCTATCCAGGCGAGTGCCCACCAGCCGTTATCGTCGTAATAGTCGTTGATGAAATTGGGATGCGCCCGCCGGGCCGCGCTGAACGTCCTTTCGATGACGCCGACCTGCGACCGGTCTCCCGTCCGCTGCGTGTACTGGATCACCGCGTTCAGCGCGTTGGCGGCGTTCCACCAGCCTGCCGTGTCCCACAGGCCCGTTGCCGGGTTGTACCAGCGATGGAGCGCGCGGATGCCCGCAGCCGCGCAGGCCCGGTACTGCCGTGCCGCAGCCGATGCCGCGTCCTCCGTGCCGGCCCCCGCGTCCCAGTCTCCGGCACCGGGGGGGAACCCGCCCGCACCGCCGTCATCGCGGGCCGTCCCGGGCGGATTCCGCCGCGACAGCCCATCCCGCAACGCACGGAAAACCCGGCCGGCTACGGAGCGCATGAAGACCCTGGGGCTCATGAATCTGATCCTCCCGCCGGCGTGGCACCCTGGCGCGGCTGTCTCAGCGCAGCCGGCATAGCCGGCCTATCCACCTGCGAAGAGTCACCGCGGTATGCGTCAGCGATGCCATCTGGCCTGGCATTTTTACGATGCGTCAGCTATCCTACCGGCCGCCGGCATCCAGATGCCTTTACGGCCAAGCGGCCAGCGGCGCTCACGGCGCGTGTAATACCGCACAAAGGTATTCACCAGCTGTTAGACGGGTACGCGGATCTGCTGCCTGCGCGCCGTCATTGGCTCATAATTGGCTAAGAGAGCCCGACAACTGGGTATCAGGACCGGGAGAGGTGACCCAGGTAACCACCTGGCTGGCCAAGGAGGGGCCAGCCGCCATCTGGCTGGCGGACAGCGAGCAGGCCACTGGCCAGCCAGGACACCGCGGACCCGGGCCACTCATTGCCGGTTGCTCCATGTAGCCGGCGAAACCGACGGGTGAGAAGCCGACAGGAGAGCACTACGTGACAATCGGCACGACGGTTGACAGCAGCGCCCCGCCACAGAACTCGTCGGTCCGGACCATCATTCTCGGTATCGACCATTCGGGCCGGATCGTGCAGCATGACCGTAACGCGCCGGCACTGCTCGCGCGCCCGGCCGATGAGCTACTTGGCGCCCGCCTCAGCGACCTCATCACCAGTTCCGGCGCAACAGGACTGGGCGAGTCCGCCAGCCCGGGCGGCGGTGACGACCCTGTCTCATCCCTTCTGGAGGCGATCCGCTCCGACCGCGAGAGCACCGGCATGCTCGAGATCCGCACCGAGAACGACGCCAAGTCGGACGCGGTGGTCACCGTGCACCCGATGCGCGCCGGCGACACGAGCGTCGCGGCGCTCGCCGTCCTGCGCATCCCCGCCCCGGTCGCCGAGCGGTTCGTGGACCCCGCGCTCATGCGTCAAGCGCTGCTCGACAGCACGTTCAAGCGGATCGGCGACACACTCGACTTCGATCATGTGGCCCGGGAGCTGATGGACACCCTCGTCCCGCACTTCTGCAACGCGGGCGGCCTGGCGGTGCTGGAGAGCCTGATCGGGGACGACGAGTTCCCCGCACACGAACCAGACGGGTCGCACCCGCTGCGGCGGCTCGCGGTAGCCAACGACGCAGACGAACCGGCATGGGAAGCCACCTTCCCGACCGGCGAGATCCTCCGGTATCCGGCGGGGTCACCCTACGTGTGCTGCATGGATTCGGGAAAGCCGGTCCTGGAGAGCCGGATGAGCGCCGACGACGCCCTCCGGCTGGCCGAGTTGTGGCAGCGCCGCCCAGTCGCCGACCTTCTCGCCAATAGCTCCATGCTGCTGCTGCCGCTCATCGCGCAGGGCACCACACTCGGCTTCTTCGTCTGCCTGCGAAAACCCGGCTACCGGCGCTTCGACGCATACGATCAGGAGATCGGCATGGAATTCGCGTCGCGGGCCGCTATCTTCATCGATAACGCGCGCCGGTACAACCGCGAGCATGCCACCGCGCTCACCCTGCAGCGCAGCCTTCTTCCCACCGGCCTTTCCGCCCCGTCCTCCGTCGATGTACGGCACCGGTACCTGCCGGGCAGCAAGCTCATCGAGGTCGGCGGCGACTGGTATGAGTCCATCGCGCTGCCGGGTGCCCGCGTCGCCCTGGTCGTCGGCGACGTGGCCGGGCATGGCGTGCGTGCCGCCGTCACGATGGGCCAGCTGCGCACCGCCATCCATACACTCGCGCGGCTTGAGCTGCCGCCTGCCGAGTCGCTGCAGCAGCTCAACGAGCTCATGCACACGCTGGGGGAACGGGAACCGCACTTCGCGACATGCGCCTACGCGGTGTTCGACGCGGTGAGCGGCGGCTGCGAGGTGGCCGTGGCCGGGCACCTGCCGCCGCTGCTCGTCCGGCCGGACGGCAGCAACGAGTACCTGGACGTCGCGCCGGCTCCCCCGCTCGGCGTCGGCGAGGGCCCGATCGAGAGCCGGCAGTTCACCATCGAGGACGGCAGCCTGTTCCTGCTATACACCGACGGGCTCGTTGAGAACCGCACCCGCGACATCGACGACGGCCTGAACCGGCTGCGGAAGGTCTTCAGCGACGGCGCCCCGTCCCGTTCGCTCGAAGATCTCTGCAAGGCCACCCTGGACGGCGTTTACTCAGAGCAGTACCGCGACGACATCGCGGTGCTCCTGGCCCGGCTCAGCCGCATCCCCGCCGACCACCACGCGACCTGGACGCTCGGCCACGAGCTCACCTCGGTCGGCGAGGCCCGGACGCTGATCCGGGAGCCGATAACGCGCTGGGGCCTGGAGGAGCTGATCCCCACCACCGAGCTGCTGGTCTCCGAGCTCGTGACGAACGCGCTGAGGTACTCCCCCGGCAAGATCACGCTGCGGATCGTGTGCGAGGGAGCCCTGGTGTGCGAGGTCGGCGACAACTCAGCCGCGCTGCCCAGGCTGCGCCACGCCGGCCGCGACGACGAGAACGGCCGCGGGCTGCAGGTGGTCAGCCAGCTCGCACAGCGCTGGGGCGCCCGCAGGACCCGCTCGGGCAAGGTCGTCTGGTGCGAGCAGCCGCTGCCCGGCGCCGAGCCGCCCCAGCCGATCCCCTTGCATTAGTGCTGGCCCGGCTGGACGACCCCCGGAGCCTGCGGTCCGTCTGCCCGTAGCCCCCACTGTGGCTAGGGCCCTGGTACCGTCCGTAGCGGCCCCCGACGGTTCAGCGGTGCGCGGGGAACTCGACGACCTGCTGGAAGGTGGGCCGGTTCTGCCAGTCGATATCGGGTTGCCCGACGATGCCGATGGCGCGGAACGCGATGGCGTCATATTGCGGCATGGTCTGACCGGCGGCCACCGTGTCCGGCGTGGCCGTCCAGCTTGCCACGTCCGTCGAGCCGCCGTTGGCCTGCACCAGCGTGGTGTAGGTGGTTGCCAGGGCGTGGTCGATGGCCGCCGGGCAGCTTGCCGGTCCGGTGCCGCAGATCCGCGACATCAGCTCCGGGCCGAACGGCGCGCCGGCCGGTTCGCCGCGTAGCTGGCGCAGCACCTTTACCACGTAGCCCTCGTAGCCGCCGTCGTAGGCGCTGCCCAGGTGCGTGCCGCCGCTGTTGGGTGTGTTCACCCACTGCATCGGCAGCACCGTGTAGCTGGGGGTCGCGGCGCCGCCGGTCGAGCCGGCGTTGCTGATCCCGCCGGCGGCCAGGATCGGGTCGAACAGCGCGCGGATCAGGTTGTCCTGCAGCACGTCCATGATGGCCACTGCGGCGTGGTCGGCGTACTGGGTGTCACCGGGTGCGGCCTTGCGCCGGTGGGCACCGCTGGCCTGCCACGCGGCCAGCACCGCGAGCATCTGCCGCACGCCGGCCGGTTCCGGCCGGGAACTGAGGTAAGGCAGCAGTTCCGGCAGCGTGGTGAGGCCGTCGAGGTCCTGGCTGGCCGCGATCTCCATGGCCTGCACCAGGTTCGCCCGGGTGAGCTTGCCGTGGTGCGCGGCTAGCTGCGCGGCGATCTGCTGGTTGAGCATCTGCACCCGGTACACCGGCCCGTAGCCGTACTGGGAGTCGGACGCGGAGAACTCCGGCGCCGGCTTGTTATTCCAGCTCGTGAGCACGCCGGACGGCGGGTCGATGGCGTGCGGGTGCTGGTCCGGCGGCAGGAAACCCTGCCACTCCGCAGCCCCGGTGCCCCAGGTCGGCAGGTTCGGGTCCACATCGGACGGGCGGACCGGGGCGAGGCCCGAGCTGTCGTAGGCGATGTCCCGGCTGTCGATGTAGAACCAGTTGAACGTGTAGTCGATCGCTTCGGCGCCGGCCATCCAGGACCGGGCGTCCCGGGTCAGTGCCGGCAGGCCCCAGCGCAGGAAGCCGATCGCCGAGTCGACGTCGTGCCCGTAGGTGGAGCGCTGGTTGACCACGGCGACCGGCTTGCCGCCGTCCGCGGTGGTCCAGCCCTGCACGATGCCGTGCCGGGTCAGGTAGATGTTGTGCGTGATGACCGTGGGCAGGCCCACGCCGCCCGGTTTGGGCACGGCCACCTCGGTGAACGTCTCGTGCGTCATCGGCAGGCAGCGCCCGTCGAACTCGTAGTAGGTGCCCTGCGCGGCTGGCGCGCCGCCGGCGGGGTTGCAGATCCGTTCCAGCCGCTGGTCGGTCAGGTCGGTGCCGGCTGAGGTGGCCGACCACGCGTAGTCCTCCCCTCGGCCCAGCTCGACCAGCCCGGTGCCGGGGAACGAGGCGCCCTCGGCGGCGTAGTCGGGGCTGTGCAGGTCCTCCTGCATCAAGATGCCCGGTGTGAAGTAGGACACCTGCGGCCCGAACACCGCGATCGGGTGCCCGCTGGCCGAGTGCCGCGCGTCTACCAGCAGCGCGTTGCTCATGTGCGTGGGCATGGCCAGCAGGCCGGTGATGATCTTCAGCGCGGCTGGGTTGGCGGGCGTGCTGCCGCAGCCGGGGGTGGTATCGGTGGGGCCGCCATTGAACGGGGCGGCGGCGTTGTCCGGCATCGCGGTCAGTGCCGGGTTGACCTTGCCGGGGATCTCGTAGGGGAACGGGGTGGCGACGGTGGTGGGGGCGCCGGGGTCGTTCTGCTCCTTGAAGTCGGTGAACGCCGCGCGGCCCGCGCTGGCGCCCAGGTGGCGCTGCAGATACTGCAGCAGCGCCGCGTTGGCGACCTCACCGCCGCCGCCGTCACCGAAGATCCCGCCAACGAGTGACGACACGTACACCACGTCCGCCGCCGACCACGGCTTCGGCGGCTGCAGCGCCGCGGCGTAGTCAGCGGGCAGCTTCGCTGGATCGGCCAGCGCCTGGGTGATGTAGGCATTCACCCCGGTCACGTAGGAGTCGATCATCTGCTTGGCCAGCGCGCCCAGCCTGCCGTACTCGGTAGGCAGCGCGTCCACCTGGGCCTGCGCCTGGGCCGGGGTGTAGGGGGCAAGCAGCAGCTCGTCGTGGTCCATCTGCTCGTCGGCGCAGGACGGGCCGAGGAACGCAGAGAGCGTGCCCTCGCCGTAGTGACGCAGCACATCCATCAGGAACAGCCGGTCCTCGGCCTGCGCGTAGCCGGCGCCGAAGGCCAGCGCGGCGTCGTTGGCGGCGTAGATGTGCGGGATGTCGTGGGTGTCCCGGTAGATCGCCACCTGCTGGGTGGGTGACGGGCGCTCGGTGCGGGTGATGTCACCGGGAGGGATGCCGAACGACTCATCCGTGTAGTAGCGGCCGAGCGTGGCGTCGGTCAGCGAGGGATAGCCGTAGAGCAGGCTGGCATAGGGGCCGAGCTGGTCCTGGCTGGCCGGCGGGCGCTGGCCGGTCAGCTCGTACTGCGCGAGCTGGCCGGCGTTGACCAGTCCGTTCTCTCCCGGCGGGTTGATGCTGAGGATCTGGCCGCCGCCGTAGTCATTGGCCCGGTAAGTGGGTGGCGGGGCGGCACTCCCGGACGGGGCCGCGGCCGCGGACGGGATCGCCGCCCCGGGCAGGCCGAGCGACGCCATGGTGACGAGGGCCAGGAAGGTCAAGCGGCGGCGGGGAGCGATGGTCCGCATTGGGACCTCCTGTTGTTACCCGTTGGTATTACTAGTGAGTAGTGTCACTTGGTAACGGCGGAGCGTCAAGGGACGCGCGTATCAACGGAGAGCCGCATACCAATGGAGAGCGGCGTGTCAGGGGAGAGCGGCGTGTAAGGGAGGGCGGGCGCCAGGCCCCTGAGCGCCCTTGCGAATGCGGATATTGACGGGAAGCTGCGCGATTTCGTCGCCGTCCACGCAGACCGGGATGCGCCGGCCGGGCGCGCCGCGGACGTGTCGGCCCGTCTCGCGGTGATCACCGCGGGACGGGCCGCGTGACCTGTGCCCGGGCCGCGTTACTCGACGGTGACGCTCTTAGCCAGGTTGCGTGGCTTGTCGATGTCGCGGCCGAGCTTGGCCGCGAGATGGTAGGCGAATATCTGGAGCGGCACGTTGAGCAAGATGGGGTCCAGTTCCGGCTCGCAATGCGGAACGCGAATCACCGCGTCCGCCAGGTCAGAGGGAAGATCGGCACTGGTGACGGCGATGACGGGGCCACCGCGCGCCCTGATCTGCTCGATGGTGGAGACATTCTTCGGCAGCAGCTCGTCGTTGGGCACCACCACCACGCTCGGCATGGACGCGTCGATCAGCGCCAGCGGGCCGTGCTTCAGCTCGGCGGCCTGATATGCCTCGGCATGAATGTAGGAGATCTCCTTCAGTTTCTGGGCGCCTTCCCGCGCCACCGGCCAGCCGCGGACACGGCCGATAAAGAACATGTGCTCGGCGCCGGCGAACCGGCCGGCGATCGAGGCGATGCTCTCCTCGGCACTGAGTATCTGGCTGATCTGCTCCGGCAGGGCTCGCATGCCCGCCACGATCCGCTGGCCCTGCGCGGTGGACAGGTCACGGACGCGGCCGAGCAGCAGGCCCAGCAGGGCGAAGGAGGCCGCCATGTTGGTCAGGGCCTTGGTGGAGGCGACGGCGATCTCCGGGCCGGCGTGCAGGAAGATGCCTCTGCCGCACTCCCTGCCAATCGCGCTGCCGACGACGTTGACGGCGCCGAGGACCTGGCCGCCTTTGCGCTTCAGTTCTTGCACGGCCATCAGCGTGTCGAGCGTCTCACCGGACTGGCTGATGGCGATGTAGAGCGTGTCGGACTCGACGACCGGGTTGCGGTAGCGGAATTCCGAGGCGGGCTCGGCGTCGGCGGGGACGCGGGCGAGCTCCTCGACCAGGACGGCTCCCATCTGGCCGGCGTAGTAGGCCGAGCCGCAGCCGAGGAACTTCACCCGGCGGACCGCGCGGAGCTGGCGGGGATCCATGTTGATGCCGCCGAGGCGTGCGGTGGCGAACCGTTCGTCAAGCCGGCCGCGGAGCGCGCGGCGGAGTGCCTCCGGCTGCTCGTGGATCTCCTTGCGCATGAAGTCCTCGAAGGGACCCAGCTCATAGTCGCCGTCCTCGGCCTCGACCGTGGTCGGCATCTTGCTCGTGCGCTGGTTGTCCAGCGTGCCTATCTGGTACCCGCCGGGCCGCACGGTGGCGACCTCGGCGTCGTCAAGGTAGACAACCTGCTGGGTGTGCCGGACGAGCGCGGCGACGTCGGAGGCGATAAACATCTCGTTCTCCCCGACGCCCAGCACGATGGGGCTGCCGTTGCGCGCTACCACCAGCTCATCGGGACGGCGCACGTCAAGGACGAGCAGGCCGTAGGTGCCCTCCACGCCGCGCAGCGCCCGCCGTACCGCGTCCTCCAGGGATCCGCCGTCTCGCGCCTCGGCCGCGATGAGGTGAGCCAGCGCCTCGGTGTCGGTGTCGGAGACAAGCGGGACCCCAGCGGCCGCCAGCTGGTCGCGCAGCTGCTCGGCGTTCTCGATGATGCCGTTGTGCACGACGGCGATGTTGCCCTCGGCGTCCATGTGCGGGTGCGCATTGGTCTCGTTCGGCTCGCCGTGCGTCGCCCACCTGGTGTGCCCGATGCCGATGGTCGCCCGGCCGCGGTCGTTCACCCGGTCCCGGAGATCCTGCACCCGGCCGGCGGTCTTGGTGACCTGCAGCCTGCCCCGGTACACCACCGCCAAGCCCGCGGAGTCGTAACCCCGGTACTCCAGCCTGTGCAGCCCTTCGAGCAGCACGGGCACGGCCTCCCTACGGCCGATGTATCCCACGATCCCGCACATGGAACGTTTCTCCTCTCGGGGGTCCCGTCCGCGGTGGCCAATGGCCATCCGCTCCTCAGTGACGTTCAGGTGGGGCGGCGGTTTACGCGTGCACCACGGGTTGACGCGTGCACCACGCCCCCCGGGCTAGCCGTAGACGATCCGGCGGAGCTGACGATCCGACAAGACCGGCGGCCTGAACCTCCGCGTCTGCATCTCAGCCGCGATGGCCGACCAGATCTGCGCGTTCTTGAACTGCCGGAGCCGCATCTCGTGGTGCCGCCGCCGGACGAACTCGTCGACCGTCTCGTCGAAGTAGGCCACTATGTCCGCGACCACCCGGGCGGCGGTGGCTGGAGGCAGTCCCGTCGAGGTCGTCACGTAACGGATCAGGTCGGGCTCCGTGGACGGGAAAGCATCCGGCATGGCTCCTAATCTGTCAGCACCGGCCCTTAACAGCAACTTTCCTGCCCGGAATAGGGCAGGAAATCCGGGCTAACCGGCGGCTGGCCGCCCACAGAGCTTACCCGCCTAAATGCCGGCTTACTGGGTAAGACCGACAGGTGACAACGGGCCTGGGAATCTCCGGCGGCGAAGGCTGGGTGCAGATCGGCGAACTCGGCCTGGCCTTTGGCCTGTCCGCACTGATCGGCCTGGAACGCGAGTTCCGGCAGAAGTCCGCGGGACTGCGGACGCACACCCTGGTCGGCGTCGCCGCTGCGCTGATCACGCTGGTCAGTAAGTACGGGTTCAGTGACGTGCTGGTTCCCGGCCACATTCAGCTCGACCCGTCCCGGGTAGCCGCGCAGATCGTGTCGGGAATCGGCTTCCTCGGCGCCGGGCTGATCTTCGTCCGGCGTGACGCGGTCCGCGGCCTGACGACCGCCGCGGTGGTATGGGCGACCGCCGGCATCGGAATGGCATGCGGCGCCGGCCTGCCGCTGCTCGCACTCGCGGTCACGGGCATGCATTTCATCGTGGTCTTCGGCCTGGGCCCGCTGGCGCGCCGCCTGCCAACGTCCCGCACGGCAGCGTCCCACGTGCGGCTGAGCTACGAGGAGGGCCAGGGAGTGCTGCGCAAGGCGCTGGAGGTGTGCACCTCCCAGGGCTTCCGGGTGGCAGAGGTGAATATCGAGAGCGAGCGGGACGCCGAGGTGTCCCGTGCGGCCTTCGAGGACAGCCTGGCCGAGCGCAGCGACCGGCCCCGCCTGGGCAGCGTGACAGTGATGCTCGTGGTCTACGGCGGCGGGTCCGTCGCGGAACTCGCCGCCCGGCTGAAAGAGATCAGCGGCGTCCTGTCGGTCAGCGCGAGCGACGTGAACTCCACCGCCGAGTGATGGGAGGCGGGGAAGCGAGCGGAAACAGCAAGGCCCGTGCCCCCGGGCGGGGACACGGGCATCACTGTGCTCTATTCAGAAGTTCACGGGATCAGGGACAGTTCACGGGTCAGGAACTGAGCGTGGTCTTCTGCACCTGGAGCAGGAACTCGGCGTTGCTCTTGGTATCCCGCATCCGCTCCATGAGCAGCTCGAGCGCTTGCTGCGGGTCGAGTGCGTGCAGCACCCGGCGAAGCTGCCAGACGATCTTGAGCTCCTCCGGCGCGAGAAGGATCTCCTCCTTACGGGTGCTGGAGGCGTCCACGTCCACCGCGGGGAAGAGCCGCTTGTCGGCAAGCTCACGGCGCAGCCGGAGCTCCATGTTGCCGGTACCCTTGAACTCCTCGAAGATGACCTCATCCATCCGCGAGCCCGTCTCGATCAGGGCGGTGGCCAGGATGGTCAGCGAGCCGCCGTTCTCGATGTTGCGCGCGGCGCCGAAGAACCGCTTCGGCGGGTAGAGCGCGGTGGAGTCCACGCCACCGGACAGGATCCGGCCGCTGGCCGGTGCCGCCTGGTTGTAGGCGCGGCCGAGGCGGGTGATGGAATCCAGCAGGACGACGACGTCATGGTTCATTTCGACGAGGCGCTTGGCGCGCTCGATGGCGAGTTCGGCCACAGTCGTGTGGTCGTCAGCGGGGTGGTCGAAGGTGGAGTGGATCACCTCGCCCTTGACCGTGCGCTGCATGTCGGTGACTTCCTCGGGACGCTCGTCCACGAGGACGACCATGAGGTGGCACTCGGGGTTGTTCTTGGTGATGGCGTTCGCGATCGCCTGCAGGATCATCGTCTTGCCGGCCTTGGGCGGCGACACGATCAGACCGCGCTGGCCCTTGCCGATCGGGCTGATCAGGTCGATGATCCGCGTGGTCAGGATGCCTGACTCGGTTTCGAGGCGGAGCCGGTCCTGGGGGTAGAGCGGGACCAGCTTGTTGAAGTCGACCCTGGACTTGGACTGCTCTGGGTCGAGGCCGTTGACCTTGTCCAGCCGGACTAGCGCGTTGAACTTCTCCCTGCGCTCACCCTCGCGCGGCTGGCGCACGGCGCCCTCGATGGCGTCCCCCTTGCGCAGGCCGTAGCGGCGCACCTGGGACAGCGAGACGTAGACATCGTTTGACCCGGGCAGGTAGCCCGTCGTCCGGACGAACGCGTAGTTGTCGAGGACATCGAGGATTCCCGCGATCGGGACCAGCACGTCGTCGTCGGCGACCACCGGCTCGGACTCCCCGCCCGGCCGGTCACGGCGCCTGTTGCGGTTGCGGAACCGGTCCCGGCTACGGCGCCGGCCCTGGCCATCGCCGTCGTCGTCACCGCGATAGGACTGATCGCCGCCGGACGGCTGCGCGGCTGCCGCCGGCTCCCTGCCATTGTCACCGCGGCCGTTGTCACCACGGCCATTGTCACCACGGCCATTGTCACCACGACCACGGGACTGCTGATCGTCGCGACGTCCGTTGCCGCGCCGGCGGCGGTCACCGCGCTGCACGTCAGCCGCCTGCTGGCCGTCACTCAGGGGGCCCTCAGCGGGGCCGGTCTCCTGCGGAGCCTGCATGCCCCGGTCCGCGTCGCCCGGGCCTGACTGGTCGAAGCTGAGCTGCTGTGCGGCAGCGCGCGCAGCCGCCGTGTCATCGCTGCGGCCTCCTGCTTGCACGCCATCGCCGATGCCGCTGGCCTGCGCATTATCGCCGATGCCGGTTTCCGCGGGTGTCTGTGGTTCCATGGCGTCCTGCTTGAGGGGGCGAGGCGCGTCGGCTCCCGCGGACGCGACCCGGCTGGCTGAATCTTTGTTGGCGGCGCCGTCGATACCGGCGCGGGGAGCACTGCGGCGCGGCTCGACGGTGACACCGCCGCCCTGCTTCTCCTGGATCGCCGCGATCAGCTGGCTCTTACGCATCCGGGCCGTACCCGGAATGCCCATAGTCTGCGCTACCTGCTGCAGCTCCGGCAGCAGCAACGCGGAAAGACCAGTGCCCTGACGGCGGCGCGACCTAGACGGAGCGGTCACGGCACCGTCCGACCCAGCGACGGCTGACGCCTTGGATCCGGCGTGGAAACCCTCGGGATCAGCGTCCGCCGAGGGCGCTGAACGACCGCGGGGGGTTTCCTCGGGCGCAGCGGATGCGCCGCTGAGGACTTCGGTGGTGTCGCTCACTAATGGTCCTTCCGTTACGATCTTTGGCCGACCTTGCGGCCTTTTGACCTGACGCCGCGATCCGGCCGTGCCCAGGCGTGGATTCGCGTATCCCTGGTATGCGTCACTGCCCTGGCGCTGGGGTGTTCCTCCATGCGATGTGCCATGCGCCCGCAGCCGAGCGAGAAAGCCCGAGCGCACCCACGCGGCCATCCGCCCGAGTCCCCGGATCGCGCCCGCCTGTCAGGCCGCCCTCGCCCGCTACCGGGCGGAAACGAAACGATCTGCTGACGTAATGCCGGGGGGCCACTACCTGACCACGGCAAACACTACCTGCCTGGTCCCATGTGGCTGATGAGCACCTGCCCCGCAACGGGGCATCTGATGCATCACCCAGCCTAACACCATGCGAGCCCACCGCATTCCCTCGCCGCCATCCGTGTGTCGCGGAAGAAGATGACCGGCCCTGCGCGGGACGGTCAACGCGTCCGGTCGCCGAAGATGCACGTTCCCAGGCACGTTCACTTCGGTGTGCCGCCCACTGGAAATGCGCCCGGCGTCACGGACTGGATGCTAGCGCCTTGCCTGTCGACATCAAGGACGCTTATGTCCCATGCTGTACCCGTTTCGCGGGCGCTTGAATCCAGGACCTCAAGGCCGTGCGGTGCGGCGCCGTCGGCCGATGGCTGACGGACCAGGAAGGCGAGCACGGAGGGGCCGGCGCCGGAGACGACAGCGGGGATACCGGCCTCACGTAGCCGCCGGACCAGGTCAGCGGTTGCGGGCATCACGCCGGCGCGGTACGGCTGGTGCAGGAAATCCTGGGTCGCATCGAGCAGCGCGCCCGGGTCACCGGTGAGAGCGGCGACCAGCAGGGCGCTGCGCCCGGCATTCGCGGCCGCGTCGGCGTGCGGCACCGATTCCGGCAGCACGCGCCTCGCGGCCTCGGTGGCGAGCGGTTCCGGCG
Organism: Streptosporangiaceae bacterium; assembly: GCA_035640715.1. Classification (GTDB taxonomy): domain Bacteria; phylum Actinomycetota; class Actinomycetes; order Streptosporangiales; family Streptosporangiaceae; genus DASQVO01. The sequence goes on from DASQVO010000129.1 coordinate 14,147, forward strand.
CGACGAATACGACCGGTACCACGCCGGGCACCGGGGAAAGCCGGGTCATGCGCGGCTGGCCGGCAGCGGTCCACGCGATCGTAAGGCCGCCGGCCAGGCACGCCGCCACATTGTCCGGGTGGCCCTCCATCCCGGCGGCCAGCCGGAGCACGGCGTCATCGGGCAGCCTGGCGGCTCCGCGGTCGGTGAGCGCGCGCGCCGCAAGGATCCCGGACACGATCGCCGCCGCGGAGGAGCCGAGGCCGCGGCCGTGTGGTACGCGGTTGGCGCAGCGCAGCGCGATCCCCGGCGGCTGCCCGCCCAGCAGGCCGAACGCGTGCCGCATGGCACGGACGACAAGATGGCCCTCACCCGCCTCCACGGTGCCGGCCCCCTCCCCGGTCACCTCGATCGACAGCCCCGCCCCGTCGACCCGCGCCTCGACCACGTCATGAAGGGACAGCGCGAGCCCGAGGGCGTCAAAGCCCGGGCCCAGGTTGGCACTTGTCGCCGGGACACGCACCCGGACGGGGCCGTCCCGGAAGGAACTGGTCATTGCCGGTCAGCCGAGCCCCAGCGCAGCCGCCGCCGCGGCGGAATCGGCGGAGATCGTCGCGGGCGACGGTGCCCCGGACAGCGCCCAGTCAGGATCCTTCAGCCCGTTGCCGGTGATCGTGCAGACGACACGGGACCCCGCGGCGACGAGCCCGTCGGCATGCGCCCGCAGCAGGCCCGCGACGCTCGCCGCCGAGGCGAGCTCGCCGAAGACCGCTTCCTCCCTGGCCAGGATCCGGTAGGCGGCGAGGATCTCCCGGTCCGTCACCGAGGCGATCAGCCCGCCGGACTCGTCACGCGCCGCCTCGGCCAGCCTCCATGAGGCGGGATTGCCGATCCGGATCGCCGTCGCTATTGTCTGCGGCTGCCGTACCGGCTCACCGGTCACGATCGGCGCGGCCCCGCTGGCCTGGAAACCGAGCATCCGCGGCCGGCGCGCCGCGACCCCGTCGCGGAAGTACTCCTGGTAGCCCATCCAGTAGGCCGTGATGTTCCCGGCGTTGCCGACGGGCAGGCAATGTACGTCGGGCGCGTCGCCGAGCGCGTCAACGATCTCGAAGGCGGCGGTCTTCTGGCCCTGAAGCCGGTCCGGGTTCACCGAGTTGACCAGGGCAACCGGGTACTCGGCGGCGAGCTTGCGCGCGACTTCGAGGCAGTCATCGAAGCTCCCGGCCACCTGCAGCAGCTTCGCGCCGTGCACCAGCGCCTGGGCGAGCTTGCCAATCGCGATCTTGCCTTGCGGGACGAGGACCGCGCAGGTCATCCCGGCCCGCGCGGCATAGGCGGCAGCGCTCGCGCTCGTGTTCCCGGTGGACGCGCAGATCACCGCCTTGGCCCCGCGCCCGGCGGCGGTGCTGATCGCGACGGTCATCCCGCGGTCCTTGAACGAGCCCGTCGGGTTCGCGCCCTCGACCTTGAGATATACATCACAGCCGGTGCGGGCGGACAGCACGGGCGCGGGCAGCAGAGGGGTGCCGCCCTCGCGCAGGGTGACCACCGGCGCGCCGCCGCCGACCGGCAGCCGGTCACGGTACTCGGCGATCACACCCCGCCAGGCGCGGGACCGGGCCGGCTCGGCTGGCTGAGCCGACGCGACCGCCGGGGCGGACGGGGCCGACTGGGCCCGTGGAGGGCCACCCGGAGCCGACTGTGCTGGCTGAGCCGCCGGGGCCGGCGGCGGAGCATCTGACAGGCGGGTTCCCGGCTTGGTCATGACCTGTCCCCCGCTCGCTTCCGGGGCGCTTTGAGGCACCGCCTTCCCTCGTCGCTCGTCCCTCGCTCCTCAGTCCAGGCGGCGCCGCGCCCCTCCAGCTCGCTCATGACCTGTCCCCCGCTCGCTTCGGCGCCTTGAGGCGCCCCTCCGGCTCACTCATAACGGCTCCTCCTCGCCTTCCACCCGCATCACGCTGGCCACCGCGCGGACCACGCCCAGGGACTCGAGGTCGCCGATGGTCGCGGCGAGCGCCGCGTCGCGGGCCTGGTGGGTGACGATCACCAGCTGGGCGTCGTCACCCCGCCCTTCCTGGCGTACCGACCGGATAGAGACATCATGGCGCGCGAAGGCGTCCGCGACCCGGGCGAGCACGCCCGGCCGGTCAGCGACGTCGAGGGAAACGTGATAGCGGGTAAGCGTCTCCCCCATCGGCATGACGGGCAGCTCCGCATAGGTGGACGCGTCGGGTCCCCGGGTCCCGGCCAGCCGGTTGCGCGCGACCGCGACAACGTCACCGAGCACCGCACTCGCGGTCGGGGTGCCGCCCGCGCCTGCACCGTAGAACATCAGCCGGCCGGCCGATTGCGCCTCCACGAACACCGCGTTGTAGGCCCCGCCGACCGCGGCGAGGGGATGCGAGCGCGGGATCATCGCCGGGTGCACCCGGACCGAGACGCCGCCGTCGGACCGCTCGCAGATGGCGAGCAGCTTCACCACACAGCCCAGCGCCCTGGCACTGGCCATGTCGGCGGTGGTGACCTCGGTGATGCCCTCGCGGTGCACGTCCGCCGCTGTCACGCGAGTGTGGAAGGCCAGGCTGGCCAGGATCGCCGCCTTCGCGGCCGCGTCGAATCCCTCAACGTCGGCGGTGGGGTCCGCCTCGGCGTAGCCCATCGACTGCGCCTCCTCGAGCGCCTCGGCGAAGCCGGCCCCCGAGGAGTCCATCCGGTCCAGGATGTAGTTGGTCGTGCCGTTGACAATGCCCAGCACCCGGCGGACCGCGTCCCCCGCCAGCGACTCGCGCAGCGGCCGCAGCAGCGGGATGGCGCCCGCCACGGCGGCCTCGTAATAAAGGTCGGCGCCGTGCTCGCGCGCCGCGCCGTGGACCTCCGCGCCGTTGACGGCCAGCAGCGCCTTGTTGGCGGTGACCACGGACTTGCCCGCCTTCATAGCGGCGAGCAGCAGCGAGCGGGCGGGCTCGATGCCGCCGATCACCTCCACCACGACATCGACGTCCGGGCGGGTCGCCAGCTCCATCGCGTCGGCAGTCAGCAAAGAGCGGTCGATCGCCGCGTCACGCGGATGCGCCGGGCGGCGCACCGCGATGCCCGCGAGCTCCAGCCGCGCCCCGGTCCGTACCGCGAGGTCATCGGCCTGCTCGCGCAGCAGCCGGGCGACCTGGGAGCCGACAGAGCCGCAGCCGAGCAGCGCGATCCGCAGCACCGGCACCTGTGCAGTGCTCATGACCTGTCTCCCGCTCGCTTCCGGGACGCTTTGAGGCGCCGCCTTCCCTCGTCGCTCGTCCCTCGCTCCTCAGTCCAGGCGGCACCGCGCCCCTCCAGCTCGCTCATGACGTCATTGCCTTCCTCGCGGGCGTTTCGCTCGGCAGTGCCCACTGGAGGCTGTCAGAGGGAGTCTCATCCAACATCCAGCCGCAGGAGGTCATCCAGGGTTTCCTGGCGGACGATCAGCCGGGCCGTCCCGTCTCGCACCGCGACCACGCCGGGGCGCGGCACATGGTTGTAGTTGCTCGAGATGGACCGGCAGTACGCGCCGGTGGCCGCGACGGCCACTAGGTCGCCGGGGGCCAGGTCGGCGGGCAGGTACGCGTGCCTGACCACGATGTCGCCGCTCTCGCAGTGCTTGCCCACCACCCGGGACAGCATCGGCGGGGCGCCGGAAGCGCGCGAGGCCAGGGCGCAGGTGTAGCTGGCGTCATACAGCGCGGTGCGGATGTTGTCGCTCATCCCCCCGTCGACGCTGACATATGTGCGCAGGCCGTCCACATCCTTAATCGTGCCGACCTCGTACAGGGTAATGGTCCCCGGCCCGACGATTCCCCGGCCCGGCTCGACGGTAAGCCGCGGCCGCGTGAGGCCGGCCGATCGGCACTGCCGGCCCACGATGTCGCGGATGCTCTGGGCCAGCACCTTGACCTCGGGCGCCTCGTCCTCTTCGGTATAGGCGATGCCGAAGCCGCCGCCGAGGTCTAGCTCGGCGATCTCCACGCCGTGCTCGTCGCGGACCCGTACCGCCAGCTCGAGCACCCGGTGCGCGGCTACCTCGAACCCTGCGGTATCGAAGATCTGCGACCCTATGTGCGAATGCAGGCCGGCCAGCTCAAGATCGTGGCAGGCGAGGATCCGCCGGACCGCCTCGTCGGCCGCGCCCGAGGCCAGCGAGAAGCCGAACTTCTGGTCATCGTGCGCGGTCGCCATGAACTCGTGCGTGTGCGCCTCCACCCCGGTGGTGACGCGGACCAGCACGCGGGGGCGGCGCTGCGGTGCGCCGGGCCGGCCGTGCTCGGCGACGTAGGCGAGGCGCGCGATCTCCTCGAACGAGTCGACGACGATGTGCCCGACCCCGGCCGCCACGGCGCGGCTGAGCTCGGCCAGCGACTTGTTGTTGCCGTGCAGCGTGATCATCTCCGGCTGCACGCCCGCCGACAGGGCGACCTCAAGCTCGCCGCCCGTGCACACGTCCACCCCCAGACCCTCGTCGCTGACCCAGCGCAGCACCGCGCGGGAGCAGAAAGCCTTCGCCGCGTAGAACACGCCGGCCTCGGCCCCGAACGCCTCCCGGTAATCGGCACACCGGCTGCGCAGGTCGTCCTCGTCGCAGACGAACAGCGGCGTGCCGTAGGTCTCCGCCAGCTCGCGCACGTCCATGCCGCCGACCGTGAGCACGCCGTCCTCGCGCCGCGCCGTCCGCGGCCAGACGGCAGCGGCCAGCGCGTTCAGGTCGGCGGGCGGCGCCGGCGGGTGATCAGCAGGCAGCACGTCGGCGTGACGTGGCCCGGCCGGGTGGGCGACACGGCTCATAGGTCTTCCTTCTGGTCGGGTTGGTGACCTGCGCGGGATCCAGTTGTGGCCGGATAAGAGCCGGTCCGGCGCGCTGACGCCGAGCAGCTCAAGCCCTGCGGCGAGGCCCGTCGCGGCGGCCCCGGCCAGCCACAGCCGGGCCGCCACGGCGCAGGCGTCATGGGGCAGCCCGGCGCCGCGGCCTTCCCCGTGCCCCTGCTCCGGCCACGCCGGGCAGGCCTCACGGCACGCCTGGTACGTCTCCGCGAGTTCCTCCAGGTACCCGGTGAACTCATGCGGCCGGCCACGACGCGCAGCCTGGGCGACCCGTTCGGGAAGCCAGGACAGCGCGGCGAGCAAGGCCCGCTCCCTTGGGTGCGCGAGCGAGCCTGGCCGGAACGAGGCCGCCTCCCCCCTGCTCAGGCCTAGGGCAGCGGCCCAGCGCAGCGTCGATGCGGCACAGGAGTGCGCGTAACGAACAGCATAGGCGGGATTGGCCAGGGTATGCCGTGCGCAGGCCCGGGGATCCAGCGCAGCGGGCCGTTCCGGGGGTATCCGTGCCAGCGCATACGTGATCGCGTCGATACCCGCGAAGGCGATCGCCTCCGCCACCGGCCCGGTCCGGCCTGGCGTGGCGGCAGCGCATGGCCCTCGTTCGGCATCATGATGAACAGCCACGGTCGCGCCCGCCGCAGCTGCGAGCCTCGCGGTCACCTGCGCGGTGACCAGCTTCCTTGCCTCGGCCCAGCCCGGCGCTGCGGTGAGGTCGGCGGCTGGCGGCGCGGTCACCCGCATGCCGCGCAGAGCGTCGCTGCGGGCGCATCCGGGTCCCGCCTCCGGGATGCGGACGGCGAGCCAGGCCAGCGCGTCGGCGCCGACCGTGATGCTGAGGTAGCCGCCACCGGTGACCGTGGCGTTGCTGATCCATTGCCGCGTGCCCAGGCTGGCCGTCATGGCCTCCGCTATCACGGCGGGGTCGCCGCCGTCACGTGCCGCGAGGCGGAACGGGAGGCTGGACGTGTACCGGCCGGGGATTCCGCCGTCGCGCAGTCCGGCATCCGGCCACTCACCCGGGTATCCCGCGTCCCCGGCCGCCGCCGCGACCGCGCTGCGAAGGTCGGCCGCGATCACGCTGCCCAGGCTACCGGCGGCTGGTCAGCCAAGGGCGGTGGGCGGCGCGCCGGCCAGCTCGCGGACGACGCGAATCATCTCCCCCGGGTCAAACGGCTTGGTCAGGTAGGCGTCGACGCCGATCTGGTGCCCCCGCTGCTTGTCGTCCTCCTGCGCGCGGGCCGTGATCATCACGACCTTGATGTGCGAAGTCTCCGGGTTCTTCCGCAGCTCAACAGCCGTCACCCAGCCATCGAGCCTCGGCATCATCACATCGAGCGTGATGACCTGCGGCGCAATCGCCCCCACCTTGTCCAGACAATCCTGCCCGTCCACCGCGGTCGCCACGTCGAACCCCTCAAGCGTGAGGTTCACGGCGATAAGCTGTCTGATCACCTCGTCGTCATCGACGACGAGTACCCTTCCAAGTGCCTGCGTCACCAGCGCGAGGGTAGCCGCTCAGGCTATGGCGGCGCGCGCTGTTTGGCTAGGTGTCCAGAGGATGGCTTGCTGCTGGTAAGGTTGCTGCGTCTGTTCGGAGAGCGATGCGAGGTTACGTCGTTCCCGGGCCCCCATAGCTCAGGGGAGAGAGCAACGGCCTCCGGAGCCGTGAGCGCAGGTTCGAATCCTGCTGGGGGCGCCCATCGTAACCAGGCGAAATGCCGTCTGACCAGCCCAAACGCTCGGCCAACAGTCCGGTCGGATGTGCAGCCATGTGCCGCCGACAGCCGCCCGATGTCGCAGTTCCCGGAATATACGCGGAATGAAACTGGCCGCATCGGTCCAGGTCAGCGCCGGAAACAGCGGAGCCCCGGCACACCGTCCGGGCTCCAGGCTAGCCAAAGTCCTCATCCATCCGCCTCTGCCAGCGCTCGTCCTCCCCATCCAGGCAGTGCGCATAGATCCGGTAGAGCACTTCGACGCTGTGACCTGCCCACTCGGCTACCTGCGTCCCGGGAATCCCGGCGTTAAGGCGCCAGGAGATCCCCGCGTGGCGGAAGTCATAGGGCCGGTGGGCCAATGGCGAGGCGACCTGGGCGTGCGTGAAACCGGCCCGCCGGGCCTTCTGGAGCACCTGCCACAAAGTGGACGGCTGATAAGTGCCACCGCGATAGGTGACAAACAACTGCCCATCCGGGCCGGTCCCGTACCGCTCGACGTGCTCCCGGAGCAGCTGCACCAGCGCGGGCGGGATCGGCACCTTGCGCACCGCGTTCTTCGGGCCGCCCTTGGGCTCGCGCGTCTCGTGCACCTCGCCATCGTCTGTCCACTCCCGCCCGGCCGCCGAGGTCACCTCGCGGAACTCCAGCCGTCCCCAGCCCTCATCGGGGAGATAACACTCATCCAGACGCAGGGACACCGCCTCGGACGGCCGCAGCATCCC
>DASQVO010000130.1:0-4271 GCA_035640715.1 Streptosporangiaceae bacterium
CTCGGCGCTCACGCAGCCTGCGGCGGCGCTCGCGTTCGTGCTCGACGGGCTCATCCTCGGCATCGCCGACTACGCGGCGATGCGCCGCGCGATGATCCTCGCCATATTGGCGTTCGCCCCGATGGCGGCCCTCGTGCTGCGCTTCCACTGGCTGGGCCTGCCCGGTGTGTGGGCCGCTCTCGGGCTGTGGCTCGCCGCCCGATCGGCGCTGCTCGGCCGCCGCTGGGCCGCGCACATCCGCTCGGCGGAGGCCGTGCCCGTCAGTGCCGGCGCGGCAGGAACCGCGCCGACTGTCGCCGAATAGCTGGCCCTGGCGGATAAGGCCAGTGCCGCGCGGTAGGTGCCGGGGGACCCCGTATTCGGGTCAGCGCGCGGGACGGGTGACGATCCTGACTGCCGGCACGGCCGAAGAGAACCGCTGCCGGCCGGGCGGAAGGCGTCCAGATCACCGGTGAGGCGCCGGGCATGGATGGCCAGCAAAGGGCGGCCCGTCATGCCGAGGGCCGCCATCCGCCGGGCCATCGGGTGATCACTGAGTTCCACCCGCGCCGTACCGCGGCCAATGTGTACTCCCTGCATGTTCATGGGCATCGCGCCGCGCAGCAGCACTCCCGCTTGCGCGCCCCGGTCGAGTCTGCTCCACAAGGGAGCTTTCGCGCGGACACCGAACGGCAGCGGCAGGCGGCCCGCCTTGAGGTGCGCACGCATGACGAACATCTGGCCGTCATGGACTGAGATGGATGCCGACTGTCCATCGAAAACAAGATCGGAGGTCATCAGCCATTTCGGCAGGGCCCAGAAGTCCTGCCCGGCCTCCTGTGTGAACGCGCCTGTCACCGGCAGATCGACGATGTGCAGGCCAGGCCGGCCACCCGGGCCGAGGACACACAACCCCACCCCGGCCTCGTCGTAGGTCCCGAGTGCCCATTCACCGTAGTGCACCAGCATGAGCGTGCTGAAGGCCCGGCCGGCCACGGTCAACGGTCTCAGGCCGGTGCCCTGAAGGATGTCAGCGGCCTGATCCGGGCTGGCGCGGAAGATTGCCGCGGCCATCTCGGCGTTCGGAATCCTCACCGGCAAGGTGATCGTCTTTCCCTGAATCCTCCATACTTTGTCCCCGACGAGCTCAGCCATCTCGCTCTCCACGAGCCCGGTGAACCGCTAATCGGGCTCGCGGGAGTTGCCGAGCATGATCTCGTCCCACGACGGGACCGAGGACCGCTTGCCGCGCGCCCCCGCCTTCTTGCCGCGCCCGCGCGCCGATGTGTCCTCAGCTCCGTTATCTGCCTGCGGCTGGACAGGAGGCTGCTGCGGCCCGCCGGTAGCAGGGCCGTGTGCTGCCGTGCCCTGTGCTGCCGTGCCCTGTGCCGGAGCCGGCTGGTGCTGGGCCGCGGGCACTGGCACGGGCTCCTGGCCGGCGGTCCGCTCATGCCGGGGGACCGGCCGCGGGTCCTCCGCTGCCGCGGGACCGGGCGCGGCCGGCTCTGGTGTGGTGTCAGGCGCGTGGGGGGCCAGCCGCGCCGGTGAGGCGTCAGGAGCGGCCGCCCGGGCCTGCTCAGGGATGGCGCGCCGTTGCGGGACTGGCTGGCGTTCCGGGCGCGGCCTGATCGGCGTCACGGTAGCCGCCCCGAGCGAACCGCCGACCGGTGCCGGAAGCTCGGCTTCCGGCAGGGACAGGCGCGCGGCGTTGTCATCGGCCGGCGAGATGTGCCTGCGGCGGGGATCGAACAGCCACTCCGCGATGTGCAGCCGGCCGCCGGCCCGGAATGCCAGCTGTACCTGCCAGCTGCCGTCTCCGTGTTTCCTCGAGTCCCACTGAGCGTCTTCCGGGTCGGCACCCAGCTCGGTAAGGCGTTCAGCCACGATCTCCCCAAGGCGGGGGCCGGGCGTGGAATCTCCCTGGCGGCGTACGGACGCGCCCTGCGCCTGCTCGGCCACGTAGGCGCGCTCGGCGAGCACGGGGCCCTCGAACCAGCGCACTCTCTCGACCGGGATGCCGGCCGCGTCCGCGATCTCTTCCGCCGTCTCCCCGGCGCGGATTCGTGCCTGGATCTCCTTGGGTCGCAAGGGATTCTCCACTTCGATCTCGTACTGGGCGAGCCGTGAGAACTGACCGCGCGCGACGGCCCTCAGACGGTCATCGATGGGCAGCATGAAGCGCCCGCTCCGCCCCGGGATGGCGAGGACGGCATAGCTGCCATCCTCGCTCACCGCGACGAAGCGCAGCTCCTGCATCGGCGTCCCTTCTGCTCTCCCGCGCTGTCCTTGCGTCCCGCCATATCCAGGGTCCGTCTCCGGGACCCGCTGTGTCCGGCCGTAACCTTGGCCCGGGCGTACCCTACGCCGGCCCCGCGCGATCGCTGCTTCACAGCCATCATGCACCCTGGCATGGCTGCGCGCCGACCGCGTGCGGGAGCACAGCTAAAGGCTCCCGCCACGAGTCTGTCCGGTCTGGGGGCCATCTGGCCAGCACCCTGCCCGGCATGTCCGGAGTTCACCGCGGGATTCGTGCCGAAGACGAGTGCGGGCGCCGCCGCCGGCGGCGCCCGCACTGCCGCTAGCGCTGCGGGACAGTCGCCGGTTTTCCGGGAGCACCGCTGGGGCGGGCGATCCCGCCTGCCCCCGGCTGGCCGTCGGCGGGGCCGTCCCCGCCCGGGCCGCCTCCGCCACCGTGCCCGTCGTCGCCGGGCCTGCCGGCCGGCAGGCGGCTGAGCCGCGCGGGCCACCAGTTCCACCGGCCGAGCAGCACGGCCGTGGCGGGGACGAGAACGGTACGGACGACGAAGGTGTCCATCAGCACGCCGAGGGCGAGACCGACGCCGACGTCCCGGATCTGGCTGCCGCCCGAGCCCCGGCCGCCGATGAGCGCGAAGACCGCGAACGTGCCGGCCAGGACGAGGCCCGCGGAGGTGACGGTGGTCCCGGTGACGCCTACCGCCCGGCTCACCGCCTCACGGAGCGGCCGGTGGTGGGCCTCTTCCCGGATCCGGGTCATGACGAGGATGTTGTAGTCCTCGCCCAGCGCGAGCAGGAAGATGAACATCAGGAAGGGCAGGATGAAGGTCAGCCCGCCATCGCCGGCGATCTTGATGAAGATCAGGGTGGACAGGCCGAGCGCGGCCAGGTAGGACAGCCCGACCGAGGCGATCAGGTAAAGCGGCGCGACCAGGCTGCGCATCACCAGCGCGAGCAGGACGCCGATCACCACGATGGCGATAGGGATCACACGCAGCAGGTCGCTGTCGGAGATCTGGCTGATGTCGTAGAACCCGGGCGCCTCGCCGCCAACGCCCCAGTCCGCCGCGCCGATGTGGGCGGCCACGGACGCGGCCGTCGCGCGGATGGCCGGGACGGCGTTCATCGCGGCCGTGGTCGAGGGGTCGCCTGCCTTGAGGCCGGTCTCGAACTGTACCGTCCGGCCGTCCGCGCTGACGTACTGCGCGGTCGCGCGGTACACCTGGTAGGCGGCGAGCGGGACCGGAAGGTGGCCGGGCGGCGTGGTCGGCAGCTTCGCAGGTGGCCCGAGCGCCGCCAGCTCCGCGTGCAGGCCGGCGAACTGGGCCGGCGTCAGCGTGACCCCGACCGGGTTCAGCGGCCCGGTCACGCCGCTGAACAGCCCGCTCGCCTCGATCTGATGCTGCGCGGTGGCGAGCGCCTGGGCGTCGTCCCAGGCCGGCTGGCGGAGCTTGTAGATGAGGTTGGTCGGATTGGCCGAGCTGACCGGGAAGTGCTTGGACAGCAGGGCCTGGCCTGCCGCTGAGTCCGTGCCCGCTGGCGCGGAGATGCTTCCGCCGAAGCCGGCGGGCTTGTACCCGGTGACCGCGATGGCTAGGCCGCCGAAGATGATCACGCCGGTGGTCAGCGCCACGGCAGGACGCCGGACGATCCGGGCGGCGGTCCGGCCCCATAGGCCGGCCCTCGTCGCGTGCGTTCCCGTCTTGGACGGCCAGAACGCGGCCCGGCCGAAGATCGCCAGCAGTGCGGGCAGCAGGGTCAGCCCGGCCAGCAGCATCACGCCGATCCCGATCGCCAGCGGGATACCGAGCTGAGAGTAGATCTGGAAGGTCGCGGCCAGCAGGGACAGCAGCGCCGCGACGACGGTGGCGGCGGAGAACGTGATCGACTCCCCGACCCGGGTCAGCGCGGCCCGCACCGCCTCCTTCGGTTCCGTGCCGCGGCGGAGCTCCTCGCGGACGCGGAAGACCAGGAACAGGCCGTAGTCAGTGCCCGCGCCCAGCACCAGCACGATCAGCATGAGCTGCGCAAGCTGC
>DASQVO010000131.1:0-2877 GCA_035640715.1 Streptosporangiaceae bacterium
GCTACGATCATGTCCTCGCCAACTCGATGTCCGGCAACGTCGTGCTGGCCGGGATTGCGGTGACGACGGGGCAGTGGCACCAGATCTGGTGGCACCTGCTGCCGATCATGGCATTCCTAGCCGGTGTCTGGGCTGCCGAGAAACTGCGGCTGCCCCGGGTGCGCGCTGTTGTCCGTCATCCCACGGCTGCCTGCCTGGGTCTGGAAGCGGCGTTCCTCACGATCGCGGCCGGTTCCGCGCATATCCCGGCGGCGTTGATGACGTCGGGCATCTCGTTCGTCGCCGCGGCGCAGACCACCACCTTCCGGCAGCTCCGTGGTACCCCCTACCACTCTGTCGTGATGACCGGCAACCTGCGCTCGTTCGGCACGGCCTCCTTCGTCGGCCTCTTCGCCGGAAACGCCGGCCAGCGGCGTGACGCCGCCCGGTTCGGTGCGGTCTGCCTGGCCTTCGCCACCGGCGCGGCGATAGGCGGGTGGTCCACGCCTACGCTCGGAAACCCGGCACTGTTGATCGTGGCCGGGCTGCTCACGCTCGTACTGGTCATGCTCTGCGGCCGCATCCCCCTTTGGGGCAAAGTTCACGCTGCGACCGGTTCCCGCCGCGGCCGGTGGGTTGCCTCCCCATCGGAGGACGAACATGGCAGGACAGACACTTCAATGTGTGTGGAGCCCTGTTTGCGGCCCGGTCTGTCCGGCGCGCCCCACCGGTAGTCGTTGACTGGCCTGGCTCACAGCAAGGCATCCATACTAAGTGTTGTGAGCAAAGAACAGCCCACCGACGCGGAGCAGCTAGCCGCTGCCGCCGATGAGGTAGAGGCGGGCCGCGGACCGGTCGCCGTCGCGCGCGAAACGCGACCGGCAGGCTCAGATTCCGGTACGTATCCGGGAATCTTGCCTGGTCAGAGTGAGTGGTCAGGGGCGGGGTCGAACCGCTGACCTTCCGCTTTTCAGTATTACGCACGATCGTCCACCAGCGTCCATGACCGTCCATCTATGCTGCTCGCGAACGGTCCCTGGACGTACGCGGACGCCCTTGGACGTAGATAAATGAGACCAAAACTGAGACCACCAGGGCAAGACAGCAGTCCCCGAACTAGGGCACGCGTAGCCGCCTGATTGAGGATGGATGCAGGCGGTGCGGCCATGCTGACCAACTCACAAGACGGGCTAGCCACGCAGATCAGGTCAATCTGGCGTGTCGCCAGGCTTGACCACGAGGCACTGCTCCAGCGCGCATGCCGGGATCACTCATGACCGCACTTGTGCAACCTGAGCGCTGGCTGGAGCCGCGTGCTTATCGCCGGTGCTGACACTGACCGCGTTGGCGGTCACGATGGCGGCGATCGCGAGCCAGTCGGCCAAGCCGAGCGACTGGCCAAGGACAAGGAGGCCGGTCAGCGCGGCGAATACGGGGTTGACGCTCATGAAGACGCCGAAGAACCTGGCCGGGACCCGCCGCAACGCCAGCATGTCCGCGACCATCGGCACAGCCGAGCACAACAGACCCGCCGTGGCCGCCCGGCCCAGCGCGGCCGCTGTCACCGGATGGCTGGCCAGTGCCCAGATGCCGACCGGAACATACAGCAGGGCCGACAGGCCGGCCGCGGCCGCAGGTCCCTGGGAGCCCGGCACCCGGACTCCCACAACCCGGTTCACCAGGATGTACCCGGCCCAGCACGCGGCGGCCAGCAAGGCCAGGAAGATGCCGGCGTAATCGGTGCTCGGCTGCGGCCTGGCCAGGACGACGACGGCGGCTCCGGCGATCAGGGCGCACCCGAGGTCGATGACGCGGCGCGAGGCCAGCAGGGCCACCGACAGCGGGCCGAGGAACTCCAGCGTCACCGCCAGGCCCAGCCCGATCGTGTCGATCGCCGCATACAGCGACAGGTTCATCGTAGCGAAGATCAGAGCCAGTGCCAGTACGGGGCGCCACTGCTCGCGCGTAAACGAGGCGAACTTCGGCCGCGCGGCGGCCAGCAGCAGGGCGCCGGCTACCCACTGGCGGACCGCGACTACCCCGGCGGGCCCAAGTCCCGGGAAGGCCAGTGCGGCGGTCGCCGCGCCGAACTGATTGGACACGGCGCTGCCGGTCATCAGTGCGATACCGGTGAACCGGCCCGGCGGCCCGGCAGCGGCCGCACCGCCGGGCGAGGTGGGGAGGTGCCACCGGCGGCCTGGCCGAGGGCCTGTGCGACATCGCGGTACTGCGCACAGCCGCCGACAGTAAGCGCTTCGCCAGCGCCGTCGTGGGTTATGAACGGCGCTACTGCGCCCTCGCGGCTGACGATCCGTGGGCCAGACGGCGCTCCATCAGGCTCGATGAGGTACCGCAGCGCACTCTGCTGATCGACCCCCGCACCGGGACCACCACCCCGGACCTGTGGCCAGGGGCCAGCCAGCCCTGCATCCGCGAAATGCGCGACATCGACGACTGGCTCGCAATCATCGCAGCTGGCGACGGCATCGGCATCACCCCCGAAGGCACCACGGCCCAGTACCGACGCGACGGCGTTGTCTTCCGGCCACTGCGAGACGCCCCGCCAATCGCTGTGCAGATGATCTGGCGGCGCCACGACCCGCATCCCTCGACCCATGCCGCCATCGCCATGCTGACCGAGCTATACCGCCGCCCGTCATGAAGCTGCCCACCACCCACCTGCTTGCCTTCGATGACGCTAGCGGCCTGATCGCCGACCACACGAGTCCCGCCGCCCGTACCAGCAGATCGGCCAGCACCGGCAATCCCCTGGAAGTGTGGACACTTCCCGTTAGCTGATTCGTGTAATTTTCCCGTTCCTTCTGACTATCGAACGCCAGTTCACCTGGTCCCCCGGACCGTCGTTCGTGCGCTGGGCACGGGGCCATCGGAGCGCCG
>DASQVO010000132.1:0-19971 GCA_035640715.1 Streptosporangiaceae bacterium
GCCGGCTACCGCCGAACGCCCGCCGGCTGCCACCGCCAGCACCCCCGGGCCGACCGCGAGCGGAGCCGAAGCGACTGCCGCCACCCCCGGCGATCCAGGTCAGGTACCCGCGAAACCCGAGCAAGCCGTCTCCGGGCAAGCCGCGGCAGCCGAAGACCCGGCGTCCGCGGAGAAGAACCCGCCCAAGGCCGCGGCGCCACCCATCCGTTTTGAGCGAGTCCGCAGCACGCCTACTCCGCCGCGCGATTGACCGGCGAGACGCCGGCCCTCAGGTACAGCCGTCAGGGCATCATGCCGAGACGGGTGTCACCTCTCTCGTTCGGCATCGGTCTCTTGTGAAACCGCCGGCTCACCGGCCAGCACGCTGATCCGGGATCACCAGCGCGGTGGCGATCGCCGCGATTCCCTCGCCGCGCCCGGTCAGCCCCAGCCCGTCAGTGGTGGTGGCGGATACGTTGACGGGCGCGCCGGAAAGTGCCTCGGACAGCACCTTCCCGGCCTCGGCGCGCCGGAGCGCGAGCTTGGGCCTGTTGCCGATCACCTGGACGGCTACGTTGCCGATGGCGAATCCCGCGTCACCGACCAGCCGGACCGTCTCCCGGATCAGCGTCAGGCCCGGCGCCCCCGCCCACTGCGGTCGCGCCGTACCGAAATGCTCACCGAGATCTCCGATCCCTGCGGCTGACAGCAGGGCGTCACACACCGCATGTGCCGCGACATCTCCATCCGAATGACCGGCAAGGCCCTGCTCCCCCGGCCACATCAGGCCGGCCAGGTACAGTACCCGGCCCTGCCCGAAAGGGTGAACGTCGGTCCCGACGCCCACCCTGGGCAACGCGTGCCACACGGCTGATTCAGCAGACATCAGCTCTGCCAGTCCAGATGCCGGGCCGGTCCAAGGCGGAACTAGCCCGGCTGGCAGGCCATGCGAGCACTATCGCCACGAAGGCGCCCAGTGTCCTAGGACGGCACCCGCTGCGGCGGTCCGGAGGTGAGAATCTCGTCGAGGAGCGCTTCGGCCTTGTCCTCGTTTGTCTTCTCGGCCAGAGCGAGCTCGCTCACGAGAATCTGCCGCGCCTTGGCAAGCATGCGCTTTTCGCCGGCGGACAGCCCGCGCTCCTTGTCCCTCCTCCACAAGTCCCTGACGACCTCGGCCACCTTGTTCACATCGCCCGAGGCGAGCTTCTCAAGGTTTGCCTTGTAACGCCGCGACCAGTTGGTCGGCTCCTCGGTGTGCGGGGCCCGCAGGACCTCGAGCACCCTCTCAAGACCCTCCTGGCCGACGACATCCCGAACGCCCACAAGTTCC
The DNA here is from genome assembly GCA_035640715.1 of Streptosporangiaceae bacterium. Taxonomy (GTDB): domain Bacteria; phylum Actinomycetota; class Actinomycetes; order Streptosporangiales; family Streptosporangiaceae; genus DASQVO01. Next base: position 1,310 of record DASQVO010000132.1, read on the forward strand.
GTATTATCCGCGGGAACGCGTACGGTCAGGTCACCCTTGTCGACCTTTAGGACCAGATAGGTCTTGTCCTCGCCCTTGATCACGCGAGTCTCGACCGCTTCGATGCGAGCAGCCCCATGATGGGGGTAGACGACGGTATCGCCGACCTTGAAAGACATGTGGCAAGTACCCCTTCCGCTGAAGGCTATCTTACCACGATGTCAGCAGCCTATTGAATGACCTTTACCTCATAAGGCCAGGTCACTAAGGTAATTCCAGCGTACCTGCATTGCCTCCGGTGCGCCGGCCGGGACGGCTGGGCAGCCGGTACGCCCACGTTAGCCACGTGTCATGACCTGGCAGCGGGCAGTGCCCGGAGCGTCCGCATGAGCGAGTTGGAGGGGCGCGGCGCCGCCTGGACTGAGGAGACACCCATGAGCGAGCCGCAGGAGCGCCGTGCCGCCTGGACTGAGGAGCGAGAGACGAGCGACGAGGGAAGGCGGCACGTCCAGGCGCCCCGGAGGCGAGCGGGAGACACCGTCGGCGGATGGCCCTCATGACGGCCGCACATAGGAGGGCAAATCACGGCGCGCGTGGCTGCACGGCTGATCTGGGCACATACTAGAAGTGAGGCGGCAACCCACGCCGGAGAGGTGCCCGTGAACCCTGGCGGAGAACCCGGGCAGGACGACAGCGGCCTGCCCCCGGTCGATATCGAGATCCCGGATGACGCGCGGGAGCTCGACCGTGACGTGCTCGCATACCGCCGCGAGCTACGCGCGCAGCGCCGCCGGGCGCGATTCAACCGGCTGCTCGGCCCGCTGCGCGGGCGTGGTGCGATCCTGCCACTGATCGCGAGCTGCATGGCCCTGTCAATGCTGGCGGGCGCGCTGCTGTCGGTGTTCACCATCAGCCCTGCGTCCGCCCCCGAGGTGGCACCTTCCGCGCCGCCAGTGCCGGGCTCGGTGCCGCCGGCCGCCGGCGGCACCGACAGTGGCCTGCTGCCCCAGGGAACGGTTCTGGTCAACGGGAAAGCCACGCCGCTGCGGGGACTGGTCAGGGCGGTCCTGGCTCTCGTTCCGCGCCGCTGTGACTGCGATACCGCGCTGCGGCAGCTCACCGCCCAGGCGGCACGCGCCGGTGCCAGGGTGTTCTTTGTCGGGACCAGTGCCGCTATGGTGGATGTGACGCGGCTGGCCCGCACGGATGGCAAGGGGACGGCGGTAGCCGTCAACGACACCAGGGATGTGCTCCGCACGGCCTACCAGCCGACGGGCCTGACGATCGTCCTGGTGCGCGCGGATACGTCCACCACGGTCCGGCGGAACCTCACCCCCGGCTTCCAGCTCGAGGCGGAGCTTCGGGCGCTGAGCAGTCCCGGTCCCGGCGCCGCCTCGCGGGGGCCGCTTGTGCCAGCGGCACCGGGCACCACCTGACGCCGGCGGAGGGCCGGCGGACGGCCGTGTTCCGGGGATCGCTACGATTTCCGACGTCAGCCCGCTCAGTGAGCGATAAACGCCGTCAGGGTTATCCGCCGGCCGGCTAGCGAGCGCAAGCCTCGGGCCTGCGCGAACGGCCGGTGCAGGTGGCGGCGGCAGCGACCGCAGTGGGCCCCCCGAAGAAACCCCCTGAAGAATGCGAACTTTGAATAAGACCCAGTGTCCCGAGCCTGAGGAGGCCCGCGCCGTGATCCGCAGCAGCCACGGCAGCAAACTGCTGCGCCGTCTTCTGGTCGGCGCCATTGCCGTGCTGGTCCCCGTGCTGGCCGGGTGCGAGGCCGGCAATAACGCCCCCACGCTGCAGTTTCATCAGGCGGCGAACGGCGCCTACGGCACGGTGGGCCCGATCAGCGTCATCAACGCGTTCGTCCTCGGGCCCGCGCCAAACGCCCCGCTGCCCGCCGGCAGCTCGGCCAGCTTCTTCCTTGGCCTGTACAACGGTGGCAGCCAGGCTGACAAGCTCGTCTCGGTCAGCGCACCCGGCAGCGCGGCATCCGTCCAGATCTCCGGCGGGCCGATCGCGCTGCCCGCGCAGCAGGCCACCTACCTGACGGGCCCGGCGCCGAAACTGGTCCTGGCAGGGCTTACCCGGCCGCTGTCCGGCGGCCAGACCATCAACGTGGTCCTGACCTTCCAGAACGCGGGATCGGTGACACTTACGGTCCCGGTGGAACCGCGGTCCAATTACTACGCGACCTACTCGCCGCCGGCGGCAGCAGCAGCCGGGGCGGTCACCAGCTCGCCGAGCACGGGAGCTTCCGCCACGCCGTCAACCGTGAAGCCATCGGCGTCCGCAGGCCCCTCCGCGTCTGCCTCGCCGCACCCGTCGGCCACGAAGTAGCAGGCCCGGCAGCGGCCGGGCGTGGCGTAGCGCGGTACCCGGACCGCGGTGCGGCTGCCCGCTGGTGCCCAGCAGGCGGCGGTTGCTGGCCGACGGCGGTTACTAGGCAGCCGAATCGAACTTGTAGCCGAGCCCGCGGACCGTCACGATGTGCCGGGGATTCGCGGGATCGACCTCGATCTTGGCCCGCAGCCGCTTGATGTGCACATCAAGGGTCTTGGTGTCCCCGACATAGTCGGCGCCCCACACCCGGTCGATGAGCTGCATCCGGGTCAAGACCCTGTCCGCGTTCCGCAGCAGGACCTGGAGCAGCTCGAATTCCTTGAGCGGCAGCTGGACCTGGGTCCCGCGCACGGTAACCACGTGCCGGTCCACATCCATCCGGACCGGGCCTGCCTCCATCGCCGACACCATGATCTCGTCCGGCTCTCCCCGGCGCCGCAGCACCGCCCGCATCCGGGCGACAAGCTCCCGTGACGAGAACGGCTTGGTCACGTAGTCGTCCGCGCCGAGCTCCAGCCCGACCACCTTGTCGATCTCACTGTCCTTGGCGGTCAGCATGATGACGGGAACGTTTGACCGCGAACGCAGCGCCCGGCACACCTCACTGCCCGGCAGGCCGGGAAGCATGAGGTCCAGCAGCACCAGGTCCGCGCCGGTGCGGTCGAAGGTGCTGAGCGCATCCGGGCCGGTGGAGCAGACCGCGACCTCGAAACCTTCCTTCCGCAGCAGGTAGGAGATCGCGTCGCTGAATGATTCCTCGTCCTCGACCACGAGCACTCGTGTCACTTGGGTGCCTCCCGACGGACTCTTGCGCGAGGACCGGCGCGCGCTAGTCAGAATCTGAGCTGGCATGTGTACTCCGCAATGGCAGCGAAAGGGTGAACGTGGAGCCGGCGCCCTCCACGCTCTGGACCGTCACGGTTCCGCCATGGGCCGCCGTCACGTGCTTGACGATTGCAAGCCCGAGTCCGGTGCCGCCGGTGGCGCGTGACCGGGCCGGGTCGACGCGGTAGAAGCGCTCGAAAATTCGCTCGAGGTCACGCTCGGGAATCCCGATTCCCTGGTCTGCCACGCTGATATCCACGCGGTCGTCCACCCGGCGGGTCGTGACCACTACCCGGGTCCGCTCCGGGCTGTAGGCGACGGCGTTCTCCAGCAGGTTGCGGATTGCGGTGACAAGAAGGTCCTCGTCACCGCGTACTTCCAGCCCGCGATCGCCAATGTCGGCGAGGGCGATGCCGCGGGCGTTGGCCTTCATGCGGCAACGGTCCAGCGCTTCGGCGACCACCGCGTCCACGGACACCGGAACCGGATCATGTACAGGCTCTGCGGCCTGGATCCTCGACAGCATGATGATGTCCTGGACCAGGTTCGTCAGCCTGGATGCCTCCTGCCGCATCCGGCCGGCAAACCTGCGCACCGCCTCAGGATCATCGGCGGCGTCCTCCACCGTCTCTGCGAGCAGGGCCAGGGCGCCAACCGGTGTCTTCAGCTCATGGCTGATGTTGGCGGTGAAGTCCCTTCGCACCTCCTCGACCCTGCGGCTCTCCGTCTGGTCCTCGGCCAGCACCAGCACCAGCCCCTCGCCGCCGGCATCCCCGCTGAGCGGCGCTACCCGGACGGCGAAGCTGATCATCCGGCCGCCGATACCGGACGCCGACACCTCGAACTCGCCCTCGCGGATCTCGCCGTCCCTGCGCACCTGGCGGGCGAGTGCGAGCAGCTCGCTGACCATGAGGCGGTCCCCCTTCACCAGCCCGAATGAGCGCGCCGCGGTGCTGGCACGCAACACGCGGTCGTCGCTGTCGAGGACCACGGCGGAGGAGGAGAGCACGGAGAGGACAGAAGCCACGCCTGGCGGAAGGCGCGTCGCCTGGTGTGCCGGCTGTTCACGCCATTCCTGGGGAACCACCCGCGTGTCTACCGGCATCGCTGCCCCGGAATTGGCTGACCGCCGCCTGTGGGGGCAGGCGGCCACGCATCGGAACAGGTCAGGCCCACGGTGCTGATCGTAAACCGCATCATCCCGGACGCCACCTCAGGGGGTACGTGACGTGAAACTATTACCCTATTGTTCACTGCGTGTCCAAGATTCGGACATATACGATTTATCCCCTGCACGCTTGGCCGCCACCTTAGTGAGGGGCGATCCTTACAGTCCAGCCACCGGAGCGCCGCCGCGTCGACAGCTCCCCGGCCCTGCGCCCGGCGCGGCCCGCGCGCCTCCCGACGTGCCTGGCACGCATGACCGGTCATCACCCTGCGTCCCGCCTCCGCTCCGTCATGTGCCCGCTGCTCCTAGCGGCCCTGATTCTTGACCGCTTCCGCCGCCTCGGCCGCGGCCTGCGGATCGAGGTAGCGTCCTCCCGGCTCGACCGGGCGGAACCCGCTGTCGAGCTCATAGACGAGCGGGATACCAGTGGGGATGTTCAGGCCGGCGATCTCCTCGTCGCCAATGTTGTCGAGGTGCTTGACTAGCGCCCGGAGCGAGTTGCCGTGCGCCGCCACAAGCACGGTTCTCCCCGCGGCGAGGTCGGGAACGATGAACTCGTACCAGTACGGCAGCAGCCGCCACTGCACGTCCTTCAGGCATTCCGTGCGGGGCAGCAGTTCGGGCGGAAGAAGTGCATACCGGGGGTCGCCTGCCTGGGAGAGCGGGTCGTCATCGGGAATCGGCGGGGGCGGAACGTCGTACGAGCGCCGCCACAGCATGAACTGCTCGTCGCCGAACTCCTTCCGGGTCTGCGCCTTGTCCTTGCCCTGCAGGGCTCCGTAGTGGCGCTCGTTCAGCCGCCAGGACCGGCGGACCGGCAGCCAGAGCCGCTCCGCCGCCTCCAGCGCTATGTGCGCCGTCTGGATCGCGCGGCTCAGTACCGACGTGTGCAGAACATCCGGGCGAACCCCCGCGTCACGCAGCAGTCGCCCGGCGTTGGCCGCCTCGTCGGCGCCGGTCGCCGACAGGCCCACATCTACCCATCCGGTAAAAAGACCCTTGGAATTCCACTCGCTCTCGCCATGCCGCAACAGCACAAGAGTTCCCATGATGCGAAGCTTATCTGCCCAACCCGCGAAGCAGCTTCCATGGCAGGTCAGACGGACTGTCCCTCGGTCCGGCCTACGGCAGGGTGCACGCGCGGGAACACCAGGCGACACGCTGAGGTTCCAGTTTCGGAGGTGCTTGCCCGTGCCGCGAAGCGTCCCGAGGCGGATCGCGACTATCAGCGTCCACACATCACCGCTCGACCAGCCAGGTACCGGCGACGCCGGCGGCCTCAACGTCTACGTCGTCGAAGTCGCCAAGCGCCTGGCGGCGGCCGGCACCGAGGTGGAGATCTTCACCCGGGCGGTGTCACGGGACGCCCCGCCCGTCACCGAGCTAGCACCAGGCGTGCTCGTCAGGCACGTGACCGCGGGGCCGTTCGAGGAACTCGACAAGGCCGACATACCGGCGCAGATCTGCCATTTTACGTTCGAGGTGCTGCGGATCGAGGCCTCGTACGCGCCGGGCCGGTACGACCTTGTGCACGCCCACTACTGGCTGTCCGGCCAGGTAGGCGCGGTGGCCAAGGAACGCTGGGGCGTGCCGCTCGTCCAGTCCATGCACACCCTGGGCAAGGTGAAGAACGCGGCGCTCGCGACCGGCGACTCGGCCGAGCCCGACAGCCGGATCCGTGGTGAGGCTGAGGTCGTCGCCGCCGCCGACCGGCTGGTCGCCAACACGGCTGAGGAAGCACAGCAGCTGGTCGGCCTGTACGGCGCGGACGCGTCCAGGGTCAAGACCGTCCACCCCGGCGTGGACCTGTCGGTGTTCCGCCCCGGCCAGCGGAAGGCGGCCCGGCGAGCGCTCGGGCTCCCCGCCGACGCGATCGTGCTGCTCTTCGCCGGCCGCATGCAGCCGCTGAAGGGGCCGGACATCCTGCTCCGCGCGGTCGCGCAGATGATCCGGGATGATCCCGGCCTGGCCAGCCGGCTGGCCGTCGTATTCGTCGGCGGGCCAAGCGGGCTGGGACGCAACGACCCTGACATGGTGACCCAGCTCGCGGCGCACCTGGGCATGTCCGATCTGGTGCGGCTCGAGCCGCCCTGCCCCCAGTCCGAGCTCGCCGAGTGGTACCGCGCCGCCACGGTGGTGACCGTTCCGTCGTACTCCGAATCGTTTGGCCTGGTAGCGCTGGAGGCACAGGCGTGCGGCACCCCGGTCATCGCCGCCGCGGTGGGCGGCCTGCGGACGGCTGTCCGGGACGGTGCCTCCGGAATCCTCGTGTATAGCCACGAGCCGTCCGAGTACGCACGCATCCTGCGCCAGCTCGTGGGATCGCCCGGCACACTCGCGCGGCTATCGGCGGGCGCTATCCGGCACGCCTCCAACTTCGGCTGGTCAGCCGCTGTTGACCGCCTGCTCACGGTGTATACAGGAGCGGTGGAAGAGGTCAGGGCGACGGTGGAAGCGTGACGGCGGCCGACCCGGATCTCGGGGCTGCGGCGGCCATCGAGGCGGCCCTCGCCGGGCTCGGGCTGCGCTATGAGAACCCCAGCCCCGGCGCCTACCTGGTGAAGCTGGAGGGGCAGCACAAGCTGGCCACGATGACGTGGCTCATCGCGGGCAGGCACAGCCTGCACGTGGAGGCGTTCTTCTGCCGCAGGCCAGACGAGAATCATGCGAGCTTCTACCGCTTCCTGCTCGAGCGCAACGGGCGGACGTACGGTGTGCACTTCGCGATCGATCGCATGGGCGACGTGTACCTGGTGGGCAGGCTGCCGCTGGCCTCGGTCGCCGCCGATGAGATCGACCGGGTGCTCGGCTGCGTGCTCAGCTACGCCGACGAGAACTTCGATACCGCACTGGAGCTGGGATTCGCCTCTGCCATCCGGAGGGAGTGGGCCTGGCGCGCGAAGAACGGCGAAAGCCTGGCCAACCTGCGCGCGTTCGCCCGGTTTGCCGACCCGGAGGCCGCGCAGCGGCACGCCGCGGCAGAAGAACGCGGCTCAGCCGCCCGGTGAGGCGGCAGCCCGCTCGAAGGCGGTAGCGCCCTTCGCGGAGCCGGCGGCACTCGGCCAGGAGCTCGGGACCGCCGCGGCGTGTATCGCGCCGTCGGCCACTACGGCCGTCCTGGCAGCGTGCACCCGCTGCACCGTCTCGTCAATCTGGCCAAGGACTACCGTCGTCCCGGTCGCGGGAATAGCGGCTCATGCGGCTTGGCCCAGCCGCCGGGCTCGCTCCCGCACCGGGAAGGGCCGCGGGCGCTACCATTGCCACCGGGACGGTACGTTGAACCAGACTTGCCGAGTCGGACCGTCGGCCAAGCTACGCGCTGCGGCCGATTCGGTGCTATGTTGCGTGGGTAGAGTGGCCGTTGTGAACCGGCTAGGCGATCTCGAACGCGCGATCATGGACGTGCTGTGGGGGACGCGTGCGTCACTCACCGTCCGTGAGGTCAGCGCACAGCTCACTGAACGTGACCTCGCACACACAACAGTGATGACCGTCCTGGATAGGCTGGCGAAAAAGGGGTTCGCACGGCGCGACCGCGACGGCCGCGCATGGCGGTACCGGCCGGCTGCGACCAGGGAGGCGTACGTGACCGAACTGATGCTGACGGCACTTGACCAGACCGGCGACAGGTCCGCGGCTCTCGCGCGGTTCGCCAAGTCGGTTTCCGGGGCGGAGGCCAGCGTCCTCCGCGGTGCACTGGACGAGATCGAAGGTAACGGCAGCGGCTGATGACTGAATTGGCCGACGCGGTGCTGCTCGCCGCTGTCGCCATAGGGAGCGTGCGGGCTTCGTCGGCGCTGGGAGCCGCGCGGTGGCCACGGCGGTCACCGGGTTCTGCGATCCTGCTCTGGCAGGCGCTCGGGCTCGGCGGCGGTCTGGCTGCCGTGGGGACGCTGCTTGACGTCGGAGTCATGCCACAGCAGGGAACCACCGTGGCTGGCGGGGTCGTCCACGTGGCCTCGGCCGCCGCCAGCGGGCACCTGGTCCCGGCCGGGCAACCGGCGTTCCTCGCCATCCTGCGGCTGACCAGCCTCGCCATGGGGCTGGCCCTGTTCGCCGTGCTCTGCTGGGTCCTCGTCGCCTCGTCCGTGGCCGTGGTCCGGGCCCGGCGGCGTCAGCGCGCGCTGCTCGCCCTGCTCGCTCACGGCGACCCGAAGGCACCCGGTGCGCTTGTCGTCGACCATCCGACGGCCGCGGCCTACTGCCTGCCCGGGCTGCGGTCGCAAATCGTCGTGAGCGTTGGCGCGCTCGACTTGCTGCGGCCCGCGGAGCTTGCAGCGGTGCTCGCGCACGAGCGCGCGCACCTGCGCGAGCGCCACGATCTGGTCGTGCTGCCCTTTACCGCACTGCGCCGGGCGTTCGGCTGGTCCACGATCTGCTCCGAAGCGCACCAGTCCGTCGCGCTGCTCATCGAGATGCTGGCCGATGACCGGGCGCTCCGGGCGCGGCCGGCTAAGGCGCTCGCCGGTGCGCTGGCCCGGTTCGGCACCGCTGGCTGCGGAGGCAACGCCCCGGCCGGCGCCCTGGCCGCATCGGGTGCCACCCGGGAAGGCGAGATGGCCGCGCGGGTCACTCGCATCCTGGCGCCCGTGCCACGGCTTCCGGCCGCAGCACGGGCAGGAATCTGCTGCTCCGCGATACTGCTCGTCGCCGTGCCGGTCGCCCTGCTGGTGCTGGTGCCCATCTGAGCTGCTGGTGCGGCGCGGCTTGCTGCACGCTTCCGGCGCGCGAGCTCACCGGGCCGCGGGCTTACCAGGGCCCGTGTTTACCAGGGTCCGTAGGGTCCCGAGCTGCCGCCGCGGAATTCCCTGACCTTGGGACGGACATCGGCCAGGTAGACGGCGGCCGCGACGAACGCGGCAACGGGCAGTATCGAGATAACCGACATGCCACGCAGGTAGACGGCATAGCCGAGCCCGACGACCACCGCCACGCCGAGGATGATCAGCCATAGCGGCTTGGTCTGCTTGCCCGCCGCCACGAACGCGGGTGCGGGCCTGCGGATTGCGTCAATGAACGCCCAGGCCTCGAAGACGAATGCCGCGAACGCGATCACATCGAAGAACACGCTCAGCGGTGTCATTGCTCCTGTCAACACAAGATCCACGCTATCTGGTGCTGCCGGTACGCATGACCATTCCGGCCCGCACCCGCCCGGGCCATCGTCAGACGGCGCTTTCCCTGCTCTTACCGGCCCTGATTCCTATTGATTCCTACTTGCCCTTGCCGGTCAAGGCGTCCCTGCCACGCGCCGCAAGATGGTCATATGTCCTGGCTGCGACCGCCCCCGCTCGTTCGGCGTAGCCCACGGCTTTGCCGCGCACGGCGCCGACGTCGGCCAGCCGTGCACCGCGCAGCACGCCGGCGAAACGGCCGGGAAGCTGGCGCAGCTCGCCAGTGATGAGAACCGAAAGGCCCGCGGCTGCCTGCGCTGCCTTGCGCCGTCGGATCTCGGTCTTCATCCTCGTCGTCATGTCCATGTTCTGTCACTCTCCTGTTCTGCGGCGGGACTCCGCGGGTCAGCTCGTGCCCCCGGTAAGCCCCGCCACTCCTTCATCCCCGGCGAGACTCCGCGGGTCAGCTCGTGCCCCCGGTAAGCCCCGAGCTGGCCTGGCCAGGGGCTGCGGTGCCGTCCGCAGGGTCGCTGGTCGCGGCCGCCCAGTTTCCTCGCGAGCCCGGGCGCGCCCCCCGCCCGGAGCCCATGGAAGGGCCGTCCGGCCCGTGGCCCCGCTCAGGGCTCCCGGGGTCCCGTCCGGCCGCGGATGCAGCGCCACCGCCGGTGCCGGCGGCCGGCACATCCGGCACATCCGGCACGCCATTCTCCTTGCGGAATGACTCGTAGATCTCGACCAGCACCTGCTTCTGGCGCTCGGACAGGTTCGGGTCGGCGAGCAGGGCCGACCGGACACCGGAGTCCGCCGGCCTGTCCTCGAGGATCCCGGCCTGCACATACAGCGCCTCCGCGGAAATCCGCAGCCCCTTGGCGATCTGCTGCAGGATCTCGGCGCTCGGCTTGCGCAGCCCGCGCTCGATCTGGCTGAGGTAGGGATTGGAGACACCCGCCGCCTGCGAGAGCTGGCGGAGCGAGATCTTCGCCTGCTCGCGTTGCTCGCGGATATAGTCCCCGATCGAGTTCACTCTTACCTGGCGCATAGCCCCAGTATGACAGGGCTTGCTTGCAATTGCAAACGGTTAGCAAGCGCGGCGGGCGGCCGCGCTACCGGTGTCCCACGCCAAGGAACGTGCGCGCATCGGCGGCGCGCATCGGCGGCCGTTGCGCCAGCCGCGCTAGCTGGGCGGCGCGTTCCACGAGCTCTGCGTTGCCAGTCACCGGGCGGCCCCGGGCGAAGGACAGGGTGTCCTCCATCCCCACCCTCAGGTGGCCACCGGACGCCATCGCCGCCAGCATGACCGGCAGCGCCGACCGCCCGATTCCCGTGGCGGACCAGGTCGCGCCGGCCGGAAGCGCAGCCGCCGCCCGGACCAGCGTGGCCGCGTCGCCCGGCATGCCGCCTGGCACTCCCATCACCAGATCGCAGTGCACCCGGCCACCGAACGGTGCGCCCAGATCGTCGAGAAGCCGGTGCAGCGTCGCGATATGCCCAAGCTCGAACAGCTCAAATTCGGGCACGACCTCGAGTTCCTGCGTGCGGGCGTAGAGCCGCCGGATGAACGGCCAGGGGTTGGCGAAGATCTCGTCGCCAAAGTTGACCGTGCCGCAGGTCAGCGAGCACCCGTCGGGCCGGGCATCGAGCACGGCCAGCCGGTCCTCGAAGCTGTCCGTGACAGCGCCGCCGGTCGAAAGCTGGATGACCAGATCGGTCGTCTCACGCAGCGCCGCGACCGTGTCGGCCAGGCGCCGGCTGTCCAGCGTGGGACGCGCCTGCGCGTCCCGGATGTGCACGTGGATCACGGCGGCCCCCGCATCCTGGCACTCCTTTGCGGTGCTCACGAGCTCGTCGAGGGTCACGGGCAGCGCCGGCGCGGCGGCCTTATCCGCTTCCGCCCCGGTGGGCGCGACCGTGATCAGCGTCGCGCCCCGGCCGAGCCCGGCGCGGTCGGTTCGTTCGGCCACGGTCGTCCCACCTGGGAACTTGTCTGCCATAAAGAGCAGCATGCCCCCGGCCAGGGCCGCCCGTCCACTGGATGAGCTGGTGATGTGGTGACAGATGAGCTGGTGACGTCGTGACGGCGGCCAGGCGGTGCCGTCATGCCTGAGTGGTGGGGCAGCTAACGGCTGCGCTGGTCACAGTACGCTCAAGGAGCGCCCCGGAATACGAGGTGAGGGTGCGAGCTGACTGACCTGAGTGCCGCCTTAGCGGGCGGGGACCTGGGCCAGGTGCTCCCGCGCGAATGCCAGCGACTCCGCCAGGTCTGCCATCCGATCGTCCCTTGTCAGGGCACGTCGCGTGTTGACCTCGAGCACCACCATCCCGGGATAGCCGTCCGCGGCAAGGCGCCTCAGCAGCTCGGCGCATGGCTGGCCGCCCCTGCCCGGCACGAGGTGCTCATCCGGGAACGGGCCGTTGGGTGTGCCCGTTCCGTCGGCCAGGTGCACGTGAGACAGCCTGCTGCCGAGCTCGCTGGCCATGGCGAGGGCGTCCGAGCCAGACGCGGCCGTGTGCGACAGGTCAAGGGTGACATTGGCGCACTCCAGGCTGGTGGGATCCCAGCTCGGCGCGTAGGGCGCGATCATCCGGCCGCGCGCCCGCAGCGGGAACATGTTCTCCACGGCGAAGATGACGTCGGTCTCCTCCGCCATGCTCGCGAGGCCCTCCTCGAAGCCCCGCACGTAGTCGCGCTGCCACCGGAATGGCGGGTGCACCACCACGACCTTGGCGCCCAGCCGCTCGGCGACGTCCTTGGTGCGGCGCAGCTTCTCCCATGGTTCAAGCCCCCAGACCCGCTGGGTGAGGAGAAGGCTGGGCGCGTGCACGGCGAGGACGGGAATCTGGTGATAGTCGACGAGCCTGCTGAGCACATCGACGTCCTGGCTCACCGGGTCCGTGTAGACCATCACTTCGAGTCCGTCATAGCCGAGCCGCACAGCAGCCTCGAAAGCATCCGGCGTCCGGTCAGGATAGACGGACGAAGTGGACAGCGCGACGGGCGTGCCGGCAGCCCTGTCAGCCTCGCTCAATGTCCTTCCCTCCACCGCAGCGTGACCAGGGCCCCCGTCGAGCCAGCTTATGTGGACCAGGGCCTCATTTCATCCGGACACCAGACGTGCCACGCGCAGGCGGCTCTCCGGGCAGCGGCCACGGCGGTCCTCCTGCGCGTTGCCGGCAGGCTCGGCGCCCGGGCCGTCCGGGTCGCACGGGAATGTCAGCACCCGCCGCTAGGGTGCCAGCCATGGGAAAGTCACCGGCAGGCACCGTATTCCGCTGCACGGAGTGCGGCTGGCAGGCTCCGAAATGGGTCGGGCGATGCGGCGAGTGCCAGGCATGGGGCACTATCGAGGAGTCTGGGATACCCCGCCTTGCCAGGGCCGGGGTCCGTGCGGTGGGGCCAGGCCCGGTGAGCACCCCGGCCATCCCTATCGCCGCCGTTGACGCGGCAGCGGTGAGCGCGCGGCCAACCGGCCTCGATGAGCTGGACCGGGTGCTGGGCGGCGGTCTCGTTCCGGGCGCCGTCCTCCTGCTGGCCGGAGAGCCGGGGGTCGGGAAGTCAACACTGCTGCTGGAGGCCGCTGCGCTGGCCGCCGAGTCCGGTCCCGTCCTGTATGTCACCGGCGAAGAGTCGGCAGCGCAGGTCCGGCTGCGGGCGGACAGGATCGGCGCGGTCAGCGACCGGCTCTTCCTGGCGGCGGAGACGGATCTTGCCGCCGTGCTCGGCCACGTCGACAGCCTCCGCCCGCAACTGCTGATCATCGATTCGGTGCAGACCATTAATGCCCGGGACGTCGATGGGGCACCCGGCGGCGTAACGCAGGTCCGCGAGGTCGCCGCCGCGCTAACCCGCCTGGCGAAGGAGCAGGCGCTGGCCACGATCCTGGTGGGCCATGTCACCAAGGACGGCTTGGTCGCCGGCCCGCGGACGCTGGAGCACATGGTGGACGTGGTGCTGCACTTCGAAGGAGACCGGCACTCCCAGCTCCGCATGGTCCGCTCAGTGAAGAACCGCTACGGCCCCACCGACGAGGTCGGCTGCTTCGATCTCGGGGAGTACGGCCTGATCGGACTGCCCGACCCGAGCGGCCTGTTCCTCTCCCAGCGCAGCGAGCCGGTCCCCGGCACGTGCGTGACGGTCACCCTGGAAGGCCGGCGGCCGCTGGTTGCTGAGGTCCAGACCCTGGTAGGTCAGTCGGTGCTCGATATCCCGCGCAGAGTGACGTCCGGCCTCGACGGGTCACGGGTCGGCATGGTCCTCGCCGTCCTGCAGCGGCACGCCGATATCAGGCTGGGCAAGCAGGATGTCTATGCGGCGACCGTCGGCGGCGTGCGGCTGGCCGAGCCATCGGTGGACCTGGCTGTGGCCCTGGCGCTCGCAAGCTCCGTGGCGAACCTGAGCATTCCCGCCGGCGTGGTTGCCATCGGCGAAGTCGGCCTCGCTGGGGAGGTCCGCCGGGTCAGCGGCGTCGCGCGGCGCCTCGCGGAGGCGGAGCGCATGGGCTTCCGTCGCGCCATCGTCCCGCCCGGCTCGGGGGGCCTCCCGCTGTCACCGCCGCACCAGCAGCCGGGCCACAAGGACCGGCTCGCGTCGGTGCGGAGCGAGGGCCTTAAGGGCCTGATAGATGTGCGTGAAGCCGAGGACGTCCGGCAGGCGATCACCGCCGCCCTGGGTGACTAGGCGGCGTACCTCACCACAGCTTGAACGCCTTCGCGGGACTGGTCACGCTGCCGCTCGTCGCCATGACCACGTACCTGCCTGGCTTGGCGGCCACCTGCGGCGCTGTACAGGCACCGGCCAAGAGCCGGCGATCCCACACGATGGAGGCGATCGACGGCACGCCGCGGCGCAGGTACTCGACGCGGGCCGTAGCGCCGTGCAGGCAGGCACCCGAATCCCACGTCGCCCGGCTCCCGCCTGTGATCAGAATCCGCAGGGACTTGCGGCCGGTGTCGAAGGCGCACACCGCCGGGTCGGTTGAGACGATGTCGATCTGGAACTTCGGGAAGTCACGCGGCCCGTAGGCCGCCTTGCCCAGGAACAGGGTGAGCACGATGTCCCCGGCGGGGCAGGCTTCCACGCGTCCCCCGGTAACGGCCCCGCCCAGCTTGGCGTGCGCAGAATGCGCGGCGGCCCGCTGGCCCGGATGCTGCCCTCCAGGCGACGCGGAGGGCGAGGCCGACGGCGAGGCCGACAGCGACGCCGACGGCAGCTGTGACGGCGTTCCGGTGACGCCAGCGGGCTGGCCTGCCGCGGCACTCCCATAAGCTGCCACGGGTACGTTCCCGTTGCGGTCCTGACCGGTACTGGATGCCTGTGGTGAAGTACTACCGCCGACCGCGCCGGAGAACGCCCAGGCCAGCAGCCCTAGCACGCCGAGGCCCGCCGCGAGGGCAAAGAAGCGGCGTCGCCAGTAGGTGTCGGCCTGGTAATCTCGGCCTCTGCTACGAAGCGAATGCGGATCCATACGGCCAGTATGATCCGTTCGGCCTGGTACAGGCCGCAGACCCGCCGGCCATTGGTCACCATATCCTCGTGTGCGAGCGGATGCGCTGGCGTGGGAAGATCAGGCAGTGTTCTACTCAGAAGTTAGTCGAACGACCCGCGGTGGTTGCGGCGGCTGCCACCTGCACCGGCCACTCGCGGGCCGGAAGGCCTGTGTTCGCTAGCAGGTTTTTGAATAACGCGCTTTGTCATGACGAACCGCTATCTCGAGCCGGTCCTTGACTGGTACTCCCATCACGCTCGGGACCTTCCCTGGCGGGCGCCCGGCGCATCCCCATGGTCGGTCCTGGTCAGCGAGATCATGCTGCAGCAGACTCCGGTGGCGCGCGTGCTGCCCGCTCATCAGGCCTGGCTAGGCCGGTGGCCGGCGCCCGCGGCCCTGGCCGCGGATGCCGCGGGCGAAGCCGTCAGGCAATGGGGTCGTCTGGGTTATCCGCGCCGCGCGCTCTGGCTGCACGAGACGGCCAGAATCCTGACGGACCGCCACGGCGGCAGGGTTCCGGCGTCCCGTGAAGCGCTGCTGGCCCTGCCAGGGATCGGCCCCTACACGGCGTCGGCGGTCGCCAGCTTCGCGTTCGGGCAGCGGCACGCGGTGCTTGACACCAACGTGCGCCGGGTGATGTGCCGCCTGGTTACCGGCGCGGAGTTCCCGGGCCGCAGCCCGTCCGCGGCCGAACGGCGGCTCGCCGAGTCACTGCTGCCCGAGCAGCCGCGGATCGCGGCGCGATGGTCGGTCGGGATTATGGAACTCGGGGCGCTGATATGCACGGCCGCCAGGCCACGCTGCGCGGCGTGCCCGGTTTCGCGGCACTGCTCCTGGCTGAGCGCCGGGAGCCCGCGGGCCGCTGCGCGGCCCACGGGCCAGCGTTATGAGGGAACCGACCGCCAGTGCAGGGGCCGCCTCCTGGCGGTGCTCCGGGACGCTGACGGCCCCGTGACAGCCGGGCAGCTCGATGCGGCATGGCCGGGGCGCCTGCAACGGGCACGCGCGCTCGACGGGCTTGTGGCGGACGGTCTTGTCGACGCGCTTGCCGATGGCAGGTACGCGCTGCCGTGCTAACTGTGCTGGCCCAAGCGAACGGCGCCCGGGACGCTTTCGCGGTCCGGGCGCCGTTATCACACTTCGTACTACCGCCTGGCCGTTAGCCGCCCTGGGCGGCCAGCGGCTAGGTCAGCCGAGGGCCTGGGGCCCGTCAGTGCTGCTCGCCGACTCGATTTCCTCCGGCGGTGAGTCGGGCACCGCACCGGGCTTGGCAACGCCCGTGAAGGTGAATGTCGCCGTGGGCCCAGAACCCTTACTGTCGACGATGACAATCTGGCCCGGCTTGACCTCGCTGAACAGGATCTTCTCCGACAGCGGGTCCTCGATCTCGCGCTGGATGGTCCGGCGCAGCGGCCGGGCGCCAAGCACGGGGTCGTAGCCGCGCTCCGCCAGCAGGGCCTTGGCACCGGGCCGGAGCTCGATGCCCATGTCCCGGTCCTTCAGCCGCTCGTCGACCTTGGCGATCATCAGGTCAACGATCTGGAAGATCTCTTCCCTGGCCAGCTGATGGAAGACGATGATGTCATCAACCCGGTTGAGGAACTCGGGCCGGAAGTGCTG
The DNA here is from genome assembly GCA_035640715.1 of Streptosporangiaceae bacterium. Lineage (GTDB taxonomy): Bacteria > Actinomycetota > Actinomycetes > Streptosporangiales > Streptosporangiaceae > DASQVO01. The sequence continues at coordinate 17,842 of DASQVO010000132.1, forward strand.
CTTCAGCTCCTCCTGAACCCGGTTCTTCATCCGCTCGTAGGAGCTGCGTGACTCGTCGGCCTTGGCGAACCCGACGGAAACACCCTTCGAGATGTCCCTGGTACCGAGGTTCGTCGTCATGATGATGACGGTGTTCTTGAAGTCCACCGTCTTGCCCTGCGCGTCGGTCAGCCGGCCGTCCTCAAGGATCTGGAGCAGCGAGTTGAAGATGTCCGGGTGAGCCTTCTCGATCTCGTCGAACAGCACGACCGAGAACGGCCGCCTGCGCACCTTCTCGGTGAGCTGCCCGCCTTCCTCGTATCCGACGTACCCCGGCGGGGAGCCGAACAGCCGCGACACGGTGTGCTTCTCCATGTACTCGCTCATGTCGAGCTGGATCAGCGCGTCTTCGTCGCCGAAGAGGAACTCCGCCAGCGTCTTGGATAGCTCGGTCTTCCCGACACCGGACGGGCCAGCGAAGATGAACGAGCCACCTGGGCGCTTCGGGTCCTTCAGGCCGGCGCGGGTCCGCCTGATCGCCTGGGACAGCGCCTTGAGCGCGTCGTTCTGGCCAATGACCCGCTTGTGCAGCTCATCCTCCATGCGCAGCAGCCGCTGCGATTCCTCTTCGGTGAGCTTGAACACGGGGATGCCGGTGGCCGTGGCGAGCACCTCGGCGATGAGTTCCTCATTCACCTCGGCGACCATGTCCATGTCGCCGGCCTTCCACTCCTTCTCCCTGGCGGTCTTCTTGCCCAGCAGCTGCTTTTCCGTATCACGCAGCGCCGCGGCCTTCTCGAAGTCCTGGGAGTCGATGGCCGACTCCTTCTCCCTGCGCACCTGCGCGATCTTTTCGTCGTACTCGCGCAGGTCCGGCGGCGCCGTCATCCGGCGGATGCGCATGCGCGACCCGGCCTCGTCGATCAGGTCGATCGCCTTATCGGGCAGGAACCGGTCGCTGATGTAGCGGTCGGCAAGCTGGGCGGAGGCCACCAGGGCACCATCGGTGATGGACACCCGGTGATGCGCCTCGTACCTGTCGCGCAGGCCCTTGAGGATCTCGATCGTGTGCGAGATCGTCGGCTCCGCGACCTGGATGGGCTGGAACCTGCGCTCGAGCGCGGCATCCTTCTCCAGGTACTTGCGGTACTCATCCAGCGTGGTGGCGCCAATCGTTTGCAGCTCGCCCCTGGCCAGCATCGGCTTCAGGATGGAGGCCGCATCGATCGCGCCCTCCGCGGCGCCCGCGCCGACGAGCGTGTGGATCTCATCGATGAACAGGATGATGTCACCGCGGGTGCGGATCTCCTTGAGCACCTTCTTCAGCCGCTCTTCGAAGTCGCCGCGGTACCTCGAGCCCGCTACCAGCGCACCCAGGTCCAGGGTGTAGAGCTGCTTGTCCTTGATCGTCTCGGGCACCTCGCCCTGGACGATCTTCTGCGCCAGTCCTTCGACGACAGCGGTCTTGCCGACGCCGGGCGCGCCCACCAGGACCGGGTTGTTCTTCGTGCGGCGCGACAGCACCTGCATCACGCGCTCGATTTCCTTCTCGCGCCCGATGACCGGGTCGAGCTTGCCCTCCCGCGCGGCCGCGGTCAGGTTGCGGCCGAACTGGTCGAGCACGAGCGAGGTGGACGGCGCGGACTCCGCTGACGTCCCAGCCGAAGCAGGCTCCTTGCCCTGGTAGCCATGCAGCAGCTGGATCACCTGCTGGCGGACCCGGTTCAGGTCGGCACCCAGCTTGACCAGAACCTGGGCGGCCACCCCGTCACCCTCACGGATGAGGCCCAGCAAGATGTGCTCGGTGCCGATGTAGTTGTGGCCAAGCTGCAGGGCCTCCCGCAGCGACAGCTCCAGCACCTTCTTGGCGCGCGGCGTGAAGGGGATGTGCCCCGACGGTGCCTGCTGCCCCTGGCCTATGATCTCCTCGACCTGCTGACGCACAGCCTCAAGACTGATCCCCAGGGACTCCAGGGCCTTCGCTGCCACGCCTTCACCCTCGTGGATGAGGCCCAGCAGGATGTGCTCGGTGCCGATGTAGTTGTGATTGAGCATCCTGGCCTCTTCCTGAGCCAGGACCACAACCCGCCGCGCCCGGTCGGTAAACCTCTCGAACATATCGTTGCTCTCCTCACAGCGCGGTCAGACAGG
>DASQVO010000133.1:0-8733 GCA_035640715.1 Streptosporangiaceae bacterium
GCACACGACACGACTTCGGGACTGCCGTATGTGAGGCCGATTCCAGGGGCTGAGCCTCTGCTCGTCGTTCCGATTGCCTTGCCGGGCGAGAGATCTTGTGGATGCGCAAGCGGGTGCTCCTGTGGCTGCAACGGCTAGGCCACCTTCACGCAGTGCGGTGACGCGCGCCGGACGCGGCTGTCCCGGCGTGACGCCCGCCGGTGCGGGCGCGGATGGGCACGGTGACGCCCGCCGGGCAGGTGACGGTCTTGGCGTCAAGATCGATGGCGAAGCGGTCCTTGGGAAAGAAGACGCACACGGGTACGCCTAGCGTCCTGCCTGCGGCACAACCCCCGGTGCCGCCGCGGGAGCCGTCACCTTCCTCGCGCCGGGCTGGGCGGCCTGGAATCAGCTGCATGGTCACGGCCGGCATCATCCGGTCGGCCGACGGCTCCGGCTGGCAGCCCCGGCCCGGTGGGTCCGTCAAGCGGGAGCGACACCTGCACGTCGGTGCCCGCCCCGGGCGGGCTGTGCAGCAAGATCTGGCCGCCGAGCGTCTCGGCCCGGTCCTTGAGCCCGGCCAGGCCCGAGCCGCCGGTGACGTCGGCGCCGCCGCGCCCGTCGTCGCGGACGCGCACGTGCAGCACACCCTCGCCGACAGCCACCTGGACGTGCACGACGGTGGCGTGGGCGTGCTTGGCCGCATTGGTCAGCGCCTCGGCCACCACGTAGTAGGCGGCGATCTCGATCGGCTCGGGCAGCCGATCTTCGACGCGGATGTCGAGGCGGACCGGGATGGCGGAGCGGCGGGCCAGCGCCTTCAGTGCCGGGCGCAGCCCGCCGTCGGCCAGGATGGCCGGGTGCAGGCCGCGGGCGATCTCGCGCAGCTCATCCAGTACGCCGGTCAGCCCGGTGGCGAGGCCGTCCAGCTGCTGGACCAGCTGGACGGTCCCGGGGGGTGCCGCCGCCTGCGCGGCGCGCAGTTGCAGGGCGAGGGAGACCAGGCGCTGCTGGGCGCCGTCGTGCAGATCGCGTTCGATGCGGCGGCGGGTGGCATCGGCGGTGGCCACGATCCGCGCCCGGGAGGCGGTGAGGGCGGCCTGGGCCTCGGCGTTGGCGATGGCGGTGGCGGCCAGCTCAGTGAACCCGGCCAGTTGGGCCTCGGTGCCCGCCGGCAGCGGCTCCTGCGTGGACCCCACGAACATGGCGCCCCACAACCGCCCCCCAACGCTGATCGGCACGCCGACCGCCGCATGCAGGCCGAACTCGCGGGCTACACCGGTGCCCGGGCCCGAGGCGCCGGTGTAGTCGTCGATCCGCGCCGGCCGCCCGGTCTGGAACACTAGCGTGTGCACGTTCCGCCCCCCGAGGCTCCACCGGGTGCCGATGGGGATGGGCGCGGCGGCGCCGGTGCTGCTCCACGAGGCGACCAACGTCCACGTGGCGACCAACGTTCTCGCGCCGTCCGGGTCATACCGGCTCATCCACGCGGAGTGGGCATGCAGCACCCGCCCGGCCTCCCCGGTGACCGCGGCGAACACCTCCTCCGGCGGCGCCGCCCGGGCCACCAGCGTCGCCACCCGCCGCAGCGCCGCCTGCTCCTCAGCGAACCCGCGCAGCTCCATGCGCGCCTGCACATTCGCGATCGCGGTGGCCACCAGTTCGGTGAAACCAGCCAGCCGCTCCTCGGTGCCCGCCGGCAGCGGCGCATGTCTGGACGACACCATCACCGCGCCCCACAGCCGGCCCTCGACACTGACCGGCACCCCCACCGACGCGCGGAGGCCCGACGCGCGGGCGGCCTCGGCGGCCGGGCCCCAGGCCTCGGCGTAGTCATCGATCCGCGCCGCCGCGCCGGTCCGGAACACCAGCGTGGCCACGTTCCGCCCGCCCAGAGGTGTGCGGGTGCCGACGGGAAAGGCCGGACCGGTGCTGCTCCAGGAGGCGACCACCGTTCTCGCGCCATCGGGGTCATACCGGTTCATCCTCGCGTGGTGGACGCCCAGCAGCCGCCCGGCCTCTGCGGTGACCGCGGCGAACACCTCCTCCGGCGGCGCCGCCCGGGCCACCAGCGTCGCCACCCGCCGCAGCGCCGCCTGCTCCCCGCTGATCCGGTGGTCGGGGGTTCGCCCCGGCAAGGCAGCCATCACATGAAGTGTATCTGGGCGGGTTCACCTGGTCAGGAGCAGTTTGGCTGGTTTGGATCCGAACCATCGTAGGCTGAGCCGACGGTTTTACAGCCATACTCATCGGGGATGGTCGCGTTCGCGGGAGAATCTGTTGTGCCAGGTCAGCGCGCCATGCGGCAGGGATTCTCTTGGTCAGATATCTGCCATACGTGCCCTGACCTGCCGTTACGTCCGGCGCTCCTAGATTTCTCCGGCTATTCTCCGGGCGGTACGCTGCGGACGCCGAGCTTCGCCGGTCTTCGTCATCGACCTGTTCAGCATCGCATCCAGCGCTGCCCGCAAACGGACTGCTCCACCCGGCTTCCGAATGCCATTCTCAGCAACCAGAATCGGCCAATCTGCAGCACCTGGACGCTCAACCAGAATCCGCCCTGCCGGGCGCCCGCATACACCCGGGGCCGTGATGACTATGCGGGTCCTCCGGCGCGACAGGCCCGGCGCCCTGCCCCGCGAATACGCCCAGGCCGCGCGGGGTGACGCAGTTTTCGGCACCCGCAGGACTACACGCAGGTCAGCCTAGCCACGCTGCAGGGTGCCGGGGAACTGCTGCTGTCGGCGATCGCCGTCCAGCTGGTCGCTTCGGCTGCCCTCGCCTTCGCCGCCCAGGCGTTACCGCGCGCTTCCGGTAGTCTGTGGGCGGTCCTGTTCTGATGACATTGGAGTTGTGATGACCTGGGAGGGCGCCGGGACCAGCGGCGGATACGACACCGGCACCTACCCGCCCGGGCCCGCCAGGACGAGCGGGGCGGCGTGGGCGGGGATCGGGTTCGCCGCTGCCGTGTTCGCCGCCATTGCGGCGGCGTTCACGGTGTGGATCATCCACCTCCAGGCCAGCGCGGCGCAGGTGCCGCTGGTGACGAGCGTCGCGCCGCAGGCCATCGCGGCCGGAACCGGTGAGAGCGCGGACGCCTCCGGCGCGGCTGGCAGCAGTTCAGCTGGCAAGAGCGCCGCCGCGTCGTCCTCGCCGCTCGACCGCGTCGATCATGCCTGGGCGGCCAGGGCCGCGGCCGCGACCGGAATCCCCGACCGGGCCTTCCTCGCGTACGCCTCGGCCGTCCTGACCATCGAGGCAGAGCAGCCCGCCTGCGGCCTCGGCTGGAACACGCTGGCTGCCATCGGCACCGTGGAATCCGCCAATGGCACTTATGGCGGCGCGACCCTGCTCGCCAACGGCTACACCAGCAAGCCGATCGTTGGCGTGCCGCTCGACGGCGGCAAATTCGGCGGCGGGACGGTCGCCGCCATCCCCGACACCGACCACGGCAAGCTGGACGGTGACACCCGCTGGGATCATGCGGTCGGCCCCCTCCAGTTCCTCCCCTCTACCTGAGCCAAATGGGGTGCCGACGGCAATGGCGACGGCGTCGCCAGCCCGGATCAGATCGACGACGCGGCCCTGGCTGCGGCGCGGTATCTGTGCGCGTCAGGGACGATGACGAACGCTGCGGGCTGGCGGGCGGCGGTGTTCTCCTACAACCAGTCGAACGCCTACGTTAACGAGGTCGCCGACATCGCCAACCGGTACGCCGCCGACGCCAGCGGACTTTCCTGAGCGAGACACCGCGGCCCGAGGCAGCAACTGGGCGGGCATAGTGCGGATGTACTGCTCCGCGTCTACGCCAAGTGCATCGCAGGGCAGGAGGAAGAGGCCAAGCGCCGAATCCTCGAAGCGACCCAGCCACACGACGGCGACTCTGACTCCCCGGCAGAAGACGGCGAGGCGGCGACGTGGCCATCGGTTCTTGCGCGCGTATTTGCCACGGCCAGCCGCATACGGCGGGCATTTCTCCGGCTATTCTCCGCCGCGATCACTGCCCACTGACTCCACGGAGTCGATCGGCCCGGGCAGGACATCGAGCCGTCGGTGCCGGGCACCTCGCCCCGCAGGCCCGGCGCTGCTGCCCTGACCCGGCCAGATCCCTCAGCGTAAAGGCTGGTGCGGCTCACTGACGTTGAACGGCGGCTGCCGGCTGGCGGCAGCGGACGTGAGTCGCGTCGCCGCGCCGGATGCGCCCAGCCCGGCTGCAAGGAAAATAGTTTTGCCTTACCTGTAGTAGAGCGTCCTGCTCGTTCGTCATCGACATGACGAACGCGAAAGGAGAGCGCTCTTGGATGTTGTTACCGGTGCACAGGTAGCGGTCGCATTGACCGCCCCGATACAGCGAGAGCTGATGTGGGACTGCCAGGACATGACCAACACGATTGGCACGATGGTCATCGACGATACCGCGATGGGAGCAACCCGATGAAGTACCTGATGTTGGTATGCACGGACCCGAACTACACGCCCGGCCAGGACGACGGCGCCCCGGATGTCGAGGACTGGGTCACGGAAATGGATGGCAAGGGGATCAGGCTGATGGGCAGCCGCACCCGGCCGGCGAGCGACGCCACCACGGTTCGCGTCCGCAACCGTGAAGTGCTGCTGACCGACGGCCCGTACGCGGAGACCAAGGACCAGATAGCTGGCTTCGACATCCTCGAGTGCGCCAACCTCGACGAGGCGATCGACGTCGCGTCCAAGCACCCGATGGCATGGGCCGGGATGATCGAGCTGCGCCCATTCTGGCCCGACGACGAGGATTAACAGCGACCGCTCACGACGAGGACTAGTGGCAGCTGAGGTAAAAGAACGCATCGCCGGGATCTACGCCGACAGCTGGAGCCGGATCGTGGCCACCATGATCCGGCTCACCGGCGGCGACTGGGACCTGGCCGAAGAGTGCGCCCAGGACGCGTTCGCACAGGCACTCCAGAAGTGGCCGGAATCAGGCGTACCGGACCAGCCAGTGGCCTGGCTCACCACCACAGCACGCAACCGCGCTATCGACCGGCTGCGCCGTACGTCGACCGAGGCGGCAAAGCTGCGAGAGGTGGCCGCAATGCAACAGGAGCCAGCGCCGCCGGGCGCACGCGACAGCGAGATCTCGGACGAGCGCCTTGAGCTCATATTCACCTGCTGCCATCCGGCGCTGAATCTTGATGCCCAGGTGGCGTTGACCCTGCGGAGCCTGGCCGGCATGAGCACCGCCGAGATCGCCCGCGCGTTCGTGGTGCCGGAACGCACCATGGGCCAACGCCTGTTCCGGGCGAAACAGAAGGTCGCGCACGCAGGCATCCCGTTTCGCGTGCCACCCGCACACCTGCTGCCGGAGCGCCTTCCCGCCGTACTCCATGTGCTCTACCTTCTCTTCAACGAGGGATATGGAGACCCGCAGAAAACCCGGCTGCCCCAGGAAGCCATCCGTCTCGCGCGCGTGCTGACGGTACTGATGCCCGACGAGCCCGAGGCGCACGGCATGCTCGCGCTGATGCTGCTGCACGATGCCCGCCGGCCGGCGCGCATCGACGCGAACGGCAATCTGGTCACCCTGGACGAGCAAGATCGCTCCCTATGGGATCAGGCTCAGATCGCAGAAGGCACCACGATCCTTGAACGAGCACTGCGCCGCCGCCAGGCCGGACCGTTCCAGATCCAGGCGGCTATCGCCGCGTGCCATGCCACCGCGCCGACCGCAGCCCAAACAGACTGGCCACAGATCGCCGGGTTGTACGGGCAACTCGCGCTCGTGGCACCGAGCGCGATCGTGGATCTGAACCGTGCCGTCGCGATCGGCATGGCCGATAGCCCCGAGGCAGCGTTGCCACTGGTCGACGCGATCGCCGAGACCGGGCAACTGGACGCGTACTACCTGTTGCATGCGACGCGCGCCGACCTGCTGCGTCGCGCCGGACGCATGTCCGAGGCGAGTGAAAGTTACCGCGCGGCACTCGACCTCGCACCAACTGACGCCGAACGTCATTTTCTCCGGAACCGGCTGCGGCTTTGCTGACGGCGTTCCTTGCCCCGCCTCAACCCGTGATCAAGCCAGCGGGATGCTATGCGGAGGGCGCGCGATCAGGCGGAGATCCCATGTGGCTCTGGCATGCTGCCGCAGTGACTTTGGAGGATGCGGATAGTTACCATCTGCCGACAGGGATGTCAGAGTCAGCCGCGTTGATCAGGGCCGGCAGCACTGCGACCCAGCAGCAGCGTCGATGCGTCACGCCATGCGTATCTCAGGCCCATCGGCTTGCCGTTCAGCCGGGCGGGGTCACCGCCGGGCGGCGGAACATCATCACGCTCAACGCAGATGCCGCCTCGCGCCGCATAGAAAGCGCGGGCATCGGAGTTCTGCTCCAGGACCCACAGGTACAGCCCGGACGAGGGCGACCAGTCCAGGACAGCCTGCCCGGTCAGGGCCAGCAGCCGGGTTCCGATCCCCTGTCTCTTCAGCCCGTGCCTGACGTGGAGGTTGTCGAGGAAAGCGCCCCAGGTGGGGTCCTCGCCGAGGAGCGTGTGCACAAGTCCCACGACCTCGCCGCCGCGCTCGGCCAGGATCGTGCGCGCCTGCGAGAGCGGCGTGCTCAGGCGTTCGGCCCACACCGGCAGCAGGTACCCGGCGGCGTCGCTGTCGAGGAAGGCATCGGAGTAGGCACCCCGGTAGTGACGCTGCCAGCTGCCAGCGTGCAGCCCGGCGATGGCGCGCGCGTCGCCCGGGCGGGCCGCCCGGAACCGCAGGTCGCCCGGGGCAGGCATGGTCCTTCTTCCTCATCGGTCCTGGCGCCGGCATCACGCCGCGGCTGACAGTTTCCAGCAAGACAGTACTGCGCTTCCTGCTGACAGCGCTATTCCGGCGAGCCAGCAGCATCAGCACCCCAGCAGATGCCAGAGACACTGAGACGAATCCACGATCCACGTCTCAGCCGGCTTGGCAGCGTCCCACATCAGCAACGGACTCACCTGCCATGCTCATTGAGACCGGACGACAACAGCTACAGCGAGGGGCGGGCGGCCCGAAGACGCCGACTTCGTCACGAAGCGTCACCGCCATCCTGGGAACAGGCGTGCAATATCCGCCTTATGGGCGCTTCCTGTCAGATAGCTCGACGCGTGAAAGCTGCCCGAGAAGGATGGTTCTGCGTTCTCCCAGGCTCGTTCCTGCAAGGCCATGCTGAGCGCCGGGCAGTTCCGGCGTGCCCGCTCAGCTGTAGCGGTACCGGTCCCTGGCCGACATGGCCGAGGTCCCCCCGGGCGTGGTCACTGTCACGTTGACGGTGCCGGTTCCCGCGGGCGCTGAGCCGACGGTTTTACAGAGAGTCCAACCGTACGCCTACAACCATGTCTTGACCTGCGCCGATAGCGTGCCGCCATGCTCCTAGCGCCGCCATGTTCCCCACTGGTTCCACTGACGCCTTGGGGCGCTCTGACCGGGAACCCGCCAGCGGGCATGACGTAGCTTCCGGAACCCAGCCCGGGACCGCTCCCCGGGCCGGTGCCGGACTCGTGCGTCAAGTAATCCGAGGACGAGCCGGACGCATGGTCAGACCGGGATGTCACGCGGTCCGGCGACAGGTCACGCGCCCGTAGTTTCGTGTGCCATAATTAGGAGGTGGAGGTGAGGGTCAAGTTCGCCACGTCCGCCCGGCGCCACAAGGTCGGCAAGGCCCGCGCCCTCGATGTGATCCGCAACCCGCGGGCCACGTTCGCCGTTCCAGGCCCGGAGGGCCGTGATGAGCGGATCGTGTTCCTGGGCGATGACCACCGGCCGGGCGCTGGAGGTGATGGCGGTCGAACTGGACGACGGCAGCCTGTACGTGATCCACGTGATGGACCTCCGTAACAAGTACCGCCCCTTCTACAAGGAGGGCACGCCATGAGCACCAGCCGCAAGACGTCCGTCACCAAGGACGGCACCCCGCTGACCCCCGAGGTCATCGAGCGCCTGGCGGACGAGGCCGAGGCAGGCTATGACCTGGCCAGGGCCCGCCGCGTCGGACGGCCGTCACTATCAGGCGACGATGAGCACTCCCCCCACGTGTCGTTCCGCGCCCCCGCCAGCCTGCGGCGCAAAGCCGAGGAACGCGCCGCGCGGGAAGGCAAGACCGTCTCCCAGCTCGCCAGGGAAGCATTCGAGAAATACCTGGCAAGCTGACCGAACGGTCGTGACCGCGCACGAAGACAGACTCGCGCCGGTGGCATGATCAACGAATATCGCCTGGTCGCATGACGTGGACGAGGTTTTCGGCACGCACAAGTTCAGATGCCAGCCACCACGGCCCGACCACCCCGTGGCCGATCTTTCCCAGGAACAGATCAAGCGCCGGCCAGTCCTCGGCGGCCTCCTCAACGAATACGAGCGAGCCGCCTGAAAGCCCAGGTCACAGCCAGCGGCACAGTTCTGGCACCCCACAGGCCGGTGAGCTGTGCGATGTGGTCCTGGCCGCTCTCGTCGCGCCCGCCACGATCACCGGCGGCACCCCGCAGGCCGAATCCCGGCTGGCCCGGCACGTCGCCGCCCGCGCGATCCGGCTGCGGGCGGTGCGGGCCACGGCATGACCGCGGGGGTCCGCCGGGAACATCCGGTCAGTGCGAACGCGGCCGCGGTGGCGCCGCGTGCGCGCCGTGTGCGGCGCCTGGGCCCGCCCCACCTGCCGCGGGCGGGCAGGCCTGCCCCACCGGGAGCAGGACCTGAAGGGTGGTGCCCTGACCGGGCGGGCTGTGCAGCGCCAGGTGGCCGCCGAG
>DASQVO010000134.1:0-8593 GCA_035640715.1 Streptosporangiaceae bacterium
GCGGCCCTCCTCGCCGGGGTGACGGCTTCCTCCGTCGCGATCGCCGAGGTCACCAGCTGTCCCGCGCCGTGGCCAGATTCCCTCGCCGACGCGGTCATCGCGACCCTGCGCCGCACGCTCCCCTCAGCGCCCCGGTCCCGCTGGTCCGGGGAGCTCGTGACCGCGGCCGCTCGCTGTCTGCCCGTCACCGGCCGGATCGACTACGCCGCCGACCTGATGCGGCTGGCCAGCGCCGCCCCCTGTCTCCCGTCCTGGTCGGTGGCGCTGCGCCGCGCCGCCGGCATCATCGCGTTGCGCCGCGCCTTCTTTGAGGAGATCCGTTGACCATCGCCCCCACCTCCGACGCTGCGGGGACGGCGCTGCTGCGCCCGCACGCCGAGCAGGCCTACGCCCACGAACTCGCTGCCCTCATCGCCTCCGACGACCGGCCGCGGCCGCCATCGTGGCGGATGTCGCCGCATGCGGTCGTCACCTACCTGCTTGGCGGTTCCCTGCCGGACGGCACCGTCATCACCCCGAAGTACGTCGGGCCGCGCCGGCTGATCGAGGTCGCCGTCGCGACCCTGGCCACGGACCGGGCCCTCCTGCTGCTCGGCGTGCCCGGCACCGCGAAGACCTGGGTATCCGAACATCTCACAGCGGCCATCTCGGGCGACTCGAGCCTGCTCGTGCAGGGCACCTCGGGCACGGCGGAAGAGGCGATCCGGTACGGCTGGAACTACGCCCGCCTGCTCGCCGAAGGACCGAGCCGGGCGGCGATGGTTCCCTCCCCGGTGATGACCGCGATGGCCGAGGGACGGATCGCCCGCGTAGAGGAGCTGACCCGGATCCCGTCTGACGTGCAGGACGCGCTGATCACGATCCTGTCGGAGAAGACGCTCCCGGTACCGGAGCTCGGCATCGAGGTGCAGGCCACGAAGGGCTTCTCGGTCATTGCGACCGCGAACGACCGCGACCGGGGCGTGAACGAGCTTTCCTCAGCGTTGCGGCGCCGGTTCAACACCGTCGTGCTGCCGCTGCCGGCCAGCGAGGATGAGGAGGTCGATATCGTCGCCCGGCGAGTGGAGCAGCTCGGCCGCGCGCTCGAGCTGCCTGAGGTGCCGTCGGCGCTGGAGGAGATCCGCCGGGTGGTGACCGTGTTCCGTGAGCTGCGCTCGGGCAGGACCGCCGACGGGCGGACGGCGCTGAAGTCCCCGACCGGGACCATGTCGCCGGCCGAGGCGATCTCGGTCATCGCCAGCGGTATCGCACTGGCCGCGCATTTCGGCGACGGGGTGCTGCGCCCAGCGGACGTGGCCGCCGGCATCGTCGGGTCGGTCATCAAGGACCCCATCACCGATGCCACCGCGTGGGGCGAGTACCTCGAAGCCGTCGTCCGGGAACGCCGCGGCTGGGGTGACTTCTACCGAGCCTGCCGCGAGGTGACCGGGTGACCGACCGGGTCGCGATCTTCGGCATCCGGCATCACGGGCCCGGCTCGGCCCGTTCGGTGCTGGCCGAGCTGGACCGGCTCCAGCCGGCCGCCGTGCTGATCGAGGGACCGGCGGACGCGGAGCCGGTGCTGGAGCTGGCCGCCGATCCGGGGATGGTTCCGCCGGTGGCCCTGCTGGCCTACGCGCCGGACGCGCCGCGGGTGTCCGCGTTCTGGCCGTATGCGGTGTTCTCCCCCGAGTGGCAGGCACTCATGTGGGCGGCCAGGCACCAGGTCCCGGCCCGGTTCTGTGACCTGCCGGCCGCGGCGCTGCTCGCCAGCCACGATGACACTGCCGCGGACGGCAGCACCGGCACCGAAGGCGGTATCGGCACCGAAGGCGGCATGGGCACGGATGCCGGCCCGGCCGCGGACGCCGGGCCGGAGCAGTCCGGGCCGCCGGAGGAGGCCGTGCTGCGGGACGACCCGGTCGCGCTGCTCGCAGCCGCGGCCGGCTACGACGATCCGGAACGCTGGTGGGACGACGTGATCGAATCCCGCCTGGACGGCCCGTCACCGTTCACCGCAGTGACTGAGGCCATGGCTGAGCTGCGCGCGGACGCGCCCACGACATCCCCGGCCGAGCAGCTGAACGAGCAGCGCCGTGAGGCGCACATGCGCCAGGCCCTGCGCAGCGCCCTGAAGGATACGCCCGGGACGGTCGCGGTGGTGTGCGGTGCCTGGCATGCCCCGGCGCTGACCGGGAAACTCCCTCCCGCGTCGGCGGACGCCGCGCTGCTGCGCGGAATGCCGAAACGGAAAACGGCCCTCGCCTGGGTGCCGTGGACGCATTCCCGGCTGGCGGCAGCTTCCGGGTACGGCGCCGGGGTCAGCTCGCCGGGCTGGTACCACCACCTGTTCACCACTCCTGAGCAGCCCGTGACCCGCTGGCTGGCCAAGGTCGCCCGCGTGCTGCGGGACCATGACCTTCCGGTGTCCTCCGCGCACATCATCGAGGCCGTCCGGCTCGCCGAGGCTCTCGCCGCCTTGCGCGGCCGCCCGCTGGCCGGGCTGGCCGAGGTGAGCGAGGCGACCAAGTCGGTCATGTGCGACGGGGACGAGTTCGCGGCCGCGTTCGTCACCCGTGACCTCGTCGTGGGCGAACTGCTCGGCGCGGTACCCGACTCCGCTCCGGCCGTCCCGCTCGAGGCCGACCTGCGCGCGCAGGCGAGGGCATTGCGCCTGAAGATCGGCCCGCTGGAGCAGACCCTCGCGCTCGACCTGCGCAAGGACACCGACCGGGCCCGCTCGGTCCTGCTGCACCGGCTCACCGCGCTCGGCATCGGCTGGGGTACCGTCGCCGCGGATCAGGTCCGCGGTACCGGCACGTTCCGCGAAACGTGGACGCTGCGGTGGCGTCCCGAGCTGGCGGTGGCCATCATCGACGCCGCGCCCTGGGGCACCACCGTCGCCACCGCCGCCGCCGCGAAGATCATCGAGGTGGCCAGGTCAGCCGGGGAGCTGGGCACCGTCACCGCGGCGGTCGAGGGGGTGCTGCTCGCCGACCTGCCCGGCGCGCTCGGCCCGGTGCTGCGGGCACTGGATGCGAAGGCTGCGGCCGATTCCGACGTGGCGCATCTGATGGCCGCCGTTCCGGCGCTCGTGCGCGCGGCCCGCTACGGCGACGTCCGCGGCACCAGCACCACGGCGCTGTTCGTTGTCGTGGACGCGCTCACCGCCCGCATCTGCGCCGGGCTGCCGGCCGCCGTCACCAGCCTGGCCGACGATGCCGCCGCGGCGCTGCGGGCCACCCTGGACGGGATGGAGGCCGCGCTCGGATTGCACGCCGAGGACGACCGGGGCCGGGCCACCCGCGACCGGTGGATCGCGGCGCTGACCGTGCTCGCCGACCGCCGCGATGTGCACGGCTTGCTCGCCGGGCGTGTCGTCCGGCTGCTCGCCGACGCCGGCGTCCTGCCGTGGGAGGAGGCGGCACGCCGGTTCGCCGCGCAGCTGTCGATCGGGATACCCGCCGCCGGCAAGGCCGCCTGGGCGGAAGGCTTCCTGTCCGGCGGCGGTTTGCTGCTGGTCCACGACCGGGACCTGCTCGGTGTCCTCGACAGCTGGGTCGCGACGCTGGCCGGCCAGGACTTCATGGACGTGCTGCCGCTGCTGCGGCGCACGTTCGGCGGATTCACTGCCCCCGAGCGGGCCAACATCGCGGACGCGGTCCGGCACCTCACCGGCGGGGCGCCGGGCCGGGCAGGCCCGGATGAGCTCGTCGATGCCGGCCGGGCCGCCGGCGCGCTGCGCACCGTCGCCGCCATCCTCGGAGGAGTCCGATGAGCATTCCGGACAGGACAGCTCCCGGCCACGCTCCAGAACCCGGCGGCCGGGTGGCCGAGAGCGAGCGGCTGCGGCGGTGGCGGCTGCTGCTCGGCGCCCCGGCCGGCCCGTGTCTCGGCCCCGGTCTCGGCGCAGGCCTGAGCCGGGCCGACCAGGCGGTCGATGCCGCGCTCACCGCCCTCTATGACGCCGGCCCGCAACCCAGCGGGCGCGGGCCACGGTCCGCGGGCCTGGGGGCCTCCGCCCCGACGGTCGCCCGGTGGCTGGGTGACATCCGCACCTATTTCCCCTCCACCGTCGTGCAGGTGATGCAGCGGGACGCGATTGACCGGCTCAACCTGCGGCAGTTGCTGCTCGAACCCGAACTGCTCACCTCGATCGAGCCCGACGTGCACCTGGTCGGCACCCTGCTCAGCCTGAACCGGGTCATGCCCGAGACGACGAAGGCGACCGCGCGGCAGGTGGTGGCCGCCGTCGTGGCCGAGGTGGAACGCCGGATCGCGGACCGCACCCGCACGGCCGTGTCGGGCGCGCTGAACCGGGCGGCGCGGTCCCGGCGGCCAAAGCTGCGGGACATCGACTGGAACCGGACGATCGCCGCGAACCTGTCCCGCTACCTGCCCGGGCACCGCACGGTGGTCCCCGAGCGCCTGGTCGGGTACGGGCGGCGTCAGCAGGCCGTGGCCCGCGATGTCGTCCTCGCGATCGACCAGTCCGGGTCGATGGCATCCTCGGTCGTCTACGCGTCCGTGTTCGGTGCCGTGCTGGCCTCGATCCGGGCGCTGAAGACCTCGCTGGTGGTGTTCGATACCGCCGTGGTCGACCTGACCGGGAAACTGGCCGACCCGGTCGATGTCCTCTTCGGCACGCAACTCGGCGGCGGCACCGACATCAACAAGGCGATCGCCTACAGCCAGACGCTCATCACCCGGCCGCGGGACTCGATCTTCGTGCTCATTTCCGACCTTATCGAGGGCGGCGTGCGTGAGCAGATGCTGTCCAGGATCGCTGCCCTGGATGCGGCCGGGGTGCGGGTCGTGGTGCTGCTCGCCCTGTCCGACGACGGGGCGCCCGCGTTCGACGCCGGCAACGCGGCGGCGCTGGCCGAACTCGGGGTGCCGGCGTTCGCGTGCACCCCCGACGCGTTCCCGGACCTGCTCGCGGTAGCCATCGACGGGGGTAACATCGCCGCGTGGGCGCATCGCCAGGACTTGCCCAGCACGCCCAGCGCGCCCGGCACCCGCTGAGCATCCCCGCGGCGCACGATCAGCACGCTATGCCGGGTAAGCGTCAGCGACTTGCCTGCTGTCCGGCGAGCCTGCGATTTCAGCGGGAGGACCGTTCATGCGGGACGGACGGCCTGGTGACGGGGATGATACGGGTGAGGGTGCCCAGGCCGGCGAAGTCATCGGGGTTGGTCGTGAACAAAGGCAGCCCTTCGGCGATCGCGGTCGATGCGATCATCAAATCGACGACTCTCCCCCGCGACTTACGGCCCGCGGCGATGACGGCTGCCGTCACGCGGCCGAAGATGCGGGCCGCCTCTGCATCGAATGGCACGGGGTCGAATTCGTTCTCGACACGCTGCAGAACCTCAAGGCGCCGGGCACGTTCGGCACGTTCGTCGTACCTGTCTTGCTCGTCGTTACGGCGGACCTCGTGCGGGCCTGCGGACAGTTCCGCCAGGGTAATGGCACTGATTGCCATCTCATCTGGCAACTCGGCGGGATCGATCCACGTGCGCAAGATCAGGATGTTGGTATCGAGCATGCCCTGCCGGGGACGCTCACCGCTCATAAGAGCTGACAGCCTCGTGGTCGAGCGCAGCGTCCTGATCAGCTCTGAACGCCTCGAGATCGATAGCTGGAGCGTTGCGCGACATAGCGATGAACTCCTGCCGCGGGACGAACCGGCGGCGTTGCCGCAGCGGGATCAGCTCCCCGATACGGTGCCCGTCCCGGGTAACGGTAAAGGACTGCCCGTGCTCGACCGCATCCATTATCTCCCGCGATCTGGTCCGCAGGTCGCGTTGCGTGATCTCTGGATAGCCACTCACTCAATGAGAGTAGCACCGGGTGCTAATAGGTGCTACGGACCGGTCGGCCGGAGTTCGTGCCCTATAGACCATCCTGGGATTCAGGCTCCAGCTTCCCGATACAACCTTCTCGGCCAGATTGTCGTCTTATCTCACGTGATGGGGCACAGTGTCCGGTTACCGGCCGAACCTGGCCCTAACCCGAGAGGAGACAACCATGCAGCTGAATACCCGCGCAACGCGGCGCGGTCTCACTGCCGCCGCCATGACCGGCGCGGCGCTGCTCATCCCGGCCATCGCCCTGGCGGCGCCGGGCCGGCCTGCCGCACCAGCCGCGGCAGCGCCACCGCACTGCCCGACGACCGCGCTCACCGCCTGGCTAGGCGTCCCGGGCAACGGCTACGCCGGGGGCGCCGGTTACCAGCTCGAGCTTTCCAATATCTCGCACCAGGCCTGCACACTCTACGGGTACCCGGGCGTATCGGCGCTCGGCGGAGGCAGCGTTCAGCTGGGCAGCGCGGCGACCCGTGTCGCCTCTCATCCGAACCAGCTGATAACCCTCAATCCCGGCGCGACCGCCCATGTTGAACTGCGGATCACCAACGTCGGCAACTACCCGTCGTCGGCCTGCCACCCGGCAAATGCCGTCGCGTTGCGCGTCTACCCGCCGAATGACTACACGGCTACGGAGATCCCGTTTTCCTTCCGTGCCTGCGCGAAATCCGGCCCGGCATTCCTGCACGTCACCACCACACTGAACGGCACGGGCATCCCTGGCTTCAGCGCCTGACGTCTCGTCACCCCGGGCCCGGGCGGGGCGTCACGGTTACGGGGGCGGAACGCGCTCAGGTCAAGCAGCCATGTGACGCCTGGCAATCTCGGCCCGCAGTCTTTTCAGCCGCTTCGACTGGCGTTCCAGCAACCAGGCGAACATGAGCTGCCACACCAACGCCAGGGCCAGGCTGGCCACGCCCTGTATCGCCCCACGCCCCCGCGTGCTCAGCCGCGGATGATCACGCCGCGCTGGGCAAAAAATCTGCCGAAGTCGGCCATCTTGACCAGCGCATCCTGCTGGCTGGCCCCCGGTATCCCGGACGGATTGTGCAGGCGTACCAGCCCGCCGGCGGCGCCCGTCACCAGGACAAGGTGCCCGCCACGCCCGGGCGGATTCCGGTCCGGCCACCGGACCCATTTATGCACGGACGCAATCACCGGCGTGCCCGGCGATGCCAGCCCCGCGAGCCGTTCCGCCGGCAGGTCCGGCGCGACCTCGGCGCCGATCCCGTAGTCCGCTCCCACCCAGTCGGCGAACGGCCGGTAGATAAGGCCGGCGACGTGATCGTCCTGGGGTATGTAGGCCTTCCAGGCAAGGGCCCGCTCCACCAGGTGCATCGTCGCGGGAACCGGCAGGCCGCGCCAGGCCAGGATCATCTTCAGGCACGCCAGACCGCAGGTCTTGTTCGACCAGAACTCATATTCCGCTGGCGTGCGGGCGCCGGAGGCGGCCCAGCGCGGGTCATCCGATGCCCGCAGGAAACCCTCGATGAACTGCGGCGCGAGTTCCGGTGACTCCCACTGGCAGAAGTACGGAACGCCGCTCGGGTGAACCACATCGCCCGCATCGGTCACACCGACGCAGTATTCCAGCACGCCGGTGCGTTCCCAGCCGAGTTCACCTAGACGGCGATCCCGCGCCTATATGCTGGCCGGGAAGACATCGATGTCAGCCTGGCCGTGGTACACCCGTCTCCTCTCTAACGTGGATTCACTGTGTGTCAGTGTTCCTACCCGCGCCACTTGTCCAAAATGGTGCGTTATGTGCCGCCACACCCCCGGTCAGGCTGGCGAACTCGACGTCATCACCCGGGCCAACGGCCGCCCCTATGTCGCGGAGCGTAGCCCTGCCTGATGTCATTGAGGCAATGCCAGACGGGTGGTTCAAGACCTGGCACCCGGCCGGATAGCCACGTCGTTTCTGGAGGTTATTCTCGTGCAGCCGATCGTGCTTGGGCCCAACATGCCGGAGATGTTCTACCGCGGTGCCGGCCGGATCGATCGGTTCCGCGGGACCTCCGGGCACGAAGACCGGCCCGAGGACTGGATCGCGTCGGTGACCT
Organism: Streptosporangiaceae bacterium; assembly: GCA_035640715.1. Lineage (GTDB taxonomy): Bacteria > Actinomycetota > Actinomycetes > Streptosporangiales > Streptosporangiaceae > DASQVO01. The sequence continues at coordinate 7,910 of DASQVO010000134.1, forward strand.
CCCGGTTCGGCACGAAATACGACGGGATGACCCGCCTGCCCGATGGCTGCCTGCTGGCCGACGCGGTGGCCAGCGACCCGGTGGCGTGGCTGGGTCCCGAGCACGTCGCCCGGTACGGAACCGATACCGGGTTGCTGGTGAAGCTGCTCGATGCCGGGCAGCGGCTGCCCATCCACGTCCACCCCGACCGCGGTTTCGCCGCCGAGCACCTGGCGAGCCCGCACGGCAAGACGGAGGCCTGGATCGTCGTGGAAGCGGAGCCCGGAGCGGCGGTGCATCTCGGCTTCAGCCGCGACGTCGACGCCGCCGAACTCGCCGGCTGGGCCCGTAGCCAGGACATCGAGTCGATGCTGGCCGTGACCAACCGGGTGCCGGTAGCCGCTGGCGACACAGTGCTCTGCCCGGCGGGGATGCCGCACGCGATCAGCGCCGGAATCCTCGTCGTAGAGCTGCAGGAACCGGCCGACCTGTCCATCATGCTGGAGTGGCGCGACTTCTCGCTCGGCCCCGATGACGCGACGCTCGGCCTGCCGCTCGATGAGGCCCTCGCCTGCATCGACCGGCGCGCGTGCCCGCCCGAACGGCTGGCGGCGCTGCGCGGCCGGCCGCTGAACAGCGCGGCCGGCTCGCTGCTGCCCGCCGACGCCGACCCGTTCTTCGTGGCCGAGCGGTTCGACACCCGCG